>CAZANC010000050.1:0-16908 GCA_964486495.1 uncultured Occallatibacter sp.
CGCAGGAGTGGGACATCCTGTACCGCAAGTACTACAACGAGGAAGTGCGCAAGCTCGGGATCTGAGGCGGCGCTCCCGGTCTCGTCGCGCCATTGGATTGACAAGGTATTTTTGCTAAAGTAAGGGAGTAGCCCGCGCCCGCGGGCCGCCTCCGCACAATAAGTGGCGCTATCGTCTAGGGGTTAGGACGTGAGATTCTCAATCTTAAAACCCGGGTTCGATTCCCGGTAGCGCTACCAGCCATTTCCATCCTCTTGATTTCCAAAGGATCAACCTGCCACTATCTCGCCGACAAACAGCCACGCTAACGCCGACCAAATCGAGAAGGGGCAAGGGCCTATCTCGCAACGGGCGTCGCAACCTCTTCTTCGGTAACTACGAAAAAGTGCCGCAGGTCTGCTTGCCCAAACGAAGTGGTCATCGCCACATCGGCGGCATCCCGCCCCGTCGCCATGAGTACACGGCCAATCCGGGATTGGTTGTTGCGGGCGTCGAAGGTCCACCAACGGCCCTCGAGATAGACTTCAAACCACGCACTGAAGTCCATTGGAAGGACCACAGGGACGCCGATATCGCCCAGATAGCCAGTGGCATAGCGTGCCGGAATGTTGAGTGCGCGGCAAAAAGCGATCGCAAGATGTTGAAAGTCGCGGCATACGCCGACGCGTTCAGTGAAGACGTCGAGGGCAGTCTTTGTGGGTCGCGCGTGCTGATAGTTAAACGTCACCTTGTGGTGGACCCAGTTGCAAATGGCTTGCACTCGGCCCCAGCCGGGTTCGATTTGCCCGAACAGTTCAAACGCGACGCTTGCGAATCGATCCACCTCGCAGTACCGGCTATTGAGCAGGAATCGGAGCACTTCGTTCGGCAGATCGCCGACGGCGTGCTCGCGGGCATACCAATTGACCTCGTCCAGAACTCCGGAGTCTTGAATGAGCGTGGAATTAAAGAGCCTCAGTTGCCCTGGAGGCGCGACGAACCGCGCACAACGATTCCCGAAACTGTCGATATATTGGGCGATTTCGAGTCTGGGTTCGGTCTGCAACTCGTCCGGCTCCAATAGATCGTGGGCGCGCGAAGGATGGACATTGAGAAGTGCCACCATCGCGACGGGGGCAGGAATCTCGAATTGAATGTCATATGCAAGACGAATCAACATTGTGGCGCGCCTCTCAGCGTAAAGTCACCGGACTGGATAGCGTCCTGTAGAAGGAAGTGTGCTGCGGTATGAAACTGCCATCTCCGGGGTTGGATGCAAGATAACGAACGGAGGTCGCCGAGTGCGCCGGCGGATTCTCTCCGGATGCAAGCGTTTGGGAAAGTGCCGGTGACCACTTTATTTTCCGCGCCTGCGCTGTGTTTTTCTGTATCAGAATGGACATATTTCCGGCGGACGATATGTTACCGTATCTCTAACGCCCCGGCTACCACAAGACGTTTGGCGGGTTCGCGGGCAGTGTCGCCGAATGCCGGCGGCCCCCGGAATTCCAAGTGTGGGCGGCGAGGGGGCGGATGGGAATACAAGTTGCGCTGAATCACCGGACAATCTACCGGTACGAAAAACCGATATCCCTTGGTCCCCAGGTGATCCAGTTGCGTCCCGCGTTGCACTGTCGAACGCCAATCCTCAGCTATTCTCTTGACGTAACCCCCTCCGAACACATTCTGAACTGGCAATTGGACCCCCACAATAATCGCCTGGCGCGCATTCTCTTTTTGGGGAAGACGAGCGAACTTCTGGTTGAGGTGAACCTCGTCGCGGATATTTCTCCTTACAACCCGTTCGCGTTTTTCCTGGAACCGGGAGTTGAGGAGTACCCTTTCGCATACGCGCCAGGGCTGGCCAAAGATCTTGAACCCTATCGATCTGTGGATCCGCCCGGACCGCTGCTTCATGCGTTTCTTGAGAGTTTCGTGGGTCGGAAGAGCGGAACAATCAATCTTCTGCTTGACCTGAATCGAAAGGTGCGAGACGAAATTGGCTATGTGGCGCGGCTGGAGCCAGGCGTCCAGACGTGCGAGGAGACCCTCGGGAAGCGCTCGGCGTCGTGCCGCGATTCTGCATGGTTGCTGGTTCAAAGTCTCCGAAATCTTGGGATCGCGGCACGGTTTGTTTCGGGATATCTGATTCAATTGCAGTCCCCCGATCCGGCGTCGGGAGGTCCGGAACTGGATTCAGCAGATCTGCATGCCTGGGCAGAAGCGTTCTTGCCGGGCGCGGGCTGGATTGGAATGGATCCGACCTCGGGCTTGCTTGCCGGCGAAGGTCACATCCCGCTGGTCTGCACTCCGACCGCTTCGCAAGCCGCACCAATCGGAGGCACTTCGGAGCCAGCCGAAGTGGAGTTTAGCCACTCAATCGAGATTCGCCGCTTGAATGATCCACGACGGCTATCCAGGCCGTTTACCGACCAGGACTGGCTGCGGATAAGAAAGGTCGCGCATAGCGTCGACCAAGAACTGAAAGCGCAGGATGTGCGCCTGACGATGGGCGGCGAGCCAACGTACGTCGGCATCGACGACCCTGAGAGCCCTCAATGGAACATCGATGCCGGCGGATCGATGAAAAGAACCCGCGGCCTGGCGCTTATTCAAGGTCTCCGCGAGGGGCTGGCTTCCGGTGGGCTTCTCCATTACGGGCAAGGCAAATGGTACCCCGGCGAGGCCGTGCCACGTTGGGCGCTGAGCTGCTACTGGCGTGTCGATGGCATTCCTGTCTGGGAGGATATCGGCCTCATCGCGCGCGAAGATCATGAGTACAGTTTTCGTGCTGCCGATGCTCTCAGATTCATTGAAGCACTCACGCGCCGCCTCCAGGTGAGTTCCGAGAATCTGCTGGCCGCCTATAACCCGGAAAGCGAAACGACGGAGCCGGTCGGCTACATACTGCCTCTTCGCCGCCGGCAGCCGGAAGGACAACTGCGCTGGTCGAGTCAGTTGTGGTTCCCGCGCCCGGAACGTCTGGTGTTGTCGGCTGGCGATTCACCAATAGGCTTCCGCATTCCACAGGAGTCCATGCCCTGGGTTGCGCCTGACGAAATTGAGTACGACTTTGATGCTGCGCCCTTCGAACAATGGGTCAAGCTCCCGGCAAGCCCCGCGCGCCGCATGGAACTCTTCGCGAAAACCCCCGCGCCAGATCCGCTGCCCGCTGTCTTGCCTGCAACCGATGCAGTGCCAGAGCTGATCCGGCCGTCGCTATGCGTGCAGGCTCGGGAAGGCCGCCTGCACGTGTTCTTGCCCTATGTGCCCAGACTTTCGGATTATCTCGACCTGGTGAGCGCGGTTGAGGACACGTGCCAGTACCTGAAAATCCCGGTTTGGGTGGAGGGCTACGCCCCGGCGCCCGATCCCCGGCTGCGATCGTTCAGCGTCACCCCGGACCCGGGCGTTCTGGAAGTAAACCTGCCGCCTGCGAGCAATTGGGACGAGCTGGAACGGATTAATACTTTGCTCGACGGAGAAGCCCGTCGCAATCGGTTAACCGCTGAAAAATTCGCCTATGATGGCAGCCGTGTCGCTACGGGAGGCGGCAACCACATCGTGATCGGTGGGTCAACCCTGCTGGACAGTCCCCTTCTGCGCCGCCCCGACCTGCTGCGCAGTATGGTGGGGTTTTGGCAGAATCATCCGTCGCTGTCGTACCTGTTTTCTGGCATGTATGTCGGTCCCACAAGTCAGTATCCACGCGTGGACGAAGCGCGCATGGATGCCTTGTATGAGCTCGAGATTGCCTTTCGCAATCTCCCTTCAGGCGATTGTCCTCCGTTCGTTATCGATGGATTGTTCCGCAATCTACTCGTAGACGCCACGGGCAACTCGCATCGCGCCGAGTTCTGCGTCGACAAGCTTTATCCGCCTGAGGGCCTCGGGTTGCAACTTGGATTGCTCGAATTGCGAGCATTCGAAATGGCGCCTCATGTGCAAATGAATCTTCTGCAGATGTTGCTGATTCGCGCCTTGGTAAGTATGTTTTGGAAAACGCCTTTCGATGGCAGTCTGATCCGATGGGGTACCACACTTCACGACCGATTTATGTTGCCGGATCTCATCAGGCGCGACCTTCGCGAGGTACTCGCGCGGTTGCGGTTGTCAGGGTACAACTTCGAGGACGAGTGGTTTGATGCGCATGCGGAGTTTCGCTTTCCGAAGATTGGTTCGATCGCTGCTGACGGAGTCGAGCTCGAACTGCGTCAGGCCCTCGAGCCTTGGAACGTGCTCGCGGAGGAGACCCATTCCGGCAGCACGGTTCGTACTGTGGACTCATCAATGGAGCGGCTGCAGGTGAAGGTATCCGGGTTCATAACGGAATCCCGCTACGTTGTTGCCTGCAATGGACGGAGGGTGCCGATTCAACTTACCCCTGAGCCCGGCACAGCGTTGGGCGGCGTCCGGTTTCGTGCGCGGCGGTTGTCGGCATCGCTGCACCCTACCGTTCCCGTTCATGCACCCCTTGTGTTCCACCTTATCGACTGCTTGAAGGGCTATTCGATTGGCCAATGTACTTACTATGTTGGACCACCTGACGGCGGTTCTTACCGAGCTCGTCCTGTCAACGCCGCGGAAGCCGAAGGCCGGCGCATGGAGCGCTTCCAGGTGGCCACCGCTGCGCTCAGCCCGATGGCGGCGCCTGAGGAAGAGATCAACCCGCTCTTTCCGATGACTCTGGATCTGCGGCTACCGCCGTGCGGACAAAAGACCCAGATCGACACACCGGGGATCGTGTCATGACAGTGGATCTTTACCAAACTCCGCTACGCGACGGGCTCGCCTATGACGAGTTATCGGCCGATGGATTGACTCCGCGGCCTCACTGGGCGCGCATTATGAAGTCCTTCCGGGCGATCGGCCCTGCGGAGTTGGGACGACGCTGGGAGCGGGCTGAACGCCGCATTCGCGAGAACGGCATCACTTACAACATCTACAGCGATCCGCTCGGTGCAAGCAGGCCCTGGAAAATCGACATCGTTCCATTCCTGATTCCGGCCGAAGAATGGAGATTACTCGAAGCCGGCATCGTTCAGCGCGCCCAGTTGCTCAGCCGGGTTCTGGAAGATCTTTACGGCCCGCAGGAACTTCTCGCGAATGGATGCTTTCCTGCCGAGCTTCTTTTCGCCAACCCTGCATTTCTTCGACCGCTGGTGGGTGTGCGGGTTCCCGCGCATAGTTATCTTCATATGCTGGCCGTCGATCTTGCTCGTTCGCCCGACGGCCAATGGTGGGTGCTGTCCGATCGCACTCAAGCTCCTTCTGGCAGCGGTTATGCATTGGAGAATCGCACGATTGTTTCCGATGTCCTGCCCGATATCTTCCGCAAGTCGAATGTCCAGCGCCTCGCTCCTTTCTTTCGTGCGCAGCGCGACGCACTGGCCACACTCTCGCAACGCAACAATCCGCGAATTGTCCTCCTCACCCCCGGCCCGCACAACGAGACCTACTTCGAACACTCGTATATAGCCCGATATCTTGGATTTACTCTGGTCGCGGGAGCGGATCTCACAGTGCGTGACCGGTCCGTCTATCTCAAGACAGTTGATGGGCTGGAGCGAGTCGATGTAATCTTGCGCCGCGTCGATGATAGCTTTTGCGATCCTCTCGAATTGCGAAGCGATTCGCTTCTCGGTGTGCCCGGTCTGGTCGACGCCATCGTAGCTGGAAACGTTGCCGTGGCCAACGCACTGGGAAGCGGCTTGATTGAGACATCCGCGATTATGCCTTTTCTTCCCGGCCTTTCCAAGCATCTGTTTGGCGAGAAGCTTAAGCTTCCGTCCGTCGCGACCTGGTGGTGTGGACAACCATACGCGCTGGATTGGGTGCTGAATCATCTTGATTTCGTGGTGGTGAAGCCGGCGTTTCCGTCGCGCGGTGCAGAGCCGGTATTCGGCGCCGAACTCGATCAAGCCGAAAAGGGGAAGTTTGCTGAGAAACTGCGGACCCATCCTCATGAATATGTGGCACAGGAGCAAGTAGTTTTGTCTAACGCACCCGTTTGGGACAATGGACACCTTCATTCGCGCAGCGTCGTGCTGCGTGCTTACGTGCTCAACACAGGAAATGGATGGATGGCAATTCCGGGGGGATTGGTGCGGGTTGCTGAATCCGAAGGGTCGGTCGTCTCGATGCAACGCGGCGGACACAGCAAGGACGCTTGGGTGCTTTGGGACAGCCCCGTCGATACATTCAGTTTGCTGCATCCTCGCAATAAGCCGGTTGTGTTGCGCCGCGAGTTGCCAGGTGTGCCGAGCAGCGTAGCCGACAATGTTTTTTGGTTGGGTCGATATGTCGAGCGGGCGGAGAATACCGCTCGCATCGTGCGCTGTATGGCCTCCCGTGTGCGGCGGGCAAACGAGGCGGAACTAGGCTGCCTGATCAGATTGCACAGTTGCCTGGAATCGCGGCAAAGCAAGTTGCCGAAGACAAAAAGCAAGCGGCCCACTTCACTGGAAGTTGAACAGGAATTGATCTCGATTGCTACCGATCCTAAGCGTACTGGAGGCCTGGCCGCTACATTTGCAGAGGTATCTCGTGTCGGTGGCTCGGTTCGAGAGCGGTTATCGGTCGATATGACGTTTCTCATCGGCCAGTTGCGGGACACAGTCGAGGTTGGCCGGAACACACAGTTTCTCGAGTATCCGGCGATGCTGACCCTTTGGCTCGAGCTGCTCTCCGCATTTTCCGGGATGGAGAGCGAAAACATTAACCGCGGAGTGGGGTGGCTGTTCCTGAGCGTCGGGCGGCGTCTCGAGCGCGCAATCCATCTGACAAGGCAATTGCGCGAGATCACCAAGCCGCTCGCCGAGCAGGACTGGCCGCTCTTGGAGTGCTTCCTTGAAGTCGGCGATAGCTCCATGGCTTACAGGAGCCGGTACTACACCACTCTGCAACCCTTGGCGGTTTTGGATGTTCTAATGGCCGATGAAACCAATCCCCGGTCGTTGGACTTTCAACTAGCCCACCTCGCGGATCTCTATCAAAGGCTACCTCGGCATTTGCCAAGTGAATTGCATGCGATGCGGGAAGCTTTGGCCATGTTACGCGGTCTTGATCTGCGCAAGCTAAGGTACCCCTTGCCAGGCGCCACAAGGGCGGCAGATACCGCAGATGGTCTTTCTCAGCTTGAGCGATCCCTCAGAGGGCTGGAACAGCTGCTGCGCTCTTGGTCAAATAATTTATCGAGCAGATACTTTAGCCACGCTCGCACGTTGCCGGTCACGATGGGCCTATGATTTACAAAATTGTTCATCGAACTACTTACAAGTACAAGTATCCGGTCTCGGTCGGGAATCACGTGGCCTGCCTCAAGCCGCGTTCTCTTCTGCGCCACCGGTTGGAACGGTGCGAACTGCACATCCAGCCAACCCCGGCAACGATAACCGAGAGAACGGACTATTTTGGAAACATTCTCTGCTTCTTCACGATCCAGGAACCGCACACGGAATTGGTGGTCGAAGCGCGAAGTGAAGTGATGATGGACAACGCGGTAACAGCGTTGCCGCCCGAGGAGATCCCCTGGGAAGAAGCGGTTCGAATGCTGCCCGAGGATCATAGCCCGGAGGGACTTGAAGCTTACCAATTCAGATTTGAGTCGCCGCGCATTCCGCTGCGGCCGGAGTTTGCAGCATATGCGCTCCAATCGTTTACTCCCCGGCGGCCACTGTGGGAGGGCCTTCTGGATCTAACGGAGCGGATCCACAAAGACTTTCGCTTTGACTCGGGAGTGACCACTGTCCGGACACCCACGGAACAGGTTTTTCGGAAACGGAGGGGGGTATGCCAGGATTTTGCGCACTTCCAAATTGCCTGCCTGCGTTCCCTGAATCTGTCGGCACGCTATGTCAGCGGATACCTCCGAACCTATCCACCTCCCGGACAACCGAGGCTTGTGGGCGCGGATGCTTCGCATGCGTGGGTGTCCGCTTATTGTCCAGGGACCGGCTGGCTTGACCTCGATCCCACCAACAACCTTGTTCCCTCAAACGGCCACGTGACGCTAGCTTGGGGACGAGACTACGGCGACGTCAGCCCTCTGCACGGCTTAATTCTAGGAGGCGGAGTGCATGCCCTTAATGTTTCCGTCGATATGGAGATGTTCGAATCCTAATGATCGGACGTGTCAATACTTCAGGCCGAACAGATTGAAGCCGCAGGATTGGGCCGAGAAACGAAGGGCCACTTCCGGTTATTGAAGTGGCCCAGCGCATCGCGCCAACGTTCGGAATGATTGCGCACGAGTGAGGAATTGATTACATCGACGCTGCGAATCCAGGAGCCAGCACTCTGCCATTTAATTGCGCCAGTTCGGCCGTCCGTTTCGCCATATCGATATAGTACTCTGTCGCGCGGGAAACAATTCCGCAGGTGCTCTCATTCACCTGGCCGCAAGCGGATTTCGAGAGGGCGAGTACTACCAGGACGCGAACTTGAATTGCGTCACGGCGGAGCGCCGTAATCAGTTCGGAATCGGTCTCTGTGCTGTTGATGGCTGCATAGTTTGCCATTTCGAGCATCGCACCCGCATTCTCAAACATTGCCCGCAGGCCTTGCGCGCCATTAACGCCCTGCCACTTCTCTTCCGGAGAGACCAGGAGATCTTTATCCCAATTGAGGTAACGACTCAAATCAGCATCGCCCTGATTTGGTTGCAAGTTGGCTTCCAGCGTTTCCCATGCACGTTGCCGCCGGCGACGGACGACAACTCCCGAACAAATAAGATAGGTTGCCCCAAATATAATGAAACCAGTTTCAAACAAGATGATAAACATGTTCCTCCTTCAGCAGGAGAAGGCTTTAAAATCACCTTGCGCCAGGTCCAGCCAGTTCCACCACTAGTCAATGTTCACGAAGTGCACTCAAAAGCACTCGCATAACTTACTGTGGAGTAATTCGCAAGTACTCTAGTTCTCTCTCTCGGCAGGGGCAATAGCACGATTGGGTTATGAGCAATTGTTCCTGGTAGCAATGCGACTGGACTGCCCTTGCTTTGCGAATTGTCAAGGCAGTTGTGCTTCGATCATTCGTCGAAGGTGCAATAACCCCGCACCCCCGGTGACCCAGATCACATCTCCAGGAGAAAATTACAGCTACAGTTCAATCACGCGCGCCACCTTACCGTCGCCAAGGCAGCAGGGTTTAACCGGGGAAGACTTCCGGGTTCGGCGCGCACTATTTTGCTTTGATAGCAACTAACTAATGGATTCGAATATTCAGGCTTTGCGTATCGAAAATCTTGAAACGAGGCTGGGCTTCCGCAGGTTCGTAAGCTCATCTCTGGAACTGGAATCCGAATTCGCTCAAACAGCCGCGGCAAGACAGATTCTGGCTCACCAGCGGACGCAGGAAATGAAGGAATACAATGTCCCGCGGTTTGCGCTGGAGCTTTTAAAGAGAGAGGTGGAATAATGCCCATTGAATCCATGATCCGCAAACTGAAAGTTCAACACCTGAAAGCGCAATTGGCGTTGAGCCACGAGGTCTGCTCTTCCTGACAATGCAGAGACGAACAACACCGATGGCACAACACCACCTGTGCTTTCAGGGAATGAATCTCTAACCTACGGATCACCGATTCCATGGCCGAGCTCCAGCTCATGCACGTCGAGCCTCAGCCGCAGGTCGATAGCAAGGCCCTCTCTCTGACGTATCGTCTACCTGAGGGCGTGCATTAAGGGAACTGTTTGCAGCAAGCGGTGGACCTGCTGGAGAGGCAGGATAGAGAAGCGAATCTTGCGCTGATCGCTGGCTGACTACGCTGTCTACTGGATTCTGTAAGCCTTTGCACCTTTATCCTCGCAGGTCAACAGCCCGCGAGAGAGGCTGGCAACTGCCCGAGTGGATGCGCTACCGGCCGCTCGACCCGCTCCCGGGTCCCCAAAAGGCGAGGGACCAAGGCCACCCCCGACTTGATAAACCCTTCTCGAGATCGGGGCCACCCGCCGGTCGAGTTTGCTCGCAACTCGTTAAACCGCCCAAAACGGGCCCGTTCAGTTCTTTCTGCTGCATAATTGGGGTAAAGCAATTCACCACGCAGATCGAAGATGACGCGGTTGAGCTGCCATCGATTCCGGTCCAACGAAGTTCGGCTGTGGCTGGGCGTGATCGCATACAACCTGGGCAACCTGTGGCGGCGGCTGGTGCTGCCGAAGGGAATCGGAACGTGGTCATTAACCAGTTTGCAGCAGCGGCTGGTGAAAACCGGCGGGCGGCTGGTAAAGCATGCCCGTTACTACTGGCTATTGCTGGCGGAGAGCCATCTCACGCGTCGCTTGTTCGGAAGCATGCTGCGGCGGATGGAGGGTTTGCCGCTGTCGGCCGGGTAGGCGCGGCAGCCAGGCGAAACCAATCTGGACGACGGAGGGGAGTTGAGGGAGGGGTGTCTGAGAAATCGCTTCGAAATAGGGCAAATCATGGCCTTTTGGTTCTGGAAAAGGCCGTGCGGCGCACGACCGGGGCTTTGGCCTTGGAACCAATGCAAAAAGAGCGCGAGCGCAGGCGAATGGGTGTATATTGGTTGCCTGCCGAAAGGCAAAACGGAAATTCCGGCTAAATTCACAACACTACGAACGGAAGTTCGTCCAAAGATCGAACTAACTGAATTTCTCGCTGTCTGATTAGAGGGCAGTTACTATTCTAAGTGACCCTCGTAACGTTGCGATGTTCTCCTGCGATAAATAGAATCATCTATTATCTGACTATTTTACTGAGTCACCTTTTATTGCAATCACACAGCCCGGTCAAGCCCCCGACCCCATCGGCTGCGGGAACCCCATCTCGGCGGGTCGCCAAGCTCTCGAATTGCGGATTCATCGCCTGATATCCGCGGAAACCGTCATCTGCTGTTTGCTCAAGCACCACTCAAGGAGATCATTCAATGTTCACGAAACGCTTTGCGTTAACTCGGCTGGCTTTCTTGTCGCGGTTTACTGGCTTCGGCGGCGTTACACCCCGCCGCGCCATGCAAACTGTAGTGGCGCTTGGCGCGTCGATTCTGTTCACCACTGTCTCCTTGCCTTTGCAGGCGCAGGGTGGGCCCACCGTTACTTTTCAAACCCCGCTGCCGTTCCTTGCAGGCGACAACCCGATTGGCCCAACGGGATTGGCGTTTGATCATTCCGGCAACCTCTTTATGTCGGACTACACTAACGCCCGGGTGGTCGAGCTACCGGCGGGGTGCGCGAGTACCTCCTGCGAGACCGTCGTGCCATACCTCGACCTCGGCGCGCCGATCGATGTGGCCCTGGACGCAGCCGGTGATCTCTTCATCGCGGATTTCTCGCGCGGAATGGTATACGAGCTTCCGGCCGGACAAACCAGCGAGATCGCTTTGGGTGCCGGATGGGGCGCGCCGAGCGGTATCTCAGTCGATTCAGCCGGAGATGTATGGGTCGCAGATTTCGAAAACAACACCATTGTCGAGGTCCCCTGGAACGGCACGAGCTGGGGCACGCAAATTACGGTTGTCCCAAACACCTGGCTGGGCGGCGTGTTCGGGGTGGCGCTTGACAAATCGAACAATGTCTTCATCGCGGACAGTGGGGACCAGGAAATCGTCGAACTCCCGAAAAGCTGCACCAATCTCAACGGATACGTCGCCAGTTGCCTGGTCCCAGTGGCCACCAATTTGATTCATCCGCAGGCTGTCGCCGCGGATAGTTCGGGCAACATATTCTTCGTCGATACTGCGGCCAATTACGCGGCGGAAGTGCCGGTAAGCTCCTTCGGCTGCGCCTCTACCTCCTGCCTCGTTTATTTTGCGTTTGGCCTCAACGAGCCGCATGGCGTTGCGGTAGACGCCTCAGACGATGTCTTCATCGGAGACTATGGCAATGGTGAAGTCTGGGAGGCGCGCCCGAATCCATTCAATTTTGGAGCTGTCAGCGTTGGCAGCAAAAGTGCGACCGTTACGGCGTACTTCAGTTTCGGCGCCCCGACAACCCTCGGCTCGACGCCTTATCAAGTGTTGACCCAGGGAAAGTCAGGGGGGGACATTGCTGTCGCAGCCGGCAGTACCTGCGCTGCGACAAGTTATGTTGCAGGCAGTGCCTGCGCAGTTACAGCCCAGTTTGCCCCGTCGGCGCCAGGCCTTCGTATGGGCGCGGTGCAACTCAATGGCTCGTCCGGCAATCCGATCGCGACGGCGCTGATCTATGGAACAGGCTCCGGACCGCAAGTCGTCTTCCCTACCAACTCCGACTCGACGACCAGTGCTGTCGGCAGCAATTTCAACGACCCCTACGGTCTCGCGGTGGACGGGAGCGGCGACGTCTTCGTCGCAGATACCGGCAATGACGCAGTAGATGAGGTTGTCGCGGTCGGCGGCAAAGTCTCTTCCGGTTCAACCGTGAACACGGTGAGCAACGTATTCAACCAACCCTATGGTGTTGCGGTGGACGGGAGCGGCGACGTCTTCGTCGCAGATACAGAAAATAGCGCAGTGAGAGAGATTGTCGCCGTCGGCGGCCAGGTCTCTCCGAGCTCGACCGTGAACACGGTGGGCAGCGGCTTCAGCGTCCCCACTGGCGTCGCTGTAGACAGCCTCGGCGACGTCTTCGTCGCGGATTTCGGCAACACCGCAGTGAAGGAAATTGTCGCCGTCAACGGCCAGGTCTCCTCCGCCTCGACCGTCATTCCTGTAGGCAGCGGATTCACCGAGCCCACGGGCGTGGCCGTTGACGCAGCTGGCGACGTCTTCGTCGCGGATTCCAGCAGTACCGCGGTGGAAGAAATCGTTGCAGTCAACGGCCAGGTTTCCGCCGGCTCGACTGTCAAACCTGTAGGCAACGGATTCAGCGAGCCCTTCAGCGTGGCCGTAGATGCAGCGGGCGACGTCTTCGTCGCGGATTGGAACAATAACGCGGTGAAAGAAATTTTTGCAGTCGGCGGCCAGGTCTCGTCCAGTTCGACCGTAGAGGCTCAGGGTTCGGGATTCGCCGCACCCTTTGGCGTTGCCCTGGACGCCAGCGGCGACGTTTTCGTGGCCGATGCAAGTTTCGACGGTAATATGAGTAGTCAGGTGACGGAGATGGCGCTAGCCACGCCGCCCGCGCTCGCTTTCCCGACGGTCACGGGGGAGGGCACAACCGACACCAACGATGATCCTCTAATTGCAATTGTCGCGAATGACGGCAACGCGACCCTTACCTTCAACCTGCCCACGACAGGCGACAATCCCAGCCTGTCAACGTCGAATTTCACTTTGGACGGCTCCTCCACTTGCACCCAGACCACCTCAGGTTCCTCGACCCCCTTCACCCTCGCTGAGGGCGCATACTGCATACTTGCTGTTGATTTCACTCCTAAAGCCACTGGTACTCTGACTGACAATCTCTCACTGACTGACAATACCCTCTACGCTACTTCCGCAACTCAGCAAATCCCACTCAGCGGCACGGCCGCAAGCGGCTCAACCATCTCCAGCCCCACTGCGGGCAGCACGTTGACCTCGGCTTCGACCACCTTCACCTGGAACGCAGGCCCTGCTGGAACGACGGGTTATGGCCTCAATATTGGCACCACAGGCGTAGGCTCCGCGAATCTGGTCAACATCGGTCCCCTGTCCGGTACCAGTACGACAGTGACTCTGCCCACCAATGGAACCAAAATCTACGTGCGGCTCTGGACAATCGTCAACGGCACGTCCTACCTCTCCAACGATTACACCTACACCGAGTTCACGCGACTTGCATCCGCGATCTCCAGCCCCACTTCGGGCAGCACGTTGACCTCGGCTTCAACCACCTTCACCTGGAACGCAGGTCCTGCTGGAACGACGTACGGCCTCAATATTGGCACCACAGGCGTAGGCTCCGCGGATCTGGTCAACATCAGTCCCCTGTCCGGTACCAGTACGACAGTAACTCTGCCCACCAATGGAACCAAAATCTACGTGCGGCTCTGGACAATCTTCAGCGGTTCGACCTACGTGTCCAACGACTACACCTACACCGAGTTCACGCGACTCGCATCCGCAATCTCCAGCCCCACTGCGGGCAGCACGTTGACCTCGGCTTCAACCACCTTCACCTGGAACGCCGGTCCTGCTGGAACGACGTACGGCCTCAATATTGGCACCACAGCCGTAGGCTCCTCGAATCTGGTCAACATCAGTCCCCTGTCCGGTACCAGTACGACGGTAACTCTGCCCACCAATGGAGCCAAGATCTATGTGCGGCTCTGGACAATCTTTAACGGCACGACCTACGTGTCCAACGACTACACCTACACCGAGTTCACGCGACTCGCATCCGCAATCTCCAGCCCCACTGCGGGCAGCACGTTGACTTCGGCTTCAACCACCTTCACCTGGAACGCAGGCCCTGCTGGAACGACGTACGGCCTCAATATTGGCACTACAGGCGTAGGATCCGCGAATCTGGTCAACAGCAGTCCCCTGTCCGGTACCAGTGCGACAGTAACTCTGCCCACCAATGGAACCCCGATCTATGTGCGGCTCTGGACAATCTTTAACGGCACGACCTACGTCTACAACGACTACACCTACACCGAGTTCACGCAACTCGCATCCGCAATCTCCAGCCCAACTCCCGGCAGCACGTTGACCTCGGCATCGACCACCTTCACCTGGAACGCAGGTCCTGCTGGAACGACGGGCTACGGCCTCAATATTGGCACCACAGGCGTAGGATCATCGAATCTGGTCAACATCAGTCCCCTGTCCGGTACCAGTACGACAGTAACTCTGCCCACCAATGGAACCAAAATCTATGTGCGGCTCTGGACAATCTTTAACGGCACGACCTACGTGTCCAACGACTACACCTACACCGAGTTCTAGCAGTAAAGCCGTGATCGCCGAACAGGCGAATTACCGCCGGTGCGAGGAGTACCGCGGTCTGAAAACGGAACTGGCCAGCCGGCTGAAGGAAGGGGAACAGGAGAAAGACTTGCGCCGACTTAAATCCAATCGTCGACGGGCACTTCTGTCTCGACGCCCTTCGCATCGGCTTTGTACTTGTGGGTTTCCACTTCCACTGTCACATCGAACTTGCCGTCGGGGCGCTTCCTGGCTCTTGCGCCGTAGCCGCAAGGCCTGGCTGTTGATGGTTGGCCGAGCCCTTTCTGGAGTTCATTCGAAGTTTACCGCGTAAACAGCCGTTCCCAGAACCTCTTGGCTCCTGCGCCAGATGCGTCTTTACCTGACTTCTCTGTATCGGCGTTGCTGGGCGCGGGCTTGGGAGCGGACGCGTAATGCCTGGAGTCGAACTTCAGTGGCTTGTGCTCCCAAAGTCCCAGCGGCTCGGGCTGCGGCGGCAACTGCGTGCCCGCGACCGCAGCCTGGGGGTTAGTGACACAGAGGCGGTGCGCAGTCTCTTCGCCGGCCTTCTTGGCAACGTACTCGAAGCCTTTCTTCAGATGCGGCGGCCGCCAGACAGGATGATGCGCATCGGTGGCCAGAAAGTGGATCCAGTTCCGTTCCAGCAGCTCGTTTGAGAAGGCCTCGGCCGCCTTGCCAAACCGCCCATACAGGGCGCTCGACGTAATCTGCACCAGGCATCCGGCGCGCATCCATTCCGCCAGTAACTCCGGCTTGCGCTGAACCGCCAGGTTGCGCTCCGGATGGGTGACGACCAGGGTGTAACCCGCCGAACGCAGCCGGTGCATGGCATTGTCGAACAGCGAATCAATGAACATGTTCGGAAATTCAATTAGCAGATATCCCTTGCCGTCGATCGAGTAGCAGAGCGGCTTGGCGGAGGCTTCGGCGATGTTGTCCGCGGTCAGGCGGAAGTCGCAACCCAGGCTCAGTTCGATGACGCCACGCAGCCGCTCGCGCAACTCAGCCAGCCGGGCTTCAATCAGCGCGGCTCGATAAGGGTATTCATCGCTGGCGTGCGGTGTACAGACGATGCGCGTCACGCCCTCTCCGGCGGCCTCCCGAGCCATCGCCAGCGAGGTGTCCAACTCGGGAGAACCGTCGTCCACTCCGTAAATCAGGTGGTGGTGAATGTCGATCAATGTGCCCCGCCAGCGTGTTCAATGCCAAAGCAAGAGCTCTCATCCTGCCAATACTGCGCTCGATAGTTCAGCCAGATTTCTAGTTGGAATCTGGTTTTTTGGCACCGATTCTCCAAAATTGTACCGCCCGTGGGCACGCTTCTCGGGTTCAGCGATGGGAATCCGCTTGAACGGCTCTCAGTGCGCGAACCCGGATGCGACACCGACGGTGTGAGATACAACTCCGGCGGTCGGCGAGAGCCACCATAACTTGCTTCCGTGCCTCTTGAGCCGATAGCTGACGAATGTCCCCCATCCAACATACGCGAAGTTTACGCTTAACTGTCCCGCGAGCGACGAAGGCATCAGAGGATTCCCCTCTCTGCATTGGTGATCCGCGATGCAGCGCTGGGACATCGCCACGTCGAAGGCGGCCATGCCCAGGTGCAGTCCATTCATCAGGAAGAATCCACGGCTCAGGGTTCGGGGAGCCTTGTACGCGGGAGGCGCGAGCACAAAGCCCGCCGCAGATGACGACGACCCGGAAGGGATTCCATTGGAGTGGCTGACTGCGGCCTCGCTGCCCGGCGTCGCCGGTTCCCAGGACAATTGCGCATCCCGTTCTATCTGCCTGATCGGAATCGTGGCGTCCTGCGCGGAACACGCCAAAGCTCCCATAGCTACCGCCAGGCACAACATCGTACCGTTTACTGCGTTCATGATTCCCTCCAGCCGCCTTGCGTTTGCGCCTGGAGGATTTATCGACTGAACACAGCCCGGGTTAAGGCTATTCTTGAGGCCAAAACATTAGCATTCGCCAATCTGCTGACGTATCGCGCTCGAAGCGCTCCTGAGTTCAAGGGAACGCAACCTGCCAACATTGAAACCAACAGTTCGCTTCTGTCCAAGGGGGCGGCATTTCGTTTCAAGTGCCACCGAAAAGAGGAATCGATGCTG
>CAZANC010000051.1:0-16638 GCA_964486495.1 uncultured Occallatibacter sp.
TCGAGTGGGGCTTACACAGCGGAAGTGACGGGGGCAGTGAAGCAATACAGTTCCGAATCAGGGCAATTGAACGCTAGCAACTTCCTGACGAATGACACGATTGCAACGCAGACTCTCTATTGTTCGAGCACCATGTCGATGGCGCCATTCTATGTGGTGTGCCAGACTCCCCCGGGCGGCAGCACAGGTTACAACGCGATCACGGTAACGCAGACGGCGAAGGTGAATCTGTGGTTTGGAGGGCTGATCGGCATGACGTCGATGAACTTGTCGGCTACCGCGAGCGCGGCGATGAAGGGCGGATCGGACCTTCCGTACAACCTGGCCGTCATCATGGACACTACAGCCTCCATGCAAACCACCATACCGGGCGATAAAGATTGCACCACGTCGCAGATTTCCTGCGCGGTTCAGGGTCTGGAAGTCATGCTGCAAAATATGGATCCCTGCGCGCAGAACACAACCTGCAGTACAGGCACTCCTTACGTGGACGACGTGGCCTTATTCGTATTCCCCGCGCCCAGCACGGCCTTTAGCGCTAACGAGTATAAGTCTCAATACTGCGGCCTCGGAGCTACCAGCGTGCCGTACAACTTCGTCAATGTGACACCGGGGACAAACCAGAATCTCGCCATGAAGTCGACCGGAACAGATGCGGGCGCGTACGAGATCATTCCTTTTAGCGATACCTATAAAACGAACGATACGTCGAACCTCGCAGTTGCGTCGGCTCTGGCCGAGGCAGTCGGCTACGGCGGTTCCGGTTGCACAGGCCTTTCGGCGCCGGGCGGGCAGGGAACCTACTATGCACAAGTTATTTACACCGCACAGGCGGCCCTTTTGCAGCAGCAGGAGACCGCGAATAACGGCTCACAAAACGTGATGATCATACTGAGTGACGGCGACGCGACCGCTTGCGCTTCCGGCGCGAACACCGCGGCTGGCGGTTGCAACTCGGCGAGCAATATTGTTGCGGAGAATAACCCGAATTGTGGCAGCACGGGCGGCAGCTGCCTGAATGGAACCGGTACGAAGACCACAAATCCGTCGGGCTATCAGTCCCCTAACTACCCGTCGGCCCTGGGCGAGTGCGGGCAGGCTGTTCAAGCAGCGCAACTGGCTACAGCGGCGGGGACACAGGTCTATACGATTGGTTTCGGGTCGGAGACTTCGGGGTGCACATCGGACGAAACGTACACCACAACCGCGGGTTCCACAGATGGCGCAGAGGCGTGGCCGAGCGGTCCCTATCCCAGGACGCCCTGCAACGCGATTGCCGCAATGGCTTCTAACGTAAACACCTTCTATTCAGACAATTCGGGCGGGTGCCCGGCACTCACCCCCGCAAACGCGGACTTCACGAGCCTGGCGGATATTTTCCAGGCGATCCTGACTGGCCTGGGCAAACCGAGAATCATCCCCAACGGGACGACGTAAAGCATCTTCCCAAGCTAAGGGAAGAGATGAAGCTTTTGCAGGGTACAGGCGCAAAGCCTGTGCCCTTTCTTGCGAATGGGGCCGGAGAGAACGAATCAAGCGGGTGGCCGAACTTGGACCGGGTAGATGACGCCCGATTTACCCAATCATTTGTTCAACTTGCAGCAGCCGGTTCTTTGAGTACCCTGGTCACCACTGAATAGCACGAAAGTGCAATATTCCGATTACTGCTAATACAAGATCATGAAATGTGATCCCCAGTGCCTGGGAAGGCCGCCGTCGAGTCCTCAAGAATGGTCGGCGACACAACCCAGGACTAAATCGGAAATCACTTTGTGAGCAAAGCGCTCTACTTCCCCAGCAACGCGACTACGAACTTGAGCAAAAACCAGCGGAAGTTCATTTTCCTCTACGACGAGACGGGGGAATGAGGAGATGGACTCATCCGTGGCGGTCAAGGTCCGGGTTGTGAAGTGATGGCTCCCAGTACCGCAAGCCAGCGAGTTGGATCGGTTGGCGCTATTGCTCAATGCGGTGACTGCGCGAGAGGAGGGATTTGATCCATGGGAATGAAACGGTTCGGAAATTCGCTAAGGCGCCGGTTCCTGAAGAATCAGCGGGGCCAGGCGGTGGTGGCCGTGATGATCACGGCGGCCACAGTGATGTCTTTAGCCGCGGCTTCGGTTGAGACGGGCCACGTGTATTACGCATACGAGCAGCTTGTGGCGTCGACGAACTCGGCGGCGCTGGCCGGCGCGGAAGCCATGCCGAACACGACCCAGGCGAAAACCAACGTGACCACCTACAGCGCGCAGTCAAACGGCATGAACCAGACCGCGATGCTGAAGAATGCGACCGCGACACCGGCATTCCTTTGCCTGGGCACCGTATCAAACTCGCTGAACGTACCGTGCCAGACTGCCACAGGCGGCACCGGCGGATACAACGCATTGTCGGTGACACAGACCGCGACGGTTCAACTTTGGTTTGGCGGGTTGGTCGGAATGAAGCAGATGAACCTGTCGTACACGGCGGAGGCGGCCATGGCGGGCGGGCAAAACAGTCCCTGGAACATCGCCATCGTTCAGGACACCACCTCGTCGATGAACGACGCGGATAATGGCGACCAATGCAATGGAACGCAAATCACCTGCTCGCTGCTGGGCATACAAGCGCTGCTGGGTGACCTGTATCCCTGCGGGCTGGGGCAAAACTGCACTACCAGCACGAATTATGTGGATAGCGTAAGCCTGTTCGTGTTCCCCGCGGTAACCGGTTCTTCGGCGTATAAGGATTCCACCTGTCCGCAGAGCGACCCGACGATCGTGTCGTACACATTTCCCGACCCACCCTCCAATACGACGCTGCCATCGGCGGACACCTACCAGGTGGACGGTTTTGCGAACAATTACAAGACAACCGATGCGGCGTCAAGCCTGAACCAGGCCGCGGGCATCGTGATCGCGGCGGGAGACTCGGGACAAAGCAACTGCTCCGGGATTCAGGCGCCGGGCGGCGAGGGGACCTATTACGCGCAGGTGATCTATGCTGCACAGGCGGCTCTGCAAAAGCAGCAGGCGGCTAATCCCGGGTCGCAGAATGCCATCATTCTCCTGACTGACGGCGATGCCACGGCGTGCGCATCGAACGCGAACACTGCGGCAGGCGCGTGCGACACAAAGAGCCAGCTTTTAGCCTCAGAGGGCACGCTGAATGGAACCGGCACGAAGACGAGCAACCCTTCGGGCTATGAGTCCCCAACCTATCCCTCGGCGCTGGGCATGTGCGGGCAGGCGGTGCTGGCGGCACAGGCCGCGGCGAATGCCGGGACGACTGTGTACACGATCGGGTACGGCGCCGAGACGTCAGGAGGGTGCCTGTCCGATAAGACTTACAGCGCGAGCGTGACGACCAACGGGGGAGGCTGGGGTCCAGGGGACCAGCCCTGCCAGGCGATCGCGGCGATGGCGTCGTCGGCGGTGAATTTTTACTCCGACGATGGCCAGGGTTGCGAGGCGACTGCACCGAGCAACCAGAACCTGACGAAGCTGACGGCTATCTTCCGCGCGATTGTGGACAATATGAGCTCGCCGCGGCTGATTCCAGCCGGAACGACATAGGACAAGCTCCAGCAACAAGCAAAAAGGGTACGGGGGAAAGCTCCCCGTGCCCTTTTTGCTGCCTTTGGAATGGCGGAATTAATTACCTATGTAACAGTTCGATGGCACGAAAGTGCAATAGCCGGTTACCATACGGGGCAAGATGATGGCAGCAGTTACCCCTTCCCCAAGAGGTCGCAGGAGTGTCCGCGAGGCCGCACGATGGTATCGCAGAGGGACAAATCCGGTGACCCCTTCGCGTTGACGGCGCGATCCCGGAATTGTCTCTCAAGTTCTTGCGCGCTGGCCCTCTCACCGCGATTGCACCTCATTCAAAAGAACAGATTACCCACGGGCACGGCTGCCCGCGCAAATAGACCTGTGCGCCAGTTCCGCTCCGAGCCAGGCTTTGCGCATTCATGGCGGGAAAAATCCGTCAATGCTCAAGTTTGTGTTAGCGCCGCCGATGGCGCTGCCAGTGAGCCATGCGAGCCATGGGCCCACAGTTTTCAAGTTCAACCCAACGAGCAACCGAGCGCCGAAGGATTCGGCGGCGAGGCTGCGTGAAAGGAGGAATTTGCAAATGAAACGGTTTGGAGTTTCGTTTTTGCGCAGGTTCCTGAGGAATCAAAAGGGCCAGACGGTGGTGGCCGTGATGATTACGGCGGCTACAGTGATGTCTTTAGCCGCAGCTTCGGTTGAGACGGGGCATGTGTATTACGCGTACCAACAGCTTGTGGCGTCGACGAACTCGGCGGCGCTGGCCGGCGCGGAAGCCATGCCGAATACTACACAAGCATCAACCAACGTGACCACGTACAGCGCACAGTCAAACGGCATGAACGCGACCGCGATGCTGCAGAATGTGACCGCGACACCGGCGTTCCTTTGCCTGAGTACGGTGAGCAACGGCCTGAATGTGCCGTGCCAGACTTCTACGGGCGGCTCCGGTGGCTATAACGCGATGTCGGTGACACAGACCGCAACGATTCCCTTGTGGTTTGGCGGGCTGGTCGGCATGAAGAAGATGAATGTGTCGTACACTGCGGAGGCGGCCATGGCGGGCGGGCAGAACTTGCCCTGGAACATTGCCGTGATTGTGGACACCACCTCGTCGATGAACACGTCGGATGGCGGCGACCAATGCAGTGGAACGCGAATCACCTGCGCGCTGCTAGGCGTACAAGCGCTGTTGAATGACTTGTATCCCTGTGGGCTGGGCCAAACCTGCACGAACACCGGAGCCACGCCGTTCGATAGCGTAAGCCTTTTCGTATTCCCCGCGGTAACCGGTTCGACAGCGCCGGATGATTCCAAGTGTCCACAGAGCAACCCGACGATCGTGTCGTACACATTTCCCGACCCACCCTCCAATACGACGCTGCCATCGGCGGACACCTACCAGGTGGACGGTTTTGCGAACAATTACAAGACAACCGATGCGGCGTCAAGCCTGAACCAGGCCGCGGGCATCGTGATCGCGGCGGGAGACTCGGGACAAAGCAACTGCTCCGGGATTCAGGCGCCGGGCGGCGAGGGGACCTACTACGCGCAGGTGATCTACGCCGCACAGGCTGCGCTGCTGTTACAGCAGGCGACAAATCCCGGGTCGCAAAACGCCATCATTCTCCTGACCGACGGCGACGCAACGGCGTGCGCATCGAACGCCAATACCACGGCCGGCGCGTGCGACACAAAGAGCCAGCTTCTGGCGTCAGAGGGCACGCTGAATGGAACCGGAACGAAGACCAGCAACCCTTCGGGCTATGAGTCCTACGCTTACCCATCGGCACTGGGCATGTGCGGGCAGGCGGTGCTGGCGGCACAGGCTGCGGCGAATGCGGGAACGACGGTGTACACGATCGGTTACGGGTCTCCGACGTCGGGAGGGTGCCTGTCGGATAAGACATATAGTGCGACGGTGGGGTTGACTGGAAGAAACTGGGGTCCGGGTGACCAGCCCTGCCAGGCATTGGCAGCGATGGCGTCATCCGCGGTGAATTTCTACTCCGACGATGGCTCGGGTTGCCAGGCGACGGCGCCGACGAACCAAAATCTCACGAAGCTGACGGCTATCTTCCGCGCGATTACAGACAACATGAGCTCGCCACGGCTGATTCCCAACGGCACTACATAGAATGTGGGCTTGACTTTACCCAGAGAATCCGGTAACAACGTCTGAGAAAACCGGGTAACGACGCGACTCGGCTGAACGAAGGGAGTCCCCCCGTGCGTATCTCCTGGACGATTGTACTGGTATCGTGTGTTCTCATCCTTTCCGGCTGCTCTGGAGTGCCGGGAACAACGCCGACGCAGACGGCGGCTGGCTCCGTTCCGGGAGCGCCACTGCAGGGCATGGTGCACGGCGGACAACAGCCGATTGTAGGGGCGCACGTCTATCTCTACGCGGCCAACACCACCCATTATGGCGATACGGCGATTTCACTGCTCCAAAGCGCCGGAGGCACCAGCGCTGACGGCAACGGCGACTACTACTACGCGACGCAATCCGGTGGCACTTTCAGCATCACCGGCGATTTCACGTGCCCCAGTGCCGGATCGCAGGTTTACCTGTACGCGGTGGGCGGCGATCCTGGATTGGGACAAGGCGCGAATTCGGCCATTGGCCTGATGGCAGCTCTGGGGACCTGCGGCTCGCTCTCGTCCGCGCCCTATGTTGTGATCAACGAGGTCTCGACGATTGCGACGGCGTATGCGATCGCCGGTTTTGCGACGGACGCGACGCACGTAGCGAGCTCGAGTAGCTCGCTGGCGACGGCGACGGATGTCCCGAACGCATTCGCAACGGTGACCAATCTTGAGTCGCTGGGCCGGGGCGTGGCGCTGACCACAACACCCAACGGCAACGGCGTGGTGCCGCAAAGCGAGATCAACACACTGGCAGACATTCTGGGGGCATGCGTGAACTCGGCGGGGCCGTCGTCCACACCGTGCAGCACGCTGTTCAGCAACGCCAAGAACGGGAATTCGCAACCGGTGGAAACGGCGACCGCGGCGATCAACATGGCACACAACCCAGGGTCGAACGTCTCGACACTGTTTGGGATCATTGGGACGACCTGGGCGTTCCAGCCGGCTCTGACCATGGTGCCCAACGACTTCACCATCGCGATTACGTTCACGGGGGGCGGGCTGGACGGCACAGGAGTTGCCCCGGGCGGAGTCGCCATCGACGCCGCCGGCAATGTATGGGTGCCAAACTACACTTCCAGCAGTTTGAGCGAATTCAATTCCAACGGTGTGCCGAAAACAGGCTCACCATTCAGCGCGGCCGGGCTGGATAATCCGTCAAGCGTGGCCATTGACACCTATGGGAGCGCATGGGTCGCAAACTATAACGGCGCCGACATCAGCGAATTCAATGCCGGGGGCCAGAAGATCTCCGGTCCTCCCGGATTCACGGGCGGGGGGCTGAACGCTCCATACGGTATCGCCATCGACAGCGTGGGCAATGCATGGGCAGCGAACTTTGGCGGGAACAGCCTGAGCGAATTCGAATCCAACGCATCGGGCGGGTTGGCGCTCTCAGGCAGCAGCGGGTTTGGCGGCGACGTCCTGGCCGGTCCCGCCGGAATTGCCGCCGACACCGCGGGCGACGTGTGGACAGCAAACTATATCGCCGCTACCGGCGGCCTTGCCGAAGCAAAGCCAAGCAGCCTGCCCGGCCAGCCCCCTACGGTGACTCTTTTCAGTGGCGGCGGACTAAACTCCCCGTACGGCGTGGCCATTGATGGATCGGGCAACGTCTGGGCGACAAACCGAGGCGGCCCTGGCAGCTTCAGCGAGTTCACCTCAAGCGGGACGCCCATCACTGGCAAAACTGGCTACAGCGGCGGAGGCCTGAACAATCCTTACGGGATCGCCATCGACGGCGCAGGCAACGTGTGGGCCGCGAATAATGGCGGCGACAGCGACAGCGTGAGTGAATTCAGTTCGGGTGGAACCGCCATCAGCGGCGCCAAAGGGTTCGTAAACGTTGAGATGTTCTCACCGTACGGCATCGCTACCGACGGATCGGGCAACGTGTGGGTTGCGAGTGACGACAACGTCGGTCCGCTGACGGAGTTTGTGGGAGCAGCGACTCCGGTGGTGACGCCACTAGCCGCGGGCGCGACATACAAGCAACTCGGAACACGGCCGTAAGCGGAGCCGCGAATCGGCGGTGAAATGCAGCGACCTGGCGCACAGCGGGCTGGGAAGACAATTCCCTGAAACGCCAGAGCGGCCCGGGCAGGATTACTCAGACTGCTCGGGGATAATCAAGAGCACTTCAACTTTGGCGGACTGTCCGTTCTGCATGGCGGGGCGGAACTGCCACTTTTCGAGCGCCGCAATCACGAACTGGGCCTGAGGAAAGGCTTGCGGGAAGACGATACTGAGCGTTTCGAAGTGGCCGGATTGATTCACGAAGCCATGAACCATGAGCGCGTCAGCATCGATGGAGCCGGGATCGAGATTGGGACGCACGATGTCATAAGGCCAGGGCGCATCAAGGTGGCTCGCTGCGCCGCCTCCGGGAGCATCGACGGTTCGGGGAAGAGAGTATTGCAACACCCAGCTATGCGACAAGCCGACATGTAGGTAAACGGTATAGGCGATTCTTCCATTCCAAACGCCGGCCATTTCGGGGTACTGATCGTCAAGCGAGTTTCCGACGATGATGGAGCTGAAATGGCCATCTTTGGGGACGGAAACGGCGGTCGTTGAAAGTTGATCGGTGGCAAGGCTGTCCGGGCCATTGCCGTTTCCAGTTTCGGGGCCCTGAGGTTTGTTGGCGGGAGCAGCTAAGCCTGGCCCGGACACCTTGAATGCCAGGCCTTGACCGGCGCCGGAGGCTTGATTGTTTGGATTGCCGGCTGGACCCTGGCTTGATCCGCCCTGGCCTGGTTTGGCAGAGGAGTTGTCCTTAGCGGGTGACGAAGCGTCCTTCCCCTGGCCCTCCAGCGTTCCCGGCCCCTTGACCACCACACTTTCATTCACCGGCGGCAGAGTGGCAATGCCCTCCTTCATGCGCAGGTTGGACAGAGACAGAATTGAGGCCGGCGTGGGTCGCGCCGAGGTTTGCGAGGAGGTGACCGGCGGCAACAGCACCTGTTGCGGAACATGCACGGCGACGGGGGTAGTGGTGCTCGCGGTGACGATCGGCTTGGGCGTGGGATGAAAGCTGGAAGTGATGTTGACGTCGGCCAAAGTCAGCTCTTCATTGGGACGTTCGACCGAGGGCTTGACGTCGGACGACGCAGGCTTCTGCGGCGGTGGCGGAGTGACCTTCTTGACCGTGACTTTGCTTGGCGTCCAGATGACAACCTGAGGCACGGGAATCTGATCGGGGAGCTTGACAGGGTTTTCAACGTCGGGCTGAATGAGCGTCTGCGGGCCTGGCGTGGCTTGCGCAACCTCGCGGAGAGCAGGCTCGCTGGCTGAAGGCTTGCCTTGGGAAGCTGGCGCGTGTGCGCCGGCGTTGGCGGCTGGAGCCGAGATGTGGGGAGGTGTACGCATATCGTCGGGAATGTCGAGATCAAGCTCCCGTACGCGATAGTGCTCCGTGGACACCCGGGCGAACGGGGGCATGTAGGCGACGCTGAACCACGCCACAGCGATTGCCAAGGTGTGGAGAACAAAGGAAGCCGCAATCGAAGTCGGCCGGGGGCCGTGATCGGACGGCTCGGTGAAGAGACTAACCGTGTTAGAAGAGCTCATCAACGGTTGGATCCCCCCTCAGAGATTCTGCATAGAAGCGATGACTTTTGGAACGTGCGCACGAGGGAATTTATCCGGGGAACTTCCCAAGTTGGCACATGAATTCCATGGAGGCTATAACACGGAAGATGCAAGCGCGACCTCCAATTGCCGAGTAGAATTCACTGTAAACTTATCGTGGAACAGTCACCTGAACGCGAGTGCAGCGCGATGGCAGGCTGATCCATTGCGGGAGAACATTGCTGCCCTTTTCAGAATCGCTCATCGAGAGGCTTTCCCCCATAGCACTTTTGATACCTCATCGATAGATAGCGACGATTCTGATGCGATTTGTGAGGCTTTCAGGGACTACACTGAAACCGCACTGCGCGCCGAACTCGATCAATATGAATGGAGTGGGCGCAAAGTGCAGGCGTTTTCGAAAGCGGGAATCGATTTCGGAAGCCATTCTTAGCTGCAGGGTCGGGGAATGGATCAGATGGGACCCATGAATTCCGGAAGCGGCGACCAAGAAGACACTCGCGGCGGAGCAGGCAGACGCAGCGAGTGAGGCGAGCAAAGAAGGGCGGAGCTGGCGAGAGCCGACTCCATCGGTGCAGGAATGAATCGAAGACTGATGACGATCCTCCTGGTTGCAGCGGTGATTGCGGGCGGCTGCACCTGGGTGGTCTATCGGCTTGTGAGCGCGAGGATATCAACGTCGAAGCCGGTGTCGACGACGCTGGTGGTCGCGGCGGCCAAGGACATTCCGCTGGGCGCGGTGCTGACGACGGCGGACCTGACTACGATGTCGTTGGGGGGCACGCCGCCCAAGGGCGCGATTCTGAAACAGGAAGACGCGGTTGGCCGTGGGGTGATTACGCAGATCTCCCAGGGAGAACCGATTCTGGACAGCCAGTTGGCGGGTCTTGGCTCGGGCGGCGGATTGGCGCCTACGATTCCCCAGGGCATGCGGGCATGCGCGGTGCGAGTCGATGAAGTTGTGGGTGTCGCGGGTTTCGTAACTCCAGGGATGCGAGTGGACGTACTGGCCTCGGGCAATCCTCCGGGCGAGGGCGCTTCGCAAGGCGTGGTGACCGAGACGATTCTGCAGAACATCCAGGTTCTTTCGGCCGGCACAGACATTCAGAGAGATGCCGAAGGCAAGCCGCAACAGGTGCAGGTGGTGAACCTGCTGGTAACACCCGATCAGGCCGAGCTGCTGAGCCTGGCGGCCAATTCGTTGAAGATTCAATTGGTGCTGCGCAACCCGCTGGATACGCAGGTCACAAAAATTCCAGCGACGGCTATGAGCAACCTTTTTGCCAGCCAGGCTCCGACGACACATGCGCGAGCCCCGAGAGGGCCTGCCAAGCGCGCAGAGAAACCCTATTCGATAGTCGTGATGAACGGCAACAAAACCACAGACGAAAAGTTTGCGTCACCCGAGGGGCAGCATTGAGATCGAATGCAGGAGTCACCATCGTATCTTGCGGCGCGCTGGCCTTGGCATTGTTTGCCGGGCAGGCGGTACGGGCTCAGAGCACGCCTGCTCAGACCGCACCCGCGGCGCAGCCGCCAGCGGCAGAAGCCACATATGCGGACTCAACCAACGAGCTCTCGGTAACGGTGGGCAAATCGGTGCTGGTCGACTGCGCGCAACCAATCCAGCGCGTCGCGATTGGGGTCGGCGACATTGCGGAAGCCACTGCGATCAGCCCCACTGAGATTATGGTCGACGGCAAGGCAGCCGGCGAAACGAGCCTGATCATTTGGGACATTCACGGCGGACGCCAGTTCTTCAACGTGACGGTGCGGGCTCAGGCGACAGTAACGGGCGATAGTCTTGACGCCATACGGCGCGAACTGAGGGCGGAGCTGCCCGGCCAGACGATCCGGGTGAGCTACAGCAACAACAACATTTTTCTGCGGGGCACGGTGAGCGACCTGGTGAGCTCAACGCGCGCAGTACAGATTGCGTCGTCGGCGGGGAAAGTGGTGAACCTGCTGGACGTGGATGTGCCGAAGTCGGATCCTCAGATCCTGATCAAGGTGCGGTTCGCGAGCGTGGATCGCAACCGTGCGCGGCAGCTGGGGATCAACCTGTTCAACCTTGGCCTGGGAAATGCCGTGGGGGGAGTGACCACCGGTCAGTTCTCGCCGCCAAGCATTTCGGGCAGCGCCGGTGCCGGCAGCGCAGGAGTCTCCGGCGTCGCCGGGGCTGCGACGTTTGCCAATGAGTTCAACCTGCTTGCGTTCTTCCCCGGCCTCGGTGTGGGCGCCGACATCTCCGCGCTGGAGACCAAGGGAATCGTGCAGGTGCTGGCAGAGCCGAACGTGATGGCGACCAACGGCAAGGAGGCCAGCTTCCTGGCGGGCGGAGAGTTCCCGTATCCGGTGGTGCAGGGCACAGCAGGCGGTTCGGCGGCGGTGACGATCCAGTTCAAGGAGTACGGCATCCGGATCAATTTCATCCCGACGATCACGCCACGGGGGACGATCCACCTGCAAGTGGCGCCGGAGGTGAGCGCGCTGGACTACACCAACGAAGCGACCATCTCGGGATTCGAAGTGCCGGGAATCACGACGCGCAGAGTGAACACGGAGGTGGAGCTGGCCGACGGCGAAAGCTTCATGATCGGCGGTCTTCTGGACAAAACCACGAACGACAGCTTCCAGAAGATTCCCTTCATCGGCGACATTCCGATCCTCGGCAAACTGTTCCAATCGGAGCTGAGGACCAAGAACGATACCGAGCTGATTGTCATCGTGACGCCGGAGATCGTTGCGCCGTATGCGGCAGACGCAAAGGTGCCAAACCCGAATTTCCCCGTCGCATTCCTACCGCCAAATTCGAATATTGCGATGCATCAGCCGGATGCGAAGACGCCGGAGAATACGCTGCCGCCATCGCCGTCATCGATACCGGTGGAGACGCTGGTCGACAGCATGAAGCCGGAGAAGCCTCTGATCATCGAGACCGGCAATGGCGGATTCGGCCAGAGTGGAGCGTCGATCAACTCGGGCTCTACTTCGGGCGGGTCGACTGCCGGGGCAGCGCCGCAGCAATAGAGGCTGCAGCTCGCGGACGCCAGGAGAACTCCGAGGCGGGCGGATGAATCCCTTCGAAAGCCGCGGAAGCGCCACCGCAAAAACAAAGATTTCTGTTTAGGGACGCCGGCAGAATTCCGAGGCGAGCGGATGAACCCTTTCGAAAAATTGGCCAGGGCAGTGGGCGAGTTTCTTTCGCCTCCCGCGCAGGCGGGGCCGCAGGGACCGCTGCAGGTTACGAACGTGACGCGCGGGACAGTGCTGGCCACGCGGCTTGAAGCCGCACACACGGGACCGACACGCAGAAAAGGATTGCTGGGCCGAGACGGCCTCAAGCGCGGCGAAGGACTGTGGATCGCTCCCTGCGAATCGGTGCACACGTTCTTCATGCGATTCCCCATCGATCTTGTCTACCTGGACCGCGAGCGCAGAATCAAGAAGGCGCGCAGCGCTGTTGGGCCGTGGCGCCTATCGGCGTGCCTGTCGGCGCACTCGATTCTGGAGCTACCCGCCGGAACCATTCGCGAGACGCAGACCGAGCGTGGAGACACGCTGGAGATTGCGTCGGCTGAAGAGCAGTAGTTCGCCCGACCCGTCGCAGAAGTCGGATTGGGCATGTCGATCATGGAGCCGCTCCAGCGGACGAAACAGTCCACCGGTCCCTTCCATCCCCGCTGAATGTCAACCCCCTGCCGCCGGCCACCTCTCGCAACCTTCTGAAAACACGCGCAAAAATCTCCCTCGAAGTTTGCCGATCATTTGCCCCACCCGGCGCATACTCATTTCATGAGCTTCAGTTCAGGCCTTCTTCGCGGCGGGCGCATGTGCGCTGATCGCGTTGCCCGCAGTGTCGGAGGTCATCCCCGGCTCAATCCGTCAGGCGTGTCTCCGGTTCAAAGTGTCAGGGATGTGCCCGGTTCAAGGTGTCGGGGTTGTGCCCGGTCCGTTCAGATCCATAGTCCACGATTTGCGTTCCACGATTCACGGTCCACGATTTGCGTCCCACGATCTGCGTTCCACTTTTCACGAACCGCGACTCGTTGCGTTTCTGCCTCTCACCAGCAGCCTCGGCACGAAAAGCTGAAGGCTGAAAGCTGATGGCTGAGGGCTGCTTTCAGCCCCACCCCCCCATACCCAAAGACCCCACCCCCCCATAGCGAAAGACCCACCCCCCCTACCTGTTTTGTGAAACTGTGAAACTGTGAAACTGTGGAGCCTTCAGAATCAACAGCTTGCGTCCACAGTTTCACAGTTTCACAGATTCACAGTTTCACATTCCCGCAAAACACGGAGTCAAGTCGCCGCTGAGCGCTCTTTTGCAAGCGAATTCTGAGCGCTCCATTGTTTCCAGATTGCGAAGACGGCAAGCGCGATGGTGAGTGCCGCAAAGGAACGCGTGAACAACGGGTAGTCGATGAGGATGAAGGATGCGAAGCGCATCACGAGCGACCAGGCGAGAGTGGTGGAGAGAAAGAGCGAAGCCTGCTTGAGATCCTTCGATCCGACGGCGGCGGCGAATGCGCCGAAGGCCAGGCCGGGGATGAGGTCGATGACATAGTGCTCGCCGGTGGAGAGAGTGGCGAGCGAGGTCAAGGCGAGAAAGGCGAACGCGACGGCCTTCCACAGCTTGCCCGGAGCAAAGAGGAGAAACAGGAAAGCTGTGCCGATGTGGAGCGAGGGGAACGCATTGGGCATTCCCGCGAGGCGGATGGGGACGGGCTGGACGGAAGGAGGAGAGAGCCACTGGCTGCCAAAGGCATAGATGGGTCCGCAGGCGGGAAAGAGGGAGTAGAGGAGGGGGCCGGCAACGAGCTCGGCGACGTAGGCGAGCACGATGGAGGCACGAAGATTGCGGTAGCTGGTGACGAGGAACCAGACGATCATCATGGGGACCATGAGCTGGTAGACGATCCAGAGAGGAAGACGCATAAAGCCCTGGAGAGGACGCGCAATGGAAGCGGCCTGAAGGCCCAGCGAGTGGTCGACACAGAAGAGAATGTGGTCGAACTTCCAGGGGAATAGTCCGCCTTCGCCGCCCATGACCGTGGTGAGAAGAAAACCGTAAAAGAGATTGAGAACGAGGGCAAAGACGAGCAGGGGGCGGGTTTTGTCTTTCGTGTCGCGGAGCATCCAGAGGGCGGACAGGAAGAGGGCGAGGATTCCCAGGACCGGCGGACTCAACAGGGTTTGAAGGATGTGCATGTTCCTCTCCGGCCCGAAGGCATTAAGAAACCGCTGCAACTACGGCCTGACGGGCAGAGGCGCGCGCAAAAAGATACCAGACGAGCCAGGCCGGCGCGATCCAGAGATAGAGAGCCGAGTGCAGTCCGAAGGGCGAGACGATCTGGACTTCGATGAGGACGTAAATGAGCGCGAGGAGAGAGAGCATGGTTTGCGAGAGGTTGCGGGAGACGGCAAAGAGGACGGCGGGCAGAGCGAGGGATTGATCGAAGATCCAGCCAAACGGAGCGACGAGAAGGGAGACGAGCAGGAGCGGGCTGCCGTGCTCGAGCCAATCCCATGCGTGGCGGCGCGGCCAGAAATAGATCAAGGCCCAAATGCAGCCGAGAATGGCGGGGATGAATGCGATCCACTCAGCGGAGGGGTTGATGCGGTCGCGGAGGAGGTCGCCGAGACAGGGAGTGAACTCGCGGGTGATGACGGAGGTGCGCATGTAATAGATGTACTGGCTCCAGGCAGCGGGATCGACGAGGGAAGTGATCGCGGCGCCAACGGCGAAGGCTGCGGCGGCGCCAGAGAGAATGCGATAGCTGCGGGAGACAAAGATCCAGATGAGAAGGACGAGGGCGTAGGGAAGAAAGAGATGCGGCTTGAGGGTGCAGAGCCAGAGCGCGGCGCCGGCGGCGAAGGGGCGCGACTTGTGCAAGCGGAGAAAGAGTGAGAGGCCGAAGAGCATGAGGATGGAAGTCTGGCCGAGGATGACGCAATCGAGCGCGGGAGGAAAACAATAGCCGAGCCAGGCAAGATGGGCGTTTGCGGCGGCGGAGCCGAAGAGTTTCCACAAGATTCGCACGGAGGCGATGAGGAGGCCGAGCATCAGGAGAGACCAGGGAAGAGCGGAGGCCGTGGGCGAGAAGTAGCCGAGCGGGTAGGCCAGCGGGAGGGCCCAGGGAGTGTTGCGCATGTAGTAGGAGCCGGGGCCGCGGAAACCCGCGTCGCGCTCGATGCGATTGAGGGCTTGAGGGTCGTAGGGGTTGCCGTGCTGCACGAGTTGACGGCCGGTGGCCCAGTAGACGATGAAGTCGCGGCGTGCAATGGTGGCGGGATTGAAGGACAAGACGCTGAGAAAGAGAGTGGTGTAGACGACCGAGAGCGCGCATGCAATGGCAATGAAGAGTGTGGTGAATTCGCGCTGGCTAGCCAAGGATGATGGACCTTTCTGATGGTAGATCGCCGTGGGTCATGGCAATTATAGGTGTGGCATGCGTGGTGCTCGGAAGGGAAGCGGCGTTGTGGCTGCCGAGTGCGAACCAAGGCGTTCAATAGTCGAGGCGCAACTAATTCATGCGGAGGCGGCGGGCGGAGGGGCCGGCTCTTTCGCAGCGGTTGCGCGAGCGAAGAGATACCAGATGAGCCAGGCGGGGGTGGTCCAGAGAAAGAGGGTCGAGGTGACCTTGACGAAACAGATTTCGATGTCGGCGGCGAGGATGAGGAGAGCAAGAACCGCGAGCAGCTTGCGAGAGCGGGTGCGATAGGCGCCATCGAGCAGCGCCGGTATGACCAGGCATTGGTCGTAGAGCCATGAGTACGGAGCGGTAAGAAGCGAGACGAGGATAAGGGGGCTCGAACCGGTGAGCCAGTCCCAATGAGCACGGCGACGCCGGAAATCGAAGAGCGCCCAGAGGCAGGCGAGGGCGGCGGGAAGGTATTGCAACCAGATTGCGTGAGGATGGAGCCAGTGGCGGAAAACGTCGGCGAGGCAGGGAATGAACTGGTTTTCGACGGAGGGCGAGCGCATCAAGCGGGCGTAATCGGGCCAGGCCGAGGGGTCGATGAGGAAAGCGATTGCGCTGGTGAAGGCGAGGGAGACGGTGAATCCGGCGAGGAGCTTGTAGCTGCGCGAGACGACGATCCAAAGGGCGAGCACGGCGGCGAAGGGCAGGAATAGATGCGGCTTGAGGGCGCAGAGCCAGAGCGCGGCTCCTGCCAGGAAGGGATGGCAGCGATGGAAGCGTAGAAAAAGGACCAGGCCGAGGAGCGCCAGGAGCGAAGTCTGGCCCATGGTGAGGCAGATGATGGCGGGGGTGAAGGCGAAGCCGAGCCAGTGGATGCGGTTTGGCGGAGAGCCGTGGAGCTGGTGGAGCAAGCGGATGGAGATGAGCAGGCAGGT
>CAZANC010000052.1:0-16090 GCA_964486495.1 uncultured Occallatibacter sp.
GCGAGAGACGTTTGGCGCGGACACTCTTGATGATGGCGGAATATGGTGAACCGGGAAAGCCCGAGGCAAAAATCCCACAGGTAACGCAAACAGCTCTTGCGGAGATGATCGGTGCGACTCGATCACGGGTCAGCTTCTTCATGAATCGCTTCAGGAAGCTCGGCTACATCGATTACAACGGCGGCATCCGGGTTCACAAGTCGCTGCTCAACGCGGTTTTGCACGACAAGCTGCCCGAGGAGAATTCATCGCGGCCCAAACTCCTCGACCCCGCGCCCAGCAAAGCAAGAACCGCCAAACGAGCCAAGCGCGTGTAAGCAGCGGAAGTCTCGCATCGGATCGCATGTTTGTGTGTGCCGACGCGCTTACCTTACGCATCGCGCGCCGAACCCGCCGCCCCCGCGGCGCGCTCCACCTTGCGGGTCGCGCGCCGGCCTCCACCGCATCCTGCACCCGCGCGCATTGTCATCCCGAGCGAGGTCGCCCCAGCGACCGAGTCGAGAGATCTGCAGTTGCTTTTCGTGTTCTCGGCCCAACCGAAAGGAATGGGTGCCCCCGGTCCCTCGCATTTGGGGCCTCCAAACGTGCCTCAGGCCTGCTGACTACGGCGCAATATATCTTCGGAGGCGTGCTCGCCAGCTCCTTCATCCAGGAGTCCCTCACGCCGAAATGGGTCGGCGGTCTCGGCGTCCTAGTGCTAATCGCCTCGCTTGTCAGGCAGCAATTCCATCCCGAGATAAACGCGGCGGATGCGCACAAGAAGGCGTCGCAGCTTGAGGCCTTGATCAGATCCTCCGAGGACCAGCTCGCGATTTTGGACGCGAAGATCGCGGCAGGGCAGGACCACACTGACGCGATGATCGGCCTCATGACACAGATAACGCAGAGCCTAACAGAGATCGAGAATCCCGAAGGCACCCTGCCAAAAGGCACGACCTAAATCTCCTGGCGATCCATCTGTTTCGCACAAATGCACAACCGGAACACCCCAGGCCCTTCCCATCCGAAAAACCCGGAAATCCGCCAGCCCCGCTATCTTTGTCAACCCCCCAACCCCCCAAATCCTCCCGCCCGCCCCATCCTAAGTCCTTTCTTTTCTGATCTCTGAACCCTGATCTCTAATCTCTGTCAAGTTTGCCGATAATTATGCCCATTCGGCGCACAATCAAGAAAAGCTCCAAATCCAGGCACGCATCCGCGCCGGCATCGACCCTGCCGCGACCGGACAGCTCTGCCTACAAAATTCGTGTTCAAAGGGAGAAACATTCTTATGTACTCATCCATGCGTCCAACCGGCGTCACCGCTGACGCGGTCGACAAATCGAATCCTTCTTTTTCGAACCCTGCCGTTGCGCACTGTTCGAAAGCCTGGAAAAAGACCTTCCGCGCCACGGTGGACGCCGGCAAATCCGAAGTCATCGCAGCCTACGATGCTGCCGAGGCCTACCGTGCCGCCATGCCTCCGCTCTCCACCCGCGATCGCTGCCGCGACTTCATCGCCTGCGTCGCGCAGGGCATTCTGCTCGGCGCAATTCCAGAGAAAGACGGCGGCAAGCTTCTCTACGCCGCGCAGGTCGCTCTCGCCGCCGCAAAATCCGAGCCGAATTCGCCCGATGCATCCGGCCTCGCCGATTCCGCCGCCACGCGCAGCCGCAAATTCGATGACAAGCGGAGGTCGACCCGATGAAAAACATCACCGTCGCCATCTCCAATCAGGGCTATGATGACGCGCGTGTCTGGGCCGCCGAGCATCGCACCTCGCTGTCCAAAGCCGTTGCCTTCATCCTTGAGAATCTTCCCAATATACCCATGGGATCCCAGGCCTTCCCGAACCGCAAACCCTCCGCCACTCAGCCGGCGAAACCGGCCACCGATCGCCGACCACGGACCAGTAACCACTAAGCGGTAACCACCAACCACTAACCAATGTTCTCCCCAATTTCATCCCGAGTTGAGCAACTTTGACCAGACGCCAGCCCGGAAGCGGGATAAGTTCTCTACCATGTCTGGCGAAATACACATCGATAAGGTTGAAACAGACGGCGAGGACGGTCTGCTTGTGACGTTCTCAGATGGAACAACATGCGGCTATGTCGTGGAGGAGTTGCTGGACCTGAGACCGATCCGGGAAAGGGTCAAAGAGACTCCCCTCGTCCAGTGACCGGTTTTCGCCACATCAGCCACTGTTGTTCCGCTGATCAATTTTCCCGGCAGTCCCGACGTCCCCCGGACTCTGTCCCGAGCGAAGTCGAAGGATCACTCAGTCCCTTAGTCCCTTAGTCCCGCAGTCCCTGCTTTTCCCCCACCCCCCATGCCCAAGGCACCCACCCCCCATCGCTCAGCGACCCCACCCCCCATGCCGTTTTGTGAAACTGTGAAACTGTGAAACTGTGGAGCCTTTAGAATCAACAACTTCTGTCCACAGTTTCACAGTTTCACAGTTTTGGTTTTCAGATTTCTGTTTCCGTCGGAGTTTTTTGTTTTTTCACGCAGCAAATCGAGAGAAAAGCTGCGAGCAAATTGCTAACAGCTAAAAGCTGTTTTTCTCGTTCCATTTTTCTTGCGGGTCTTGCCTTCGGCGAAATGTTTCTAGGATTTTCTCGCAGCGAATCGACCTCAAAACTGAAGGCTCACAGAGTCGCTCTGGGTTCGCTGTCTTTCTAACCACTAATCACTAACCACTAACCACTAAGCTCTCAACCAAAGATCGCCATCACGATGTGATTCACCGCGAAAGCCGCTCCGTAAGCCAGCACCAGCATGTAGAGGAACTGCACTGCGGGCCAAAGCCAGCTATTGGTTTCGCGCCGCACAACGGCGATGGTCGATGTGCACTGCATGGCGAATGCGAAGAAGATCATCAGCGCCATCGCGCCGCCGAGCGTCATGTCGTGGTGCAGAGCGGTTTGCAGGCTGAGCGCCTGCGTGCTCGGATCGGCGCCGTAGAGAGTTCCCATGGTGCTGACCATCACTTCGCGCGCCAGCACGCTCGACAGCAGTCCAATGCCGATCTTCCAATTAAATCCGAGCGGCGCAATTGCCGGCTCAATGAAGTGGCCGAGGCGTCCAATCAAGCTGTCAGCCAGTTGCGGCGCGCTCAGCGCGCCTGCGGCGGTGTGAATCACCGGCAGATGCGCCAGCACCCAAAGCGCCAGCGTAACAGCGACGATGATCGTTCCGGCCATTCTCACAAAGATGCGCGCGCGATCCAACAGCCGCAGCCCAAGGGTGTGGAGCGTGGGCATGCGGTACTGCGGCAGCTCCAGAATGAACGGCGTATCGCTCGACCGGAGGATGGAGCTCTTGAGCAGCCGCGCAGTGGTGAATGCGGCCACGAAGCCGGCCACGTAGAGACCGAGCATCACGATCGTGCGCAGGCCAATGACTCCGTGCAGGAAGTAGGTGTTGGGAATGAAGGCCGCGATCAGCAGCAGGTAGACGGGCAGGCGGGCCGAGCACGTCATGAATGGCGTAACCAGGATGGTGGCGAGCCGGTCGCGCTTGTTCTCGATGGTGCGCGTGGCCATGATAGCCGGAACGGCGCACGCATAAGCCGAAAGCAGCGGGATGAAGGCCTTGCCGTTCAATCCGATCGTCCGCATGACGCGGTCGGCGATCAGTGCGGCGCGAGCCAGGTAGCCAGTGTCTTCGAGGATTCCGATGAAGAGAAACAGCAGCAGGATCTGTGGCAGGAACACCAGCACCGAGCAGATGCCCTTCCACACGCCGTCGAGCAGCAGCGATTGCAGCCAGCCGATTGGAAGCAGCGGACGGGCGAGGTCGGCCATGCGCCCCAGGAGTTCGCCGAAACCATCGGAGAGCGGCTGGCCCAGCGCAAAGACCACTTCGAAGACGCCAATCACAACCATCAAGAAGAGCAGCGGTCCCCAGACGCGATGCAGAAGCACGTTGTCGATCTTGCGCGTGTTCTCGGCCGAGAGCGGAGCCTGGTAGCCGGTGTTGCGGCTGACCTGCTCGGCCCAGGTATGCGTGCTGGCTGCGTTGCCCATGACAGGGAGCGAGAGGGGCTTTGTCTTGGCGCCGTGACCGTTTTGCTGATTGAGGAAGAGCGCGACGGAATCGAGACCGGTTCCGTGCGTCGCGCTGATCTGCGCGACCGGAGCGCCCAGTTCGCGCGCCAGCTTGAGCGTGTCGATTTGCCCGCCGCGCGACTCCATCAAGTCGGACATGTTGAGCAGGACAAGGGTGGGCAGGCCCACGTCGAGCACCGGCGCAGCCAGCATCAATTGCCGCGTGAGGTGCAGCGAGTCGAGGACGAGCAGAACTGCGTCGGGCTTTGGCGTGCCGGGCATGCGCCCGCGGAGAACGTTCACGGCCACGCGCGCATCTTCAGAGTACGGAGTGAGCGAATAAATACCGGGCAGGTCAATCAGCGTGAGGTCTTCGCGGCCGACTCCGGCCATGACGCCCATGCGCTGCTCGACGGTGACACCAGGGTAGTTCGCAACTTTTTGACGCAGGCCAGTGAGCTTATTGAAGAGCGTGGATTTGCCGGAGTTGGGAGGCCCGATCAGCACAACGGTGTGCAGGGCGCTCTCGGTCGGCGCCTTCGGCGGCTCAAAGACCGGGACATCGCAGCAGGCGTTCATCGCGCGGCCTCAGAGAGTTCGGAAGCTTCGGAAGCGTCGCGGTCTGGTTCGGCGGAGCTGTGGTTAAGTTGCTCGATGCCGGTTTCGAAGGGACGGACCCGGATGGCGGACGCTGTCTCATGGCGGAGCGCGATTTCCATGCCGTCGATGCCGTAAACCGTGGGGTCCCCGGCAGGAGCGCGGCGTAACGCCGTCACTTCGGCGTCGGGCACAAAACCCATATGCATCAGGTGATTCTGGACGTTCTCAGGCAGATCGAGGGCGACCAGCACCCCCCTCTCGCCAACCGTTAAATCACTCAGCAAGCTCACCCGCCGAACCCCGCTCCGCCGCCCACCAAAGCGGGGCAGCAGAAAAATACGACCGGAATGGTCGTAATTCAGTATACGGCCAAATTGCCTGCGGCCGCAATCGTGGTTTTGGGGGATCTTGGCTTCGGACATTCCCATGACTTGACCTCCAGGGAGAGTGTCGATCGGCTGGGATCCCCAGCCCCCTCCCTAGCCCCCTGGTGGACCCTCTGCTCAATTCATCGGAACGATGATTCATTTTTAGCAGTGTTGTTTTTGCGGGGAAGTGATCTAAATCACAGAACACGGGAATCCGGCGGGTTGCGGGACCGGTGGATGGATGGTACAAGCGAACCATGACGCTTGAGGAGTTTCGAGCTTCGACCGCGTTCAGCGAGCCGCCGCGTGAATTGTCCTCTCCGCTAGCTGCGCTTTGGTGGGATGCAAAAGGCGATTGGGCGCGAGCACATGGGACGGTTGACGACCTCGAAACGCCGGACGGGATGGCGGTGCACGCGTACCTGCACCGCAAGGAAGGTGTCGAATGGAACGCCGATTACTGGTATGGCCGCGCCGGGCGCGAATTTCGCCGGCCAACGCTTGAAGCGGAGTGGGAGGCGCTGGTTGTGGGGCTCACAGGCTCGTGAACACAGACGTTACGGACCGGCAGGTATAGAATCCTCTATTTGCATCAAGGGGGCGGAAAGGGATGCAGGAGAGGCTGACCATGAAGAATCGCAAATTCGGAGAGCTGGATTGGAAAGCTTCGGCGCTTGGGTTCGGGTGCATGCGGCTCCCGAGCGCGGATGGGCAGCACGGCAGCCCGAATGTCGATGAAGCAGAAGCGACACAGATGCTGCGCTATGCCATCGATCATGGCGTGAACTACGTGGACACCGCGTATCCCTATCACGAAGGCAACAGCGAGCTGATTGTTGGCAGAGCGCTCAAGGACGGATATCGCGAAAAGGTTCGGCTGGCGACCAAGCTTCCGACATGGATGGTGCAGGGGCCGGAGGATTTCGACCGGTTTCTGAATGAGCAGTTGGGAAAGCTGCAGACGGACCACATCGACTTTTATCTGATCCACTCACTGAACAAAGCCTGGTGACCGAACATTGTGCTGAAGCACAACCTGCTGGGGCAGGCGGAGCGGGCGCTGGCCGACGGGCGCATCAGGCATTTGGGGTTCTCGTTTCACGACGACGACGCGTGCTTCGACCAGATTGTGAACGGCAGCGATCTGTGGAGCTTTTGCCAGATTCAGTACAACTACATGGACACAGAGAACCAAGCGGGCACACGCGGCTGAAGCTGGCAGCGGAAAGAGGGCTGGCAGTGGTGGTTATGGAACCGTTGATGGGCGGGCGGCTGGCCGATCCGCCGATGGCGATTCGAGAGATGATTGGGGCCGACGCGGCAGGGCGGAGTCCGGCACAGCTGGCGCTGGACTGGGTGTGGGATCAGCCGGAGGTTTCGGTGGTGCTGAGCGGGATGAGCACGATGGACCAGGTCGCCGATAATCTCCGGATTGTGGATTCGGCGCGCGTTGGGAAGATGAAAGAAACGGACCGGGCGCTGATCGCGCGGATTCGCGAGGAATACCGGTCGCGGATTTCGATTCCATGCACGCAATGCGGCTACTGCATGCCGTGCCCCAACGACGTGAACATCCCGATGAATTTTGAGTTGTTCAACTACGCCCACACCTACGAGGACGTGGGCGCGGCGCGGTTCCGGTACAAGTTTGTGCTCAAGGAAGGGCAACGCGCGGGCGCTTGCATCGATTGCGACACGTGTGAAGGATTGTGCCCACAGCACATTCCGATTTCGGATTGGATGCCGAAGGTGGCGGAGCTTCTGGGCTGAAGGGCGGCGACCGCGGAAAACCGTGCGGACGGGCGAGGCGGCAAGGCAAAAGGATTCGCGATTCGGAGCCGGCGGATTCAGAGACTGGCGGCAGGTGGTGGACGGAACCGTGGCGCATCCGCTTGTAGTTTCGCTCGCCGATCTGAAGACGCTGCCGGTGCGCAGCCAGATTACTGAGGTGGCGTGCGAGGAAGGGTGGTCATATATCGCCGAATGGATCGGGACACCGCTCTCGGGGGGTTCTGCTAGAGGCGGGCGCGCTGCCGCAAGCGCGCTACATTGCGTACCACGCTTTCGAAAAGAACTTGTGGGGCAGCATCGACATGGCGGATGCGATGGATCCGCACACTTTGCTGACAATTGGCATGAACGACGGCGATCTACCGGTGCCAAGAGCTTGAAGTTTGTCACGCACATTACGGCTATCGATGACATCAAGAAACTCGGAAAGGGACTGGGCACGGTCGATCCCGAGTATGGATACGCGTGGTACGCGGGGATTTGAAGAGCAGCGAATAGGGAGTAGGGAATAGGAAAGCCGGTAGTGCGTAGCTGGATTCCTGCACGAGCGAGGCTGAAAATGGCGATAGGTGCTCCGATCAGTGCATGAACGCGCTGGCGTGGACGCCAATGTAGTAGGGCCACAGGATGATGGCGAGTACGCCTCTCCAGAAACTCAAGTGCAGGTAGCCGATGGTGAATAGCCATGCGGCACACCACACCAATCCCGTGAAGGAGTGCTGCTCGATGTGAATCTTCTGAACACTTTTCTTGCTGCTGTCGCTTTCCAAGATTCCCTCCCTTGTGTCTCCTCCGACTCCAGACGCGGAGCGATGCGTTTCTGTGCCTCGCCGGAGTCGCCCTTTTCAGAACTTGATTCCGAATGCAGCAATGGTACTCCTCAAGCCAGGGCGCGATGCAAGATATGAACATCGTTTCACAGGATGGGATTTTCAGCCCTTCCTGTGCCCCACATCACTGCCCCTACCCGCCTCAAAGCTGAGACTCACGTTAGCGGCCGATCTCCCTCAAACGCCGCATTGTGGAGCGAAACGAATGAGTGAACCAATGACTGTGATTCCCACCGTGATTATGGACGGGAACGAGGCCGCCGCATCCGTAGCCTATCGGCTTTCCGAAGTTGTCGCCATTTACCCCATCACCCCCTCGTCGCCGATGGCCGAGTGGGCCGATCAGTGGCGCTCGGAGGGGAAGAGGAACATCTGGGGCGCGTTGCCCATTGTGGAAGAGATGCAGAGCGAAGGCGGCGCCGCCGGCGCCTTGCATGGAGCGTTACAGGCCGGGGCGTTCGGGACCACATTTACCGCCTCACAGGGCCTCCTTCTAATGATCCCCAACATGTTCAAGATCGCCGGTGAGTTGACCCCGGCAACGATGCACGTTTCGGCACGCACACTCGCGACGCATGCGCTCTCGATCTTTGGCGACCACTCCGACGTGATGACTTGCCGATCCACAGGCTGGGCCATGTTGGCCTCAAATTCCGTGCAAGAAGTGGCCGACATGGCGCTGGTGGCGCAGATCGCCACCCTCGAGTCGCGCATTCCCTTCATCCATTTTTTCGACGGCTTTCGCACCTCGCATGAAGTCGGCAAGATTCTGCCCATCTCCGACGAAACGATTCGCGCGATGGTCGACGATAAGTACCTCATCGCATTCCGCAAGAACGCTCTCACGCCCGATCGTCCGTTTATTCGCGGCACGGCGCAAAACCCCGACGTATTTTTCCAGGCCCGCGAGGCGTGCGCGCCATTCCACGCCGCCGTTCCCGGAATCGTGCAGTCGGTGATGGACCGCTTTGCAGCGCAGACCGGCCGCGCCTATCACCTCTTCGACTACTATGGCGCGCCGGACGCGGAGCGCGTGATCGTGCTGATGGGTTCTGGCGCAGAAGCAGCCGAAGAGGCAGTGGACGCTCTGAACCGCCAGGGCGAAAAAGTTGGCATGGTCAAGGTTCGACTCTACCGGCCATTCGACAGCAAAGCGTTTCTTGCCGCGCTGCCGGCAAGCGTCAAGTCGATCGCTACTCTGGACCGCTGCAAGGAGCCGGGCGGAGCCGGAGAGCCACTCTACCAGGACATTATGACCTTGCTGGCGGAGAATGCCGCGGACCTGCCGTTTGCAGCCATGCCCGCAGTGATTGGCGGCCGCTACGGGTTGTCCTCCAAAGAGTTCACGCCGGCGATGGTCAAGGGAGTCTTCGATGAACTGGCAAGGCTTTCGCCGAAGAACCACTTCACCATCGGCATTAATGATGACGTGAGCCACTCGAGCCTCGAGTACGATCCGGAGTTCTCTACTGAAGATCCCAAGACTGTGCGCGCCCTGTTCTACGGGCTCGGATCCGACGGCACCGTGGGCGCAAACAAGAATTCCATCAAGATCATCGGCAGCGAGACACCGAATTTCGCGCAAGGCTACTTCGTTTACGACTCCAAGAAGTCCGGTTCGATGACCACCTCGCACTTAAGGTTCGGGCCCAACCCCATCAGATCGACCTACCTGATTACGCGCGCCAGCTTCGTGGCCTGTCACAACTTCAGCTTCCTGGAAAAGATGGACGTGCTCGAAGCCGCGATGCCGGGAGCTGTCTTCCTGCTTAACTCGCCTTATTCCGCGGCAGAGGTGTGGGACAAGCTGCCGCGCAGTATGCAGGAAGAGATGCTGCGCAAGAAGATCGAGTTTTATGTGATTGATGGTTACAAGGTGGCGCGCGAAGCGGGCATGGGCTCGCGCATCAACACCATCATGCAGACATGCTTTTTCGCGATCAGCGGTGTGCTGCCGCGCGACGAGGCGATCAAGCAGATCAAGAAGTCGATCCAGAAGACCTATGGCAAGCGCGGTGAAGCGGTGGTCGAGAAGAATTTTGCCGCCGTGGATCATGCGCTGGCTCATCTTGAAAAGGTTGAGCTGCCCGCCGCTGCGTCATCCAGTTTCGATCTCACGGGAGCCATCTCCGACAAAGCTCCAAAATTCGTTCACGACGTGCTGGGCCAGATCGCCGCGGGCAAGGGCGACCTGATTCCGGTGAGCGCGATCCCCGCCGGCGGCGCATTCCCAACCGGCACGGCGCAGTGGGAGAAGCGCAACATTGCGCAGTTCATTCCCGTGTGGGACAAGGACCTGTGCATCCAGTGCGGCAAATGCGTGATGGTTTGCCCGCACGCTGTAATTCGCGCCAAGATATACAATCCCGGGCTCGGCGACAAATCCCCAGCGACATTCAAGTGGGCCAAGCCGAAGTGGCGCGGCATGGAAGAGGAACGGTACACACTGCAGGTTGCTCCGGAAGATTGCACAGGCTGTGCTGTCTGCGTGGAAGTGTGCCCAGTGAAAAACAAGGGCGACGCCAGCAAGAAGGCCATCAACATGGCGCCGCAAGCGCAGCTGCGCGAGCCGGAACGCGAAAATTGGGATTTCTTTCTCTCGCTGCCCGAGGTGGACCGCGCAAAATTCTCGCACGCTCAGGTGAAAGACCTTCAGCTTCTGCAGCCGCTCTTCGAGTTCTCCGGCGCATGTTCGGGCTGCGGCGAGACGCCCTACATCAAGCTGATGACGCAATTGTTTGGCGATCGGCTCTACATTGCGAACGCCACGGGCTGCTCGTCGATCTACGGCGGCAACCTGCCCACCACGCCTTATACGAGCAATGCACAGGGACGCGGACCCACGTGGAACAATTCGCTCTTCGAAGACAACGCGGAGTTCGGCTTCGGGATGAGGGTTGCGCTTGATCAGCAGAAAACGTTCGCTGAAACGCTGGTCACGCGGCTCGCAGCGCAGATCGGCGCAGAGCTGGCGGCCGACCTAGTCGGCGCTTCACAGAAAACGGAGACGGAAATCAATCTCCAGCGCGAGCGGGTGAGTACTCTGCGCGAGCGCCTTGGCGGGAACGAGTCGTCCGATGCGCGCAACCTGCTGGCGATTGCCGATGCGCTTGTACGCAAGAGTGTGTGGATTCTCGGCGGCGACGGCTGGGCCTACGACATCGGTTTCGGCGGGCTCGATCACGTGCTTGGATCAGGCAAAAACGTGAACGTGCTCGTGCTCGACACCGGAGTTTATTCGAATACCGGCGGACAGGCTTCGAAGTCCACGCCGCGCGGCGCTGTTGCGAAATTCGCCGCCAGCGGCAAGCCGAACAGCCGCAAAGATCTGGCCATGGAGGCCGTCAGCTACGGCTCGGTCTACGTTGCGCAGGTGGCGCTCGGCGGCAACGACAGCCACGTGGTGAAGGCCTTCCAGGAGGCCGAGGCACACGACGGGCCGTCGATCATCATCGCGTATTCAAGTTGCATCGCGCACGGCTACGACCTGGTGCACGGGCTGGAGCAGCAAAAGCTGGCGGTGCAATCGGGCTACTGGCCGCTGATGCGCTACAATCCCGCGTTGCGCGAAGAAGGCAAGAATCCCTTCCAGCTCGATTCCAAGGCGCCGTCCATCCGGCTTAAGGACTACGCCTACCGCGAAGCCCGTTACACCATGCTGGCGCGCGGCAATCCGGAAATGGCGGCGCATCTGCTCACGGAAGCGCAGGACGACGTTGAGCGCCAGTGGCGCGTCTACTCCGCCCGTGCAGCGATGCCGGGCCGGGGAGAGACCCCCCACATCGCGCCCCTAGAAAAGGCTGAATCGAGGCCGGAAGAGAAACTGGCGGCTGCGGCTGCCGGAGGTGAAGAATGACCGATCTATCTATGCATTACCTGGGCATGAAGCTGAGCGGCCCAATTGTGGTTGCGTCAACGCCGCTGTCGGAGTCGATTGACAATATTCGCCACATGGAGGATGCGGGCGCTTCGGCGATCGTGCTCACTTCGCTCTTCGAGGAGCAGTTGGCGCTGGAGTCGGGCGCGCTTGACGAGGATTTGTCACGTGGCACGAATTCGTTCGCCGAGTCGCTGGATTTTCTACCTGAGCTGTCGGACTATCGCATGACGCAGGATGGATACCTCGAGCATCTGAAACGCGCCAGCGAGGCCGTCGATATTCCCATCATGGCCAGCCTGAACGGCGCCACGAGCGGCGGTTGGGTGAGCCTCGCGAAAGAGATGGAACAGGCCGGAGCGGATGCGATCGAGTTGAACACCTTCGCGCTGGCGACAGACCGCAGTCAAACGTCAGCGGCGCTCGAGCTGCAGCTCCTCGAGCTGGTGACGAGCGTCTGCGATGCCGTCAAGGTTCCCGTGGCCGTCAAGCTTTCGCAGTCGTTCACGAGTCTGCCAAATCTTTGCGGCCGACTCGAAGAAGCGGGGGCGAGGGGCGTTGTTCTCTTCAACCGCTTCTACCAACCCGACTTCGACATCGAGGCACTGGAAGTGCGGCCGACGCTGCACTTCTCCACTCCTTCGGAGCTGTTGCCGCGGCTGCACTGGGCAGCCATCCTCTATGGCCATCTCAAGGGCGACATCGCGATCACCGGAGGGGTTCACTCCGCCGAGGATGTGCTGAAGGCGATCATGGCCGGAGGCAGCGTAGCGATGATGGTCTCGGCGTTGCACATTCATGGCATTGAGCACATTGGCCGCGTGCTGGCGGACCTGCGCTACTGGCTCAACAAGCGCGAGTACGCATCACTGGCTGAGACGCGTGGCTGCCTCAGCCGCCGCTCCGTTCCCGATACATCGCCGTTTGATCGCGGCAACTACATCAAGACGCTCAGCTCGTATAGCCTGAGGCAGACGGTAGCGGCATTCTAAAGAAATTTTCGGGTGGGTTGCAACGAAACGATGACGGCCGCACGAATGTGCGGCCGTCATCGTTTTGCGCGTGTGTTGTTCCGCTAAGGTGCGTCTAGTTACTGAGGAATCGCAGCACCGTCTTCTCCAGCACGCCACGCGCGCGAGGAATGGCGGATTCGACCGGCTCGCTGAACGACTCGCCGAGTTCGGTGGAGGCGGCGCCAACGGTTAGAAGCATTGCGTGGGCCGACATCGAGCCGTAGAGGCTTCGCGTAAGGCCGAGGAGTTCGTGCGCCTCCAGGTGATGCGACCGAGCGTCGCCGCTTCCGCGGTTCGATGGAACCGCGACCAGGCTGACGCGCCCTGGAACAGAATCAACTGAGGAATCAACGAAGAGGACGGAATCGGCGGCGGCAATGTCGGCGGCCAAGTCCGGCGTCCATTGCTGGCGCGCAACAACGTGGACATTGGAGTCCCCTTGAAATCGTTCCGCAGCCCAATCCGCGAGCCTCAAGCCCACGCCATCGTCGCTGCGAAGCGTGTTGCCGCAGGCGAGAACCAGGCAGTTGGCTTTTTCAAAGTGCAGCGGTGCCGCAAGATCGGAATTCAAGTTGCCTCCTTCACGGTTGTCGGTCATTCGTTTCGCCGAAAGCTCGCGGTGTGGGGAATCAATCGCGCACAACTTTGTCGAGTACTTCGCCTTCCGCCGAGACAAGCGTAATCGCCAACGGCATCTGTCCGAAGGCATGCGTGGAGCAGCTCAGGCACGGGTCGAAAGTGCGAACGACAGCTTCGACACGGTTGAGAATGCCTTCGGTGAACTTGCCGTTCTTGATATAGTGCCTGGCTGCCTGAAGCACTCCGAGATTCATCGCCTTGTTGTTTTGGCCGGTGGCGATCACGAGGTTGGCCCAGGTCATTTTGCCGTTCTCGTCTACCTTGTAATGGTGATGCAGCACGCCGCGTGGCGCCTCGGCCTGGCCTGCGCCTTCGAGGCGATTCACGCCGGCGGTGGCGCGCACGTGCTTGTCGAGAATGCGTGAATCGGCGAGAATTTCCTCGATTTTCTCAATTCCGTAGAGCATCTCCACCAGGCGCGCATGGTGATAGTGGAACGAGCTTTCGACCGGGCCCGAGGCCAGCTGCTTGAACTCAGTGAGTTCTTTTTCTGCCTTTGGAGTTGACATGTGCTTCACGATATTGAGGCGCGCGAGCGGTCCCACACGATAGCTTCCCTCGGGATACCCGAGCGGCTTGTAGTAGGCGAACTTGGTGTAGCTGTAGGGTTCCACTGCTTCGCCGATGACTTCGCTGTAGCGGGTCGCGGTGATGCCGTCCTCGATGGTATTCCCCTTCGGATCGATCAGGCGCAGGGCGCCGTCGGTAAACTCGATCGATTCATCCTCGTTGATGAGGCTCATGTAATTTGACGGGAAGTTGGCGAAGACTGCGATCTCTGCCTTGAATGTACCCGCAATCTTCTTATATGCGCCCAGAGCCAGGGTGATATTGCCGTAGGCCTCCGGGATCATGGCGAGAATCTTGTCGCGCTTTTCAGTAGATAGCGGCTCGGTTACGCCGCCGGGCACAACCCAGCCAGGGTGCACGCGCTTTTCGCCGAGCAGTTCGATGATGCTCTGCCCGAAGCGGCGCAGCGCGATGCCGGCGCGGCCCAACTCCGGTTTGGCAGCCGCCAGGCCCAGAACATTGCGCACTTTGGGATCGGCATCCATGCCCAGAAGCAGATCGGGCGAGGCGAGATAAAAGAAACTCAACGCATGCGACTGCACCATCTGCGCCAGGTTCATCATGCGGCGCAACTGTGCCGCGGTGTGCGGGATGCGCACCGACATGATGGCCTCGCAGGCCTTGGCGGACGCGATCAGATGCGAGACCGGGCAGATGCCGCAGATGCGCGCCATGAGGCTGGGCATCTCGTAGAACGGGCGGCCTTCACTGAAGCGCTCAAAACCGCGGACCTGCGTGACGTGGAAGTGCGCGTCTTCCACCTCGCCCTGGGCATTGAGATGGATGGTGATCTTGCCGTGGCCTTCAAGGCGGGTTACCGGATCGATGGTGATGGTCTGGCTCATAAATCAAGCTCCAAAGCGGGTCAGCGCCGGAATATCCAGCGGGCCGCCGTTCACCAGCGCGGTGAGCGTGGTGTGAAATGTGTCGGCTGAAGGCGGACAGCCGGGCAAAAAGACGTCGACCTTCACAAACTCGTGAATGGGGCGCACGATCTTGAGCAGTTTGGGCACGACGACGCAGGGAATCTGCGCCTGAGCGCTGGCGTTCTGGATGTAGGCGCGGTCCAGAATCGCCTCCGGCCCGATAGGGTTGCGCATCGAGGGTACGTTGCCGGTGATCGCGCAGTCGCCCATTGCCACCAGCATTTTGGAGTGGTAGCGGACTTTCTTGATCTTCTTCTCGTCGTCAACCGAGCTGACGGCACCCTCGACCAATGCGATATCCACTTCGTCAGGAAACTCCTTGGTGTCCACGATGGGGCTGTAAACCACATCCACTACTTCCGCCAGTTCCAGAAGCCGCTCGTCCATATCGAGAAACGACATGTGGCAGCCGGAACATCCGTCGAGCCAGACCGTGGCAAGTTTCAGTTTGCTCATTGCGCTTCCCTCATTAGGTTCAGGTAGGGCAGAAACTCCGGATACTTGGGATGATCGGACCCGATCTTGCTCTTGTCGAAGAGAGCTCCCGTGGGGCAAACCTGCACGCATTTGCCGCAGCGTGTACAGGCTGAGCTTCCCCAGTCCTGGTGCAGATCAGAGATGATCAGCGAGTTGATGCCGCGGCCCATTACGTCCCATATGTGCGCGCCCTCGATTTCGGAGCAGACGCGCACGCAACGCGTGCAAAGAATGCAGCGGTTGTGGTCCAAGGTAAAGCGCTCGTGCGAGGCGTCGACGTTCAGTTCGGGGTTGCGATAGGGCAGCCGGATGTGGGTCAGGCCCTGCTCCTGACCGAGCGTTTGCAGCTCGCAGTGGCCGTTGGAGACGCAGACCGAGCAGATATGGTTGCGCTCGGCGAAGAGCAGTTCGAGAATGGTGCGGCGATGCCTTTGCAGGCGCTCGGTATTGGTGCTGACTTCCATGCCTTCCTGCACAGTCGCGACACAGGCAGGCAGCAGCTTGTTCGAGCCCTTGATTTCCACGAGGCACAGCCGGCACGCTCCCACATCGCTCAGGCCTTCAAGATGGCAGAGCGTGGGAATGTTGATGTCGTTCTCGCGCGCCACCTCCAGAATCGTCTGTCCGGCGCGGGCGCTGACCTCCTGTTCGTCGATGACAAGAGTCTTTACGTCTGCTTCCACGCTCATGCCACCACCTCGCTCTGGATCTCAGAATTGATTGCTTCCATCGTGCAGACGCCGGCCGGACAGCACTTGTGCACAATGTGCTCGATGTATTCGTTGCGGAAGTACTTGAGCGTGCTGAGCACGGGGTTGGGGGCCGTCTGACCCAAGCCGCAGAGGCTCGTCTCCTTCACCGTCGAACAGAGATCCTCAAGCAGCGCCAGGTCATCCATGGTTCCAGTCCCATTGCAAATGCGCGTGAGCAGCGTGAACATCTGCGCCGTGCCCGCGCGGCAGGGAATG
>CAZANC010000053.1:0-15993 GCA_964486495.1 uncultured Occallatibacter sp.
GCTTGACGCCAGTCGCCAGATCGGTGATTTGAATCTGTGCGCCGGGAACAACGGCACCGGAGGGGTCGGTAACCGCTCCCTGAACGGTGCCAGTGGTGATGCCCTGCCCGAACGCCGGCATCGCGAAGCAGAACGCGGCCCAGCCTAAAACCAACTTCATCACAATTTTCATCTGGATTACCTCGTAAGGATTTCCGTTCCGCTGGCCAATTCGGCAAAATCGTTCGCAATCGTTTTGGAAGAGGAATTGCGGCGTCACACCGCCGAAGGCCGTTAAGCGATCTCCTGTTTGGCCCGATTTTCGGGCTTCGGTCGCTTTCTGAAATCACCGATGGGAACCTTTGGAGCGCCCTCCACGTGCATGGACAAGAGTTGCCACTGACCAACCGCCCTGGTGAAAGCACGCACCATTCCTCTTGCGGAGTTTCCGGAATTTATGTGATGACAGTTCGGAATTGTGGGACGAACGGAGCCCCGCGTCGGTTTGGCCACATGAAAGGGGAACTCAGGAGACGAGAGTACTCAAGATCTCTGCATTGGCTGGAATCCGGCCTACGGCATTCTGGAAAAGGTGCGAAGGGCCGGGAATCAGGGATAGAACGCTCGCTAACTTGGCGAGATGCAACCTGTGGGCGCATTTTGGTGAGCGAGTTCCCTGCGGAGCTATGAAAGAGCGTAGATGACCGCAACGGGAAGACGTCTCCGCGCAAGCCTTTAGCGCGGATGCTTGCGGCCAAATGGGCCGGTACTTCTGTATTTAACCCGACTTGATCGGTAAGGAATTTCCGTAAGTTACAGGAATTTCACGGGTTTCGCCGACCTCTTCCCACTCGACATGCCTGTGGAAAACCCCATCCCATCGTGCGCCGCCCGCGATTGAGCGCCCCAACCCATTGAAAACACGCCCCAAAAACTTCCTCCAACTTTGCCGATCATTTGCCCCTTTAGGCGCACAATGATCCCATGATGTTCGAGCCAACGATCGACGAACAGACCAGAAACGCTCCCACCGCGGCTCCCTCGGTGCCTTGGTCCCTTGGTCCCTCGGTCCCTTGGTCCCTGTCTTTCCGCTCCCTCGTTCCCTTGTTCCCTGCCTTTCCGTTCCCTTGCTCCCTTGCTCCCTGATTTTCCCAACCCGCACCCATGAACCTCGAAAACAAAGTACGGCCCAGCCAGCCATCATCGCTGGGCCGATGAAAGTTCCGCTCCCCACCGCGAACAGCAACCCATTCCTCACCAGCCATTACCGCCAGGATTCCGCCCCACAAGCCAACTTGAACGAAGCCGCTGCCTTGGCGAACTCATCAGCCCTTGCCACGGCGACTCACCGCGAAATCCCTTTTTCCCGCGAACTCTGCCAGTGTTCCAATTAGTTCTGCATTTTTTGCATAAATTGTCTGGAGCCTCCTAAACGCGGCGTCTCCGAATTTTGGCTCGACGGAGCGCGCGAATTCGATCAGACCGCTCAGGTGATTCAGATATGCAATTGGATGCTTCGAACGCGCAAACTGAGCGTGCTCAATTAACCCCTTGGCCTCAATGTAATGAAGTGCCACCTCGATGTGGCTTTTGATTTGCCGCTTCAATCGCGGCATCGCGTCATTAACCACTAAGCCCGTGACTGTCTTTCTAGCGCCCGGCCCAAGAATATGGGTCTTTTTCCGGTTGACTACAAATCCGTGCTCGCCGAGAACCTTGCGAGTGTGTTTTAAGACGACTTGACACGTCGCTCGCGAACCTGGAGAAAAAGAAAATATCAGATCATCGGCGTAGCGCGTGTAGACTCCTCCATATTCGGACGCAATCCTGATAAATTCCTGGTCGAACTGGGCCGCGACGAGGTTGGACAACATCGGGCTCGTGGGCGAGCCCTGCGGCAAATGTCCCATCTGCTGTGCGTTGTACGGCGGCGGCTTGCCGGCTGGCTCCCTTTGCTGGTTCCATCTCCACTGAAAGTCGCGTTTTCGCCAATGATCGACGGCAGGAGGGGTAACTCGCGTGCAGATTCTCGCCATCTCTAGGCAAAGCAGGGCCGGGTAGCCGAGCTTGCGAAAAGCCCAGTAAACCTGCCGCTCCGACACAGACTCAAAGAAGTCATGAATGTCGATCTTGACAATCCAGGGCGCGCCAGCGTGTTCCCTTGCATTGCGAATGATAGAAGAGCCCTTCGAATACGCCCGGCTCGCTTCGCTGAGTTGCGCGACAGCGCCCGGAGAGGTGAGAATGCTCGTCGCGATCCAGTTCTGTACTGCACGGACCTCAATCGCGGGTACGGAGATCCAGCGCGTACCACCGGACGACTTTCGCTTGGGATAAACCTTATAGTCAGTGCCAATTCGCTCCCGCTTTACAATCGATCGCAGCCGCTCCCACCGGACGCCGGAAACCACTGAAAGATGCATAAGGGAGAAGACCGCCGGCACGCGATTAGCCTGCATAATAAGGAATCGCTCTTTGAGCGATTCCTTATAGCCAAACTCTGCCGAGACCGAAGCGAGGCCCAATTCGAATTGGTGCTGAGTTGGTCCTAGCATTACTTAGACTCCGCCCGCGCGAAGCGTGGGGTGTCTGCCGTTTACAGGTAAAGGCGCCTCATCGAAGCTGTAAACGGTAGACAGGCTACGATGAAAAGCCAACAGCATCTCGGCATAGGGGACTCCTTATGCCACTGCTCCCGAAGGAGAGTGCAACAATGTTGTTGCTTGGCTAATACCGGACCAACCCAGCACACGATACAGGATAATATGTTTCCGTCAAAGCGCGCTGCTTCCGCCGTGCAGGCGTTCGCTGATCACTTGCAGATGCACGCACCCTCTCTAGCAATCCTCTTCCGAACTCCGTCAGCAAATGGGTCTGGGTGTCAAGCATATTAAGGCGATAGGCCTCGAATCGCTGTTGGGCTACATCCCCGATGGGAATGCCCAGAACGCCAGCAATCCTCGAATCCTCCCACCCGGAACGCGAGGCAAGCCCCAGCATGAGTAGTAGCCGCCACTGAGAACCCTGGTGCCGCTCTAGATCCGGTTCATGCAACATTGCTATGGCCAAACGATATTGACTCATCTCCCACAAAACCTGCGCCGGCCGATTCAGGTCCTCCTGAGAAAATGCGCGTTTCAATTCCACCGGTATACCCTGTTTCGGAAAGAGAGGCGTGAACTTCGGTCCTTCCGACCAAAGTGCGACCGGTGCATTATTCGGGCAGCTATGCTCAAATATCATCCCAACTGCGCCGTTGCCGAAGCCAAAGGGCATCCGTGAGCGCCACGTCCGTTCCGCGTATTTCTTGCAAAATTCCATCATGAGAGGGGAAAGGAATTGACCAGGCCGTTGGGCCGGCGTCGCCAGCCGCACCCGGTCGTCATCTAGGCCGTAACCTTTATGGAGAACGTTGCGAACACCTGCCTCTAAACCTCCGTAGCAGACGATCCAGAGCTTCGTCCATTTATAGGAAATCCAGCTCTTGAGAGTCGAATCCATCACATCCCGCAAATAGCTTCCCATTCTTCGACCAGTCCCGATGAAGTCCTCGACAAGCACGACATTCCTCATTCGCTGCGCCCGCATTGAGCGGACCGTGGGATGAGCCTGAACGCGTGGACCGTAAATGCGCGCCAGATTCTCATTCATCTGCTTGACGCGGTCCGCACTGCTTCCCGCCACTCTTTTGGGATTTCCAGACGGGTCTTCGTCCGTCGGCGTTTCAACCACGCTGAAGAGGGCGAAGTTTTCGCTACTTAGCTCCGCAAACAGTTCGATGAGCTTGTTGCTTACGGCCGTCTCAAACTGCGTATTCGATACCAACCGCAAGGAACGAAGCAGTTGGCGCCCAACCTCCCGCTCCACAAATGGGAACTGATCGAGCCAAGCTCTCCCGAGTTCGAATTCATCAAGCGTCAATCGGAACTCTCCGCTTCCTCATTCTGAGCTTCTACCCCAACGGCTGCCAAGCGGGGAGATTTACGAAAGCATATAATTACTTGCTGCCATGCCGGACTCGGCAAGCCAGAAAAGAAATCCCCGCACCATGCCCGTCCACACAGGAGGGTTATCAGCAAATGGCGCAACGCAAGTCACAACCACTGACAATTCCTCCCAGCCTCGAGCCGGAGCGTGCCTCCGCTGCAATCAGGAAACAGCTCGACGCCCTTCAAGGCCTCGAAGGAAGGAATTACGCCGAAGCTGAGGCCGACGAGCAAGAGTGGATGCAGCTCACTCAGAGCATAATCGAGCGCGCATTCGGAAACCCCAGTACCAATCGCGACAACTTCTTCGGTGCGAGATCCGCCGGGGAGCGTTTTATGGTCCCATGGGGTGCCGGGATCCCACATGCCGCTAACCAGCGCAATTTTGAGGCACGCATAGCCGCCTTCAAGGCATTTTTGAAGAGCTCTCTGGCGGAACTCGAGCTGATCATGCCCGAGAAGGATATTCAAGGCCAGTATGATGTTGGGCAGGAGTATGAGTTCTATAGGGGTATCAGGACAATACTCGGTGTTGCCACATCAGAAGTCACGATAGTCGATCCGTACCTGAGCACCGAAATATTCGACGTCTACGCGGATGGAATCAACCGTTCGATAAGACTCAGAATCCTCACGAACAATCTGGCGGCCAATGTCCTCGCCGTCGCGAACAAGTACGCGACGGGAGGAAACCTAAGCCTGAGGACCACTAACGCAATACACGACAGGCTCATCCTCATCGACGGCCGGGTCTGGTTCGTCGGCCAATCCATCAAAGACGCGGCCAAGAAAAAGCCAACCTATATCATTGAGCAGGACGGTACCTTGGTGCGCCCGATATATGAAAATATCTGGAGCAGCGCAGTCGTTGTCATCTGAACACGCGCTATCTCTAGCGATTCTGAGACGCTAATTGGTCCCTTAAAACGCCCAAGTCGTCAGAAAAAACCCGCCAACCCCGCAATACCCTCCCGTCCCATTCTCCCCGCAACCCGCCGCCCGCCGCGGCGGACTAGCCCCGCCAACCCCGCCAACTCCGCTGCCTTTTCTTTCCTATTGGCTACTGGCTACCGGCTACTGGCTGCTGGCTATCGGCCGCTGATCTCTGTTCTCTGATCTCTGCCTTTTTTCTGTCAACCCCCCGCCGCCAAAATAAATCTGCCCGTCTTCCGTAAGTCGTTCTTTCCCTAGTCCCTAAGTCCCGAAGTCCCTTAGTCCCTGTCTCTCCCAAGTTTGCCGATCTTTTCGGGCATCTGCGGCATACTCAATTCATGATCGGTCCCAACCCAGGAACGGTGCTCACCAGAACATCTCCCTCGCTCCCGCTCTTTCTAACCACGAACCACTACCCACTAACCACTGTTTTTCCGCACCATGGTCCCATGATGTTCGAGCCAACGATCGACGACCAGACCAGGACCGCCTCACCGTCACTACCCGTTCCCTGGCCCCTGCATTTCCGTCCCCTCGGTTCCTGTTTTTTCTGTTCCCTGATCCCTTGTTCCCCCGATTCGTATGTCCCGAAGCCTGCCCTGAGCGAAGTCGAAGCGTCCGTGCTTCTCTGTTCACTGCTTCTCTGTTCCCTGCTTCTCTGTTCACTGCTTCTCTGTTCCCTGATCCCTTGTTGCCTTGTTCCCTGCCTTTCTATTCCCTGTTCCCTTGTTCACTTGGTCCCTTGGTCCCTTGGTCCCTGCCTTTACCCCACCCCCCCTGTCTTTCTACCCCACCCCTCCCCCTCCCTTACCCCACCCCCTACCTTTTCGGTCCTTCAGTCCCTCAGTCCCGAAGTCCCTGGCTTTACCCCACCCCCCATCAATTCAGACCCCACCCCCCATGCCGTTTTGTGAAACTGTGAAACTGTGAAACTGTGGAGCCTTCAGAATCAATCACTTGCAGCCACAGTTTCACAGTTTCACAGTCTCACAGTTTTGTTTTTTGTCGTCTTGGATTTTGAGCTATCGCGTCGCGTGGCTTTTTCGCCAACTCCGCTAGCTCCGCTGACTTTCACGCGCTACGTCGAGTAATCCGCGTTGATGTGTATATATTGAGCCGTCAGATCCGTCGTCCAGAACACGCACGAACCCTGTCCTTGGTTCAGCTCGATCGAAATCGAAAACTCCCGCTGGCTGATGTACGCGTGCGCCGCGGCCTCGTCGAACTCCGCCGCTCGTCCGCCATCGCGGCAAATCTCGAGCTCGCCAAAGCGAATGTCGATGCGCTCCGGATCGATCTGTGCGCCGGAATACCCGATCGCCGCCGCCAGTCGGCCCCAATTCGGATCGCAGCCCGCCCAAGCCGTCTTTACGAGAGGAGAATGCGCAATTGCTTTGGCCACGCGCAGCGCGTCGGCATCGCTGGCCGCGCCGTCAATGCGCAGTTCCACCAAGTGCGTCGCGCCTTCGCCGTCGCCGACCACTTGGCGCGCGAGCGATGTGCACACCTCGCCGAGCGCGGCCGCAAAAGCCGCGTCGCCGGCGCCGATCGGCACTCCACTCGCGCCAGACGCGAGCAGCAGCACAGTGTCGTTCGTCGACGTGTCGCCGTCAACCGAGATTCTATTGAAGCTGACTTCGACCGCGGCGCGCAGGTAGCCGTCAACAACAGCAGGTTCGATCGCCGCGTCGGTCAGCACGTAGACCAGCATTGTTGCGTGTCTTGCCGCGTGTGGTGCCGCGTGCGGCACAAGCTGCGGATGAATCATCCCCGAGCCTTTGCCGAAGGCCGCAATCCGAATTTCGCCACGCACCTCGCTCCCGGCTCCGTCCGTGCCCGTCAAATCAAGCCGGGCGAAAGCCATCTTCTCCACCAGGTCCGTGGTCAGAATCGCATGTGCCGCTTCGGAAAAATCGCTCGCCTCGGAGCCGAGACTCGCGGCCAGCTCGGGCAATGCGGCGATCAGCTTCTCTGCCGGCAGCGGAATGCCGATGATCCCGGTGGACGACGGAAAAACCTCTTCCGCGCGGCACCCGAACGTCCGCGCAACAGCGGCGCAGGTGTCTCGCGCAGCGCGCAGCCCGGCCTCGCCCGCTGCGCAGTTCGCATTTCCAGAATTGATAGCTGCCACTCGTACCCGTCCACCGGTGGCGCACAGGTTTTCCTTGTCCACAATCAACGGCGCGGCGATCACGCGGTTTGATGTGAACGCGGCAGCCGCGCTGGCCGGCTCATCCCCGACAATAAGGGCGAAGTCGGGCCGTCCGCTGGCCTTCAGGCCCGCCTTCACTGCGCCAAATCGGAATCCTCTTGGAATTGCGTTGCTCTTGAGTTCGCTCATTCGTTCGACCCATTTAATCTAGCAGGTGAGGGGCGCACAGTCATCGGTTCATGAGCAAGGACGAAATCAATTCGCAGACCTTTCTCGAGATGCGCGCAGTCAACGTCGCGCGTGGCGATCGCGTGGTCCTGCACAACGTGGAACTGAGCATCCGCACCGGCGCGCACGTAGCAATCCTTGGGCCGAACGGCTGTGGCAAATCCACACTCATTCTGGCGATGACTTGCCAGCTCTACCCAATCTTTCAACCGGGTATGTTCGTGCGCATCTTCGGCCGCGAGCGTTGGGATTTGACCGAGCTGCGCCGCCACTTCGGCATCGTCACCGCCGGGCCCATGGGCGCCGACTTGCCCGGCGAGCGAACGGCAGTCACGTCCGGTCTCGACGCGGTGATCGCGGGGTTCTTTTCGGCTTCTACGCTGTGGCCGAATCTGCACGTAACCGATGAAATGCGTGCGCGGGCGCGTGAGGCTTTAGCGCGAATAGAAGCGACGCATCTCACCCGGCAGCTCGTGGGCACTATGTCGGCGGGCGAGAAGCGCCGCATCCTCATTGCCCGAGCCCTCGTCCACCGCCCGCAACAGCTCCTTCTCGACGAGCCCTCCAACGCGCTCGACCTGGCTGCTCAGCGCGAGCTGCGCGAAACGCTGCGCGGACTCGCTCGTGAAGGCACAGGGCTGGTGATAGTCACCCACCATCTGGGCGATATTCTGCCGGAGATCGAGCGGATCATTCTCATGCGCGACGGCCGCATCGTCGCCGATGGTCCGCGAGAGGAGCTGCTGACCGAATCGCGCCTCAGCGAGCTCTTCCATGCGCCGGTCCGCATAGGCCGCGACGCAGAGTGGCTGCATAGTTGGTAATGAGTATGGAACGACGCCGACGAAATCATTTAAAGGAGGAGGCGATGGAAACTGCCGCAAAACCCGCTCGCTGGAAGATCCTCCTGGCCTTTGCAATTATCTATCTCGTCTGGGGATCGACCTTCTTCGCCATCCGCGTTGGCGTCGGCCAGCTTCCGCCGTTCCTCTTCTGCGCCATGCGATTCCTGGCGGCGGGTCTGCTGGTATATCTCTGGGCTCTCGTGCTCGGCGATCGCGGGCCAACCGCGCGCCAGTGGCTTTCAGTATTCTTGCTGGCGTTTCTCATCTTCGTTGTCGACTACGGCCTCCTCTTCTGGGCGGAGCAGCGCGTTCCATCCGGCATCGCGGCGGTCATTCTGGCAACCATTCCGGGGTTCATGGCATTGTCCGAGATTCTGATTCTGCGCACGCAACGCCTTACGCTGCGTTTGGCTCTTGCGCTCCTTTCCGGGATCGCGGGTGTTGCGGTCCTTGTGAGCCCCTCACATCTGCTCGGCAATTTCGGCGGAGCCGCCATCGACAAAGCTGGCGCCGTTGCGCTCATCATCGGAGCCATCGGCTGGTCGGTGGCGTCGGCGCTCTCGCGCAAGCTGCCGCTTCCCTCCTCCAAAGTGATGAGCTCGGGCGCGCAGATGCTGGCTGGCGGAATCATGCTGGCTGCAGTCGCCGCATTGCGAGGCGAGTGCCGCGGGCTTCATCCATCTGCCGTGTCCAGCTCCGCTTGGATTGCATTGCTCTACCTCGTCTTCGCCGGATCCATCGCGGGATTCACTGCATATGTCTGGCTGCTGCATCACGAATCGCCCACCAAGGTGGGAACGTATGCATACGTCAACCCCGTCGTGGCAGTGGTGCTGGGCTATTGGTTGGGCGGCGAGCCGTTGGGACTCCGCACCATCGCCGGCGGACTATTTGTTCTGGCCAGCGTTGCCGCCATTACAACGATGCGTCCCAGGATAGAAAATGTCGCCGCCGAAGATGCTGGATAGATGGAATTCGACGTACGGGCCATTTCCGATTCACCGGCCGGGTTCGCCCGCATTTACCTGTGCCCTCCAGGTTTGTGATACCATTCGGCCAACTGGTCAACCCCCTTTCTCAAGGGGCGGAGGGCAAAATCATCATGCCGATTTCCAGACGAGATTTCCTCAAGACAAGCGTCGCTGCTGGTGCCATCGCCGGCATGGGCAGCTTGCCTTTGCATGCCGACCGCGCGACCGCTTCCGATCTGGTTACGCTCGGCAAATCGGGCGTCAAAGTCACGCGCCTCGCTTTTGGAACGGGCAGCAAGAACGGCCAGGTGCAGTCTGCGCTTGGGCAAAAGGAATTCAGCAGGCTCGTTGCGTATGCCTATGAGCGCGGAATTCGCTTCTTCGAAACCTCGGAATCCTATACGACACCGGCGATGCTCGGCGAGGCGCTCAAGCCGTTTCCTCGCGACAGCTATCAATTGATGTCCAAGGTGACGACGGAAGACGAAGGCGATCCGCTGAAGAAGCTCGACGAGCTTCGCCGCACTTCGCAGACCGATTACTTCGACATCATGCTGCTTCACTGGCAGCACAACGGTACCTGGCCGGCCGACACCCGGCGCTGGCAGGACGCGATTCTGGAGGCACAGACGCGCCAGACGATCAGGACTCACGGCGCCTCAGTGCACGGACTGCCCGCGTTGCGCCAGGTGCCCGCCACCAAGTGGCTCGAAATCGCCATGATCCGCGTGAACCACAAGGGCACGCGCATGGACAATGAGAACGACGATTGGAACGTTCCCGGCAACGTCAGCGAAGTCGTCAATCATGTCCAGCAAGCCCGGGCCGAAGGAATGGGCGTCATCAGCATGAAGCTCGTCGGCGAAGGCACTTTCACCGGCCACGACGATCGTCAGCAGGCCATGCGATTTGCTTTCAGGAATGCGGGCGTAGACTGCGTAACGGTCGGCTTCAAGAACACAGCGGAGATTGACGAGGCCATTGACAACGTGAACCTGGCCTTCGTATGACGCATCGCTGGCGAAATCCTGAGTCGCATCAGCGACGAAGGACCTGCATCCGAAGCGGGCCTGGAGGGATTTGAACCCCCAACCAGGGGATTATGAGTCAGAAATGGTTCAGAAACATCGGGGCCGATCACCGGTTCCCGAATATTTACACAAGATTGCGTCCAACTCTTCGCCGATGATCGGTTTGGTAATGAAGTCGTCCATACCGCATTCCAGGCAGCGCTCCCGATCGCCTTTCATCCCATGGGCGGTCAGCGCAACGATAATCTGGTGAAAGCCTGTGAGCTTTTCCCGAGTTCGGATTGCTGCAGTGGCTTCCATGCCGTCCATTTCGGGCATTTGAACATCCATAAACACCAGATCGAAACGGTCCCGGTTGATTGCGTCGAGCGCCTCCAAGCCGTTTTTGGCCGACACCACCTGATGGTTTCTCTTCTGTAATAGCCGGGTGGCTACCAATCGGTTTACTGCGTTGTCTTCGGCCAGTAGAATGCGCAGCGAGTTCCCTCTAGCTGCGTTCTGTGAAGAGTCGTTCGACACAAGAGTTTGGGCGCTAGCATGGGGAGGCACATTTCCGCCGGAATCGAGCACGCGCAGTAGCGAGCCGCGTAATTCCGTGAGGCGAATCGGCTTGGATAGGAATTCGGAGATACCCAACGATTTGCAGCGCTCGTGATCACCGGTGCGCGAACCCGATGTGAGCATGACGATTTTGGCGAAGGTCAAACCAGGATTCTCTCGAATGCGTCCGACAAAATCGAGGCCATCCATCCCTGGCATGTGCATGTCGGTGACAATCAGTCTGTACGGTTGATTGGATTGGCCGGCGGCGGAAAGCTCCGCGAGCGCCGCGTCTCCGGAATCCACGGATTTTGCTTTCATCTCCCAGGTGGCAAGCATTCGATCCAGGATGCGGCGATTGGTTTGGTTGTCATCGACGACCAAAACCTTGACACCGCTTAATTGCTGGGACGCGATCGCAGCCTGTGGATGGGCGGTCATCTGCGCTGTCTTGAATTGCAGAGTGAAATGAAAATGGGAACCGCAGCCCTCCTGACTCTTGAGCCAGATTTTGCCTCCCATCATCTGCACGAGCCGAGTGGTGATGGTAAGGCCGAGTCCGGTACCGCCGTATTTGCGTGTTGTAGAAGTATCGGCCTGTGAGAAGGGCTGGAAGATGGTCTCTTGTTTGTCTTCCGGGACTCCGATCCCGGTATCGGAGACGACAAAATGGAACTGGGAGACGCTGCCGCCAGCCGGTGCTTCTCCGGCATACTCTTCCCGGGTCGCCTCGACTTGTCTCTCGACCGACAGTACCACCTCGCCCTGGTGGGTGAACTTGATGGCGTTTCCGACCAGGTTAGTCGCGATCTGGCAGAGACGGGTGGAGTCGCCGCGGACGAACTCCGGCACATCGGCCGCGATGCTGCAGGCAAGCTCCAGGCCTTTTTCATGGGCACGGATGGAAATCGATTTGAGAGTGGATTCGAGGCACTCGCGAAGGTTGAAGTCGGTTTCCTCCAAGTCCAGTTTGCCGGCTTCGATCTTCGAGAAATCCAAAATGTCGTTAATGACGATGAGCAACGCATCGGAGGAAAAGCGGACCGTTTGCAGGTATTCCATCTGCTCGGGGTTGAGGCTCGTATCCAGCGCAAGGTCGGTCATGCCGATGATGCCGTTAAGGGGTGTGCGGATTTCGTGGCTCATGTTGGCCAGGAACTCGCTCTTGGCGCGGCTGGCCTTTTCAGCCTGGTCCCGAGCCTTCTCAAACGCTTCGGTCCTTTGCTGTACGCGGATTTCCAGATCGTCATTGGCGGAGATCAATGCCTGGTCGCGCTGCTGCACGCGTTCGAGCATCAAGTTGAAGGACGCGATGACCGTTCCGACCTCGTCGGAGCCGAGCTGGGCGACGCGGAGCGAGTAGTCCTGATCTCGCGAGATGGTTGTGGCGACGCTTGCCAATTGAAGCAACGGAGTGGTGATGGTACGCAGCAGCAAGGCAGAGATCAGGCCGGTGATCAGGCATGAGAGAAACAGCACGATGCTGGCGATTTTCAAATACTGGATCATCTTGGAGCGGAAGGCGCTCAGATCGGAGACAATCGCGATCGACCCGGCCTTTTCCTGTTCGAGTGAGACGGCACGGAACAGGGTAAGCGAGCTGGGCTGAAAGTAATCCCCGTCTGCCAGCAGGGCAGGCATGCTGAATGTGCTGGGCAGATCCGCTCTCCGATAGGTAGCGAATATTTTTCCATGACTATCGTAGAGGCAGGCTGCCTGAATGTGCGGATCGGCTTTGAGGGCGCTCAACATCTCGGCCGCGCTCTTCGAGTCGTCGAATGCGAGCGAGGCCGCGGTGTTCGCCCCCAATGTGTCGGCCAAGGTAGAAAGCTCCTGGGCAACCTCCTTGCGAAAGCTCGACCTCTCATAGATGCCGAAACCGGCGAACGCCAGGACCAATGCGAAGAGAGTGGCAAACAGGATCAGGAGCGTAAGTTTGGTTTGAATCGAAGCGATCTTCGTTAACATGTTGCTTTGCCCTCCCTTGCGCATCCGCTGACCATGCGTCGCCGTTCGCTATGGGTGGCCGCCGATCACGGTCCTGGCCAGCGCCAGGAGCCGCGAGCTTACTTTCAAATTGGCGCGCGATGCCGCGTCTACGTTGACGTCGAAGCGAATTTTGTTGCTCTCCATGCAGAAACCGATCATGCCGCCCTGCTTTACGAAATCGTTGTCCTCGCCAACGGTTAAGATGGGCGGATTCTTTAACGGGGCAAGTGCGAGGAAGGCCTGTCTCCACTCGCCGCCGGTGATGAATACTACCTGGCAAGCCTGGATTTCTTCCGGCTGTTTCAGATGCCGAATCTGGAGAGGACGGGCGCCGATCGATTTTCCTTTCAGCGTGGTCTCCAAGTCTCCGTCAAACGGGTCTCTGCCGACGGTGCAGATCGTGATCGGTTTGTTCTGGTCTCCAGAGCCGTCTGCAGGCCAGTCGACAAACTGGATAAAGTGAAAAAGAAACGCCGCCTTGACCCGATACTCTTCCGGCTGTTGCCCGTGCGCGGCGTCGAGGAACAGAAGAATCAGGACAAACAACGCCAACGAAAGCATCGGCGAGACCTTCCCCTTCAGGCTGCGCGGCCGGCGGTCACGCGCGGCCGCCATGCCCACCGAGTCTTCTTGTCGCGCCAAAGACAGATGACCATTCACGGTTGCGCACACCTCTCCATTGAGCAATTGCGCTCAGTCTCGACCGCCGCGTGCCGCAGCCCGAGTCACTGCTTGGCGCGCGAAAATTCCAATCCGGCATAGATCGTCCGCCCCTGCTGCACGGGAATACTGTCGATGTTGGTAAAGCCAAATCCCGGCAGCCAAACAGCTTGATCCAGAAGATCATTGGCGTGCGCGGCAATCGCAACACTGTTCCTGTCCGAAATGTGCAGGAATCTGGAAATGTCCTGATGCAATTCAGCGTTGAGGCTGTCGTGCCAGCCTGTGAGCGGATTCACATTGAAGGCATAAGGCTTCGGCTTTCCGTCCGAGACCTCAAAGACGCCAAAAGTCAGCCCGTAGCCGCTCTCGTAACTCGTGCCGGCCTTGAAGCCGAAGTTTGGAATCGGCGTGACATTGCTGGCTCCGGTCTGGTCGTGATTCGCTTGATAAAGCAGCGAGCCTTGCGAAAAGAAGTCGCGTCGAAAAAAGTATTTGCTTTCGACTTCCAAGCCGTCAAAGGTCACTCCTCCCATGTTCTCGTAGTGAATGGGAGCGGCGCTAGTGGTTACGATGCTGTTGGTCTGGTGACTGTGGAAGTAGTCTGCGCCGAGTTGCAGGCGGGGGAACTGCAGGTTCAATCCCAGATCGAAGGTTCCTACGGTTTCAGGCAGCAGGTTGGGGTTGCCCTGGATATCGGGGAGGTTTAGCGAAGACTCGTCGATGCTGGGCGGGCGGAATGCCACGCCATAGAGCATCTTGACGCTGGCCCAGGACGACGGGCTCCAGATGGCTCCAACCCTGGGCACGGTGGATAAAGGAATATTGGCAAACTTGTTCGACTGAAAACCGGCAATTAACTTCACGCTGGACAACAACTGGTGGTCGAGTTGAGCGTACACGCCGCCGGCAGGGCGGCTGCCGCCCGCGTCGGCCGGGTGGGGCACGATGGCCAGGTAAATCTCGGTGCCCGAAATGCGGTCGAACAAAGCGCCGACTGTCAAACGATCCTTGGACGTAACCGTGATCAGGTTCGTCCACTCGGCAACGAAGTCTTTGGCATCTCTTGAGATGCTCGGGTAGGCATTGAGGCCGAATGTGGTCCGCGTGGAAGTTACATTGAAGTTGATGTCCCAGTTGTCCCGGACTTTGTGTTCGTATCCAAGGTCTTCGAAATCCCGGCTGAGCCGCGTTTCTCCAACAGAGCCTTGCGTGAAGGATGTCGATTGCCACTCGGTAAACATGGACATGAAACTGAGGCCTTTATAGTTCATGCCCAGATAGTCGCCTGTCCCTCGATCGAACAGGGTGACGTTTTTGAAGGGCGGCTCAGGTGGAGCGTCGGGATTATTCTGAAGCGGCGGCGGTACCAGGTAGACGAAGTTCCAGTCGGGCACTTCATGAACCTCGGAAGCAGCCACCATGCTGAAATCGCCCTTCTTCAAGAACCAGTGTCCCGAAGCGGACAGGGTGCCGTTGACACCGCCGAGGCCATGGACGCTGAATTCAGTTCCGTCGGCCTTGCGGGTAATCAGGTTGATCACCGCGGAAAATGCGTTCGAGCCGTAAAGCACCGAGCCGGGCCCGCGAATGATCTCGATGCGCTCCAGAATCTCGACCGGAAAGGACTCCAGCAGATCGGAGATGATCCCGCCTTCCATCACTTCCCGGGTGGGGCGTCCATTAATGAGAAACAGAATGTGGGCGCCTGATGTCTTGGTCTGATCGCCATCGGCGGCAACCATGCTGCGATCGGTGAAGTACTGGCTGGACTGGGTCAACCCTGGAACGCGATAAAGCACTTCGCCGAGAGTCACGGCGCCGAAGCGGCGCAGCTCATCGCTGGTGACAACCGACATGATGCTGGGAGCCTGGGAAAGTTTGTCGCTGAACAGAGATGCGGTCGTGACCTTCAGGTCCATCAGATGCTCGAGATCCATGGAGGTCAGGTCGACTGCCGGTACAGCGGGATTGGACTGAGGCGCGGTTCGCTGCGAGACTCCGTAATCAGCCAGAAGCAACAACGCAACGCAGGTTGCTGCGCAAAGCATCTTGATATCGACCATAAAGACCAGCTCCTTTCAGAATTGAGGTTCAAGTATCCCCACTCATCTCGCAGAGTTTTCAAAGACCCCGCGAGAAGGAGATGGACGACGGTCCTCATAGTCAAACAATCGGCGAACGCAGCGGAACCGTTATCGATTTTTCCCTCAAATGGCTCAGCTGCCTGGACTTCAAGAGGCAGGGTCCCAAAGGCGGGTTTAAGGGACACATCGCATTGCATTAATTTCTTGACTGTGCAGATTATTTCCCGCTCCTTTCTGATGAAATGAGCGAATTCGACCGATAGCAATCAAAAGAGGCTCTCGTTGATGCTCATTGGGGATTGCCCGGTAGCCTGAGACGGGGAGCAACTAATTCGGATACTTGATCGACGGCTAAGAAGATTGAGGGGCTGGGCAGGAACTCGAATCAGATTGGCAAATCGTCGCAGTAATCAACGAGATTGCCGGACCTACCCATTTACTGGCGCTGAATGCAGCCATCGAAGCAACGTGAGCCGGCGAACATGGGCGCGGTTTCGCGGTAGTCGCAGGCGAGGATCGCCGTCTGGCTGAAGGCACCTTATGCAGGCTTTCACATAATTTGCGCCTTTGCACAGAACTCATCAGGAAACAA
>CAZANC010000054.1:0-15885 GCA_964486495.1 uncultured Occallatibacter sp.
CCTCGTCGTCGACGCCGACCCCACCATCAACATCTGGAACGCTCGCCGCATCTCCACCATCATTCTTGAAGGCGAACCACTCGACCGCAACGTCCTGCTTCATCTTGGAAGATAGCCACGCTGACTTGCTGACCCGCCCGCTCTGCCAACTCCGCCAGTCCCGCACACTTGCTGGCTCGCTGTCCTGCCGACTCGCTGACTTGCTGACTCGCTGACTCGTCTCGCTCCCTTGCTCCCTTGCCCCGCAGCCTTCATCATTTACCCTTGAATCAAGCACCCATCCCCGCCATCATGCCTCGCTTCTCGTTCTTATCCCGTGCCGACGGCCAACGCCGCAATCGCCTGCTGCTCCTCATCGCGGTTTATAAGTTTCTCCACGCTCTGTTCTTCATCGGCATCGGTATAGGCGCCCACCGACTCCTCCACAAAGACATCGCCGATCAAATTGACCTCTTTGCTCGCCATCTCCGCTTCAATCCCGAGTCGCGCCTGGTCAGCTTCGTCCTCGAAAAGGCATCCCTCATCAACGACCCCGTCTTGCGCCGCATCGGCCTATTTGCCTATTGCTACGCCGCCATCACCATGGTCGAAGGCATCGGCCTCTACCTCGAGAAAGCCTGGGGCGAGTTCCTGACCCTCGCCATCACCGCTTCCTTCCTGCCCTGGGAACTCTTCGAGATCTTTCGCCACATCACCTGGATTCGCGTCGGCCTGTTCGCCATCAACATTCTCGTCTTCATCTATCTATTGGATCTGGTCCTGACTCGCGCCCGGCACCGCGCCAAGGCCCGCAAGAAATCCTCAGGCTGACACAGCGCGCGGCGCAGCGATTTCGGGTCCACGCCTCCACAAGACGGTTCTCGCCCCGCTCCAATTCCCTCCACCAGATCGCCGCTTTCGTTCCCTTTAGTGAGCTTCTTCGCTTTTTGTTTCCCTATCACTGCCAAGGATAACTGTCCAGACGGGGAATCACAGCAGTAAACCCCATATCTTGTGGTGCCTCTGATTTGTTGTTCTATTAGTCGGCGTTTCCACAGAGAGCCTGATTTTCCTGCACTTTCCACCGATTTTTTGCTTGGCGGAGGGGAACTTCAGGGGTACTATCGGTCGAGATGGAAAATCTTGGAGCTAGATGGAGTCCTATGGAATCGATCCATAACCCGTCTTTCCTCCTAAGTTTACTCCGTTTCGCTCTTGGGTATCGGAAATCCGGAAGCCAATCCATTTGGGGAACCACTCTGGCTAACCCGGAAGGGCTCTTAAGAGAATTTGGTTCGCGGAACTGCAAGGTTAGTGGCCGCGGAAGACAAACGAGGACGGCAGATGTTTCGCGGCAACCATCCAGCGAAGGTCGAGGAAAACGGGCGGCTCAAGCTGCCGGTCCCGTTTAAGCAGTTGCTGGACGCTGCGAATGTGACCGACCTCTATGTAACCAGCGAAGACGGCAAGCGCGCGCAGATTTGGCCGCTTGGCGAGTGGGAAAAGATCGAAGCTCAACTGGCAAGACACAGCACGTTGAACGATTCAGTAATGAGGTACCTCGATTTGACCAGCTACTACGGCCAGCAGGTAAAGATGGACGCCCAGGGTCGAATCATGCTGCCGCAGATCCTGCGCTCAACAGCCAGGCTGGAGGGCGATCTCGCCGTCATGGGCAAGATCACTCACCTCGAGGTGGTAAACCGCTCGGCATTTGAACAGGACCTGCCCACCGGCAATCTCACTTCGGACGATCGCAGGCAGGTTGGCGGGATTCTGGCCGAGGGGAGCAAATCGTAAGCCCCTCAGGGGGGCGCGCATGACGCAGCAAAAAGCACGCCATGTGCCCGTTCTTTTCGAAGAAGTAATGGAGTTTCTCCGCGTGCGGCCCGGCGGCACTTACGTCGACTGCACGCTGGGCCTGGCGGGACATGCCGAAGGCATCGTCAGGCAACTGGGATCGGCGGGACATTTCATCGGATTTGACCGCGACCCCGAGGCGCTTGAGTTGGCCAGAACGAGGCTCGCGAAGGTTTGCGATGAGTTGGGCAGCCAGGCGCCGCAAGTGACTTTGATCGGCGAAGCCTTTAGCACGATCGCCGAGCACGTTGCGCAGCACTCAGCCGACGGATTGCTGGCCGACTTCGGCGCAAGCAGCCTGCACTTCGATGAGGCACGAAGAGGATTTAGTTTTCAGGCGGACGGGCCGCTGGATATGCGAATGGATACGCGTTCCGGCCCTACCGCCGAACAAGTGGTGAATGAGATGGGCGAGCGTGAGCTGGCAAATCTTATTTACGAATACGGTGAGGAAAGGAGGTCGCGGACAGTCGCCAGAGCCATTGTGCGGGGGCGGCCGGTTACGTCAACGGCGCAGTTAGCCAAAATCGTAGCCTCAGCCGTCCCGCCAATGAAACATATTCACCCGGCTACCAGAACGTTTCAGGCGTTGCGCATCTTCGTTAATCAGGAATTGCACGAAATCCGGGCTTTGCTTGAGGCCGCACCAGGTTTGCTTAAGCCCTCCGCACGGCTCGTCGTTATTAGCTTTCATTCATTGGAAGATCGCATCGCGAAAGACAGTTTCCGGGAAGGCGCGCAGAAGGGAATCTGGAAAGTTTTGACCAGAAAGCCCGTCACTGCGAAGGAAGAAGAGATCAACCGCAACCCGCGCTCGCGCAGCGCCAAGCTGAGAGCAGCGGAACGGCAATAGGCCGGCAGAGCGAGGAGAACGAAGATGGCGGCATGTGCAACAACCTATTTCGAGACCGGCCGCGCCTGGAGCGCCCGGATCAACGAGCATAACGCTGCGATGATGGCCGAGCAGGCTCAGCGTCGCCGCCGCGTGCGCACGCCGGAATTCTATTTAGCGAAGCATTTCGATAACACCCGCCTCGTCAAAGCTTCCGATCCCGTTCGCGTGCGCGAGATGCGCGTCTTTTCCGCCGCCGTGGCCGTGCTCTTCTCTCTCGTCATGATCTACGGGCTACAGCACTTCTACGCCATTGAAAGCAGCTACAGCGTCGAGAGCGAAAAGCAAACGCTCGACCAGTTGCGCGAACAGAATCGCCAATTGCATCTCAACGAAGCCGAGCTCACCGAGCCCGGCCGCATCGATCAAATGGCGCGCCAGCTCGGGCTCGCCGAGCCGCAACCGGGACAGGTAGTTTACTCCGATGCCCGGCCTGCCTCCGGCGCGCCCACGCTCGCACAGGTCACTCCTACGGCATCCCCGGCGCAGTAAATAGAGCAATCGGACCCACTCGACATGACGGCAGCCGTCCCATCCATCCGCAGCCGTACCCAAACCCCCAGAGGCGTGCCGCTCAAGCGAGCACGCTTCCTCTTGATCTGCCTCTTCTTCGCCGTATGGGTCTGCGCCATCGCGGGCCGGCTCTTCTGGTTGCAGATCGTGCGTCATCAGGACTTCGTGGAGCGCGCGGCCAAGCAGCAGCAGCGCACCTTTGAAGTGGCTCCCCGCCGCGGCGTCCTGTATGACCGCAACCTGCGAGAACTGGCTATGACCATCCTGGTGCCGTCGATCTATGCCGATCCCACGCAGATTGCCGACAAGCAGGCCGCTGCACGCGCGCTGGCCGCGCTGGTCCATACCGACCCCGAAGACGGTCTGACCACCGAGGCGCAGATCGTTGCGCGGCTCAATGAAGGCCGCAACTTTGCCTGGATCGCGCGGCGGGTCACGCCGCAGGTTGCAGCCGGCGTCAAAGCTCTCAACATGAAGGGCATTTTCTTCCAGCAGGAATTTGCGCGCTTCTACCCCGACAATCGGCTCGCCGCGCAAGTGCTGGGCTACGTTGGAACCGATGACGATGGGCTGGGCGGCCTTGAAGAAAAGTTCGACAGCGATCTCCACGGGCGTCCGGGCCTCATGTACACGGCCATGGACGCGCGCCGCAAAATCCTTGGCTCAAGCGAGCACGACCCCGAGCCGGGGCAAAACTTTGTTCTTACCATCGACGAAAACATTCAATTCATGGCCGAGCGCGCGCTCGATCACGCCATGGAGAAGACGCAGGCTCTGAACGGCACTGTCGTCGTGCAGGATGCGCACACCGGGCAGATTCTGGCCCTTGCCATCCGCCCCACTTTCAATCCCAATCAGTTTCGCCACACCACGCTCGACCAGTTGCGCGACCACGCCGTCAGCGATGTATATGAGCCGGGATCCACCTTCAAGCTGGTCACATATTCCGCTGCGATGGATCAGAAAGTGGCCACGCCCGACGACCCGATTGACTGCCAGGGCGGCAAAATCACCATTGCCGGCCGCACAATTCACGACAATCAAGGCGAACACTTCGGCGTAATTCCAGTGCACAAAGCGCTCGAGGAATCAAGCGACGTCGCCGCCATCAAGCTTGCTCTCAAGATCGGCCCCGACCGCTTCTACCAATACATCCGCAGCTTCGGCTTCGGCACGCGATCGAACGTTGAGCTGCCCGGCGAGACGCGCGGCCTGTTGCGTCCCCCTGCCAAGTGGGGCAGTTCATCCATCGGCTCTATTGCCATCGGCCAGGAGATCGCCGTCACGCCGCTGCAACTGGTCACCATGGTCTCGACCATCGCAAACGGCGGCACCTACCTCCCGCCGCACATCCTCATGCAAGAGCAATCCGTCACAACCACTGCACCCGTCCATAAGTCCGCCCCACCGCAGGCGGCGCAGGCGCCGGAGTTCGTAGCCAGCCCGATCCGAAGGGGCGAAGATCTCCCCGACCCTCTTCCGCCAGGTGCGCACCGCGTCATCAGCACGCTGGCCGCCGCCCAAATGCGCAAGATGATGGAAGGCGTCGTTCTGTTCGGAACCGGAAAGTCGGCGCAACTCAACGGTTACTCCTCTGGCGGCAAAACAGGCACCGCGCAAAAGATCGATCCGGTCACGCACACCTATTCGAAGACCATGCACATAGCCTCCTTCGCGGGCTTCGCGCCGGTAAACGACCCGGCGATCTCTGTCGCGATCGTCATCGATTCTCCCAAAGGCGCATACTACGGCGCCGACGTCTCCGCGCCGGTCTTTGCTGAAGTGGCGCAGCAGGTGCTCGAATATCTCGGCGTGCAGCACGATATCGACGTCCGCCCCGTCGATCTGGCTTCAAAGAAGGACGCACCGGTCAAGGAAGATGATGCTCCGGCGCAAGGCGAAAGTGTTGAGGCTCTCTACGAGGCCGCCAACGACTTGCCGAGCGACGATCCGCTCCGTGCTCCGCCCGCTGCCAAAACAACCGCGCCGCCCGCATCGACGCAGGCCGCGAATTCACCCGCACCTGCGAAAACGGGCGCTCCTCCTCAGCCCTTCCCCAATGCATCCACCGAATCATCTCCACAAGTTTCGAATCCGGCCTCGTTGCCGCCCGCGAACACGGTCGTAATCGCCGACGCCGAGCGATTACCCGTTCCCTCACTCATCGGACTTACTATGCGCGAGATCATTGAGCAGGCGGGCAGCGCTGGACTTGAAGTGGAGATCGCAGGCAACGGCATCGCACGCGAGCAGGCCCCCGCGCCCGGCACATTGGTCCCTCCCGGCACAAAGATCGTTGTCCGCTGCGAACGCTGATTGCGCGGCGACCAGAAGACTGCGCGAGAAAGCCTGCGCGCAATGAGCGTAATCTTGCTCCATGCCGGCGCGTGATTGGCACCCATCGGAAAGCGGCGCAACCCTCGGCCAGAGTGGCTCCGAGGACGGCATCGTTGTTCGCGACGAAGAACATTCTCTCGGCGCCCGGATCACCCTCGAGCGCGGTGCACGCATTGCCCCCTTCGCCATCACTTGCGGCATCTATGGCTGGATGATTCACACGCGCTTCTTCAGCTCCCAACCGGAAGCCGAGACGCAGTACGACCTGATGAAGACTGCGCTTTCGGAACTTCTTGAAGACGCCGAGCAAACTGCCGAAATCGATGGCGGCCGGCAGGTCATGTTTGACGGAATCGACGAGTTCATCGGAACCTACCCGTGACCTTCCGCATTCGCCATCTCAGCTGATCTGCTCGAGTCCTGCGGCACAATCTACAATCAACCTCGGGATGAAGTGGAACGATCTCATTTCCGAAGTCGCGTCCATCGGCTCAGCCGGCAGCTCCGCCGCACCGATCGGCGGCGTCGAATACGACTCGCGCCGTGTGCGTCCCGGCGCCGTTTTTGTGGCGATGAAAGGCGGCTCCACCGACGGCAATCGATTTGTCGAGAAGGCCATCGCCGCTGGAGCGCTCGGCGTCATTACTGACTCCGCGCAGACCTTCGATCATCTGACCGTCTATCAGGCTGGCCTGCCGGTGCTTCACGTCGAACACGGACGCCGCGCGCTTGCTCAGGCTTCTGCCACATTCTTCGGCCATCCAGAGCGCTCACTAGCCGCCACCGGAATCACGGGCACCAACGGCAAGACCACCACCGCATTCCTCACCGAATCGCTTCTCAACTCCGCTGCGCGCTCGTGCGTTCTAATCGGCACCATTGAGTATCACGTCGCGGGCGAGACGCGGCCCTCGATTCACACAACGCCCGAGTCGCGCGATCTGTTCGAGTTGATGGCTGAAGGCGTTGCACACGGCGCGGAAGAGCTCGTCACCGAGGTTTCGAGCCACGCGCTCGACCAGGGCCGGATGATTGGAATTCCATTCGACGTGGCCGTCTTCACCAATTTCACGCGCGACCATCTCGATTATCACCGGACAATGGAGAAGTACTTCGCCGCCAAGCGCCTGCTCTTCGATGGGACAGTTTATCCGCCTCCACGCATCGCCGTGATCAATGCGCACGATGCGCGCGCTGAAGAGATGGCAGCGGCGGCGCGCAACGCAGGTGCGGAGATTCGCACATTTGGCATCGGTATGGGTGAATGGCGTGCCGCAAGCTTCGTTCTCACGCCTTCGGGTACGACGATTCAACTCGAAACCCCGGCCGGTTCAGCCTGCGTCAGTTCGCGTCTCGCTGGGGAGGTGAACATCCTCAACCTGCTTGCGGCTTTCACCGCCGCCCACGCGCGCGGCGTTTCCTTTTCCCAACTCGCCGCCGCCATTCCAACGCTCAAGCCTGTCCCGGGCCGCTTTCAACCCGTCGTTACAGGCCAGCCCTTCACGGTCATCGTGGACTACGCGCACACCGATGACGCGCTGCGCAATCTGACCGCGCTCGCACGCCAGATGACCGCAGCTTCCGGCGCGCGCGTCATCACAATGTTCGGCTGCGGCGGCGATCGCGATCGCACCAAGCGACCGAAGATGGGCCAGGCCGCGGGTGAAGGCAGCGATTTTGTCGTGGTCACGAGCGACAATCCGCGCTCGGAAGATCCAGCGTCGATTGTCGCCGAGATTGAGCCGGGCCTGCAGACAACCGGCATCGCATACACGATCGAGGTGGATCGCGCCTCGGCCATTCGACTCGCTCTCGAGGCAGCTAAGCCCGGTGACGTTGTTCTTCTCGCCGGCAAGGGCCACGAGAAGGAACAGATCCTCGCAGGACGCACGATCCCCTTCGACGACTCCGAGGTGGCGCTTTCCATCCTTGCCCAATTGGGCTATCGTGAAGGGCAATGAATCTCACACTCGCAGAAGCGGCGATGGGCGCGGGAGCGGTACTTGAGGCGCCGACCAGTGTGCAGAATGCGGGCGCGTTGGTTGCCTCCGGCTATTCGATCGACTCGCGCACGATTGCACCTGGTGAGCTCTTCTTTGCTGTTCGTGGCGAGCGTTACGATGGGCACGACTTTGTGGCCGCGTCGTTCGAACGGGGCGCTGTGGCCGCTGTCGTTTCGCGCGCGCGTGCCGCTTCCCTGCCCGATGCCGCGTTGGCGCATCCGCTGCTCATCGCGGAGGACCCGCTCGCTGCAATGCAAATACTGGCCCACCATGTGCGCCGCCAATGGGGACGCCGAGTCGTGGCCATTACGGGCTCGGCGGGAAAAACCACCACGAAGGAAGCCGTTGCCGCGGCCCTAGACGCAAAATTTCGCGTTTTCAAATCTCAGGGCAATCTAAATAACAACTTCGGGCTGCCCCTGCAACTGCTGCGCATGATGCCGGAACATGAATTCGCCGTGGTCGAGATGGGAATGAACCACTCTGGCGAGATTGCCGCGCTGGCGCGCATCGCCGCGCCCGACTGGGGCGTCATCACCAACGTCGGCTCCGCGCACATTGAGAACTTTGCCGACGGCCAGGCAGGCATTGCGCGCGCCAAGTTCGAGCTGGTCGAGGCGCTTCCCGCGAACGGGGTCGTGTTCTTGAACTGCGACGACGCCTACGCGGCACAGTTTGGGCGCGATTTTCAGGGCCGCGTTGTCTACTTCGGCAGCGGTCCATGTGCTGACCCTCAAATTCTTTCCTGCGCCGAAGACCCGGAAGGGCTGCACGTCCGCATTCGCGCCGGCGAGCGCGAGGGCGCCTTCACCCTGCATTTGCTGGGCGCGCACAACGCGTCAAATGCCGTCGCCGGCTTGGCCGTTGCGCTTGAGGCTGGCGTTGATCTGGATGCAGCAATGGCCGCAATCTCTTCACTCGCTCCCGGCGACAAGCGCGGCCAGGTCATCGAGATTAGCGGAGCCACGATTCTGAATGACAGCTACAACTCCAACCCCGAAGCGCTGCGCTCCATGATCCGAACCCTCGCCGCGCGCCCCGCCGCAGGACGCCACATTCTCGTGGCCGGCGAGATGCTCGAACTGGGTGAGCACGGAACTGCGCTGCACATCGCCTGTGGACGCGCCGCCGCGGAGGCTGGCCTCGATCTCGTGGTCGCAGTTCAGGGCAACGCGGAACACCTGGCCACCGCAGCATGCGCGGGCGGTGTACCTGCGGTCTTTCTTCGCGACGCCGATGCCGCCGGCCAATGGCTGGTAGAAAACTTGCGGCCCGGCGATGTCGTGCTCGTTAAAGGCTCTCGTGGCGTCCATCTGGAGCGTGCTATCGAAACTTTGAGCCGTCATGTCGCATCTCAGGAAGCACCTTGAGTATTACAAAGTATCTTCTTCGAGCAACGCTGTTCACTTTCGTCGGTTGCGCCGTTTCCCTTGCGGCGCAGAACCGCGTCGAGTGGACCACCCCATTTCCGCCCTTTCGCATCGCCGGCAATCTTTATTACGTCGGCAGCCAGGACCTCGCCTCTTACCTCATCGCAACACCGAGCGGACTCATTCTTATCAACTCGAGCTTTGAAGTCTCGGTACCGCTGATCCAGAAGAGTGTCGAAGACCTCGGCTTTCGCTTCAAAGACATCAAGATTCTCCTCATAAGCCACGCCCATGGAGATCACTGCGCAGGCAGCGCGCAAATCATTCATCTCACCGGCGCCAAGTACTATGTCATGGATGGCGATGTATCGGTCGTCGAGTCGGGCGGCAGGACAGACTTTCAATATGGCGCCTGGAAGTCCCAACGTTATCCACCCGCCCATGTCGATCGCGTTCTCCATGACGGCGATACAGTCAGCCTCGGCGGCACAGTTCTTACTGCGCGTCTCACGCCCGGTCACACCAGGGGAACCACCACCTGGACCCTTGATGAACCGGAGGGTAGTCGATTCCTTCACGTCGTGATTGTCGGCAGCCCAAATGTGAACCCGGGCTACAAGCTGGTTGGCAACAAGGCCTATCCGCAAATAGCCCAGGACTACAAGCGCGGCTTTCGAGTGCTTGAGGCACTGCCGTGCGACGTATTTCTCGGCGCGCACGGCTCCTACTTCGATCTAACCGAAAAATATCCCCGCTGGGACGACGGCGACAAGAGCGTCTTCATCGATCCAGCCGGATACAAGGCCTATATTGCCGATCGCGAGCAGGCATTTGAGAAGGAGCTTCAACGGCAGTCCGCGGCGAAGCCCTAACTTAATCGACCATCTTCTTCTCCAGCGCCACCGTCGCCCGTGCCATTGTCATTCCCCGCAGCAAGAAGACCTTGTTCCGCGACAACTCTCCGGAAACCAGTGCGACCGCGCTCTTCGGTAGCCCAAAAGTCTCAGCGAGAAGCACAATCAGCGCTTCATTCGCGCGGCCCTCGAGCGGCGGCGCTTGCACGGCGACCTTTAGCCGCGCCGTGGTTCCCTGGCCGTAGACGCCGGCAATGGCCGTCTTCTTTGCGCCGGGATGCGCACGCATGGCGAGCGTCACTCCTTCCGCCGCGGCGCGCAGCATCAGTCGAACTCCGATTCCGAGCTTCGCTGCTCCGGCTGCGGCTTGCGCGCGCCAAACAGCGCCGTACCGATGCGAATGCGCGTCGCACCTTCCTGGATTGCCAGCGCAAAGTCTCCGCTCATACCCATCGACAGCACGTCCAGATGTAAGTTCGGATGTGCAACCGCCCACCGGTCGCGCCAGACGCGCAAACTGCGAAAGCACGCCCGCGTTACATCCTCTGCCGCGCCCCACGGAGCGATCGTCATCAGCCCGCGCACTTCAAGGTCCAAAAGATCGGGCAGCCGCTCCAAAAGTTGTGCGGCTTCGTTCGACTCTGGATCGACTCCGTTCTTCGTCGCTTCGGGACTGAGCTTTACCTCGATGAGCACCGGAAGGCGCTTGCCCACCTTCCCCGCCGCTTCGTTCAATCGCTCCGCAAGTTTCACCGAATCCAGCGAGTCCACACCGTCGAACAGCTCTGCCGCTCGCGCCGCCTTGTTCGACTGCAAATGTCCAATGAGATGGAAGCGGAGTCGCGTACCCCCGGACCTCGTCGAAAAATCTGCTGCATGCAATGCTTTCGAGCCAAATTCCTGAACGCGATTTTCGCCAAACAGCGTAAGCCCCAGCGCTGCGGCCTCGGCAATCGCTTCCGCCGGAAATGTCTTCGACACCGCCATCAACTCGACCTCACCGCGCGCGCGTCCGCTAGCCCGGCAAGCCGCGCCAATCGCCTCTTCCAACCGTTCGAGATTCTCGCTAAGCGCCGTCACCGCTCCCTCACCGGAAAAATCGTCAAGGCCACCGCGCCGTCCACAACTCTTGGCATCTTCCGGGTATCTAATAAAAGAATGTGGACCATCGTTCTTCTCACCATTTCCAACATCTTCATGACCTTTGCCTGGTACGGGCACCTCAGATTCCGCCACGAAGCGCTGTGGAAGGTCATTCTACTCAGCTGGGGAATCGCTTTCTTCGAGTATTGCTTCCAGGTTCCCGCAAACCGCATCGGCGCGGACCGTTTCAGCCCCGTTCAACTCAAAGTCATTCAGGAAGTGATCACGCTGGTGGTCTTCGGCGTCTTCGTCACCTACTATTTCGGGGAGCATCTGCGCTGGAACCACGCGGTCTCCGCGATCTTCCTGGTCGGCGCTGTCTTCTTTGCCTTTCACACCTGGTAGCGGGCGCCTATCGGCTCGTTCAGTACCCGTGCTCCTCCAGGTACTTCTCCGCCTCCAGCGCCGCCATGCATCCGGAGCCGGCCGCTGTAATCGCTTGGCGGTAGCGCCGGTCCTGCACATCTCCGCATGCATAAACACCGGGCACAATCGCGCCATTGCGTGTTGTGAACACGTTGTTCGTCGTCTTGACGTATCCCTCCTCGTCCAGATCGATCTGCCCGGCAAACATCTTTGTGTTCGGCTCGTGTCCGATACCCAGAAACATCCCGCTCACTTTGAGCTCTTCTTGATCGCCGTTCTTCACGTCGCGCAGTCGCAACCCCTTCACTTCTCCCTCTTCCACGCCCAGCACATCCTCGACAACGGTGTTCGTCCGCAGCTCGATCTTGGGATGTGCGATCGCTCGCTCGAGCATGATCTTCGAGGCGCGGAAGGCGTCGCGCCGGTGCAGCAAAGTTACCTTCGAGGCAAAGCGGGTCAGAAAAATCGCCTCCTCCATCGCTGAGTCGCCACCACCGACGACCGCAATGTCCTTGTCGCGGAAAAAGAACCCATCGCACGTTGCGCAACTCGACACCCCATGGCCGATAAGCGCCTGCTCACTGGGCAGCCCCAGCCAGCGCGCGCTCGCGCCCGAGGCCACAATCAGTGTGCGCGCGTGAATCTCGCCACCCGGCCCGCTCTTCGACGTGCGCAGCTTGATGGGATGCGCGCCCACTTCCACTGACTCCAGATGTGCATGCTGGTACTCCGCGCCAAACCGCGCCGCCTGCTTCTTCATATTGGCAATCAGCTCCGGCCCCTGAATCCCATCCGGCCAGCCGGGAAAGTTCTCGACCAGCGTCGTAATCGAGAGCTGGCCGCCAGGCTCGTGGCCCTCCAGAACCAGCGGTTTGAGCCCGGCGCGCGCGGTATAGAGCGCTGCCGTCAATCCGGCGCAGCCGGAGCCAAGAATCACGGTATCGCGTATCTCTGCCATGGGTTTACCCGAGTCGATTGTAGACGGAAGGACCTGCACCCCGAACCTCTCTGCGCCGGCCTTTCACTCCAGATAGGATGACATGGACGACCGCCTGGACTCGGGCGGACGAATCTCGGCGGCCCAGTAATCGAAGCTCTAGATGAGAGATTTCTACCGGTCGCCGCATCTGAACCAGCGATTTCTAATCCTTCGCGCCGGCCTTCCCCCTTCCAGCCCAAGTCCGTGGCAACTCTGAACCGCGCGTCGCTCAAAAAACCTCTCCCCCGAGAGTTGCTCTGAATGCTCTCATCTGCGACGCAGCTCAGCAACATTAGAGCCTCTTAGGTTTCGCTAAAAGCCACTGGAGTTGCACATGCCCCCATCCAGACCCTGGGGGGATCTCGTGTCCATCGCTACATCCGCGCCCGCGCACGCCACTTCTGCTCGCGCCGCGTGGCCTTTCCGCCGGTCGATCTTCATCGGCGTCTCGCTGCTCCTCGTTCCCGCATGTGCAATGGCCGGCGGACCGAAGTACGTGGCCGGAACCAGCTTCTTCAATCCTGCCGTCATTGGCCAGCCCGTCCAGTGGGCCGGCGGCCAAATTAACTACTACGTGGATCAGGGCCCGCTCTCGAGTTTCGTTTCAAATCAGCAGGCCACCGCAATGGTCGACGCCGCAGCCGCCCTGTGGAGCGCCGTTCCCACTGCCGGCGTCACCCTCACGGACAGTGGCCCGCTCAACGAAGATGTGAGCGGCGCGAATATTGCAGTGAACTCGGCTGGCACGATCACCGCACCCGCCGACGTGACACCCGCAGCCACCAACTATCCTCTCGCCGTGATCTACGATTCCGACGGCTCGGTGATCAACGCGATCTTCGGCGCCACCACAAGCCAGCCTGACGCATGCCAGAACAACGGCGTCCATGTCTGGATGGACAACCTGAACCCCGACGCTACGATCGCGCATGCGGTCATCATCCTGAACGGCCTCTGTGCCACCAACTCCGGCATGTTGGAGATGATGAGCTTTGAGCTGGAGCGCGCCATCGGCCGCGTCCTTGGCCTCGATTTTTCGCAAGTCAATCCCGGCGCAATCACGAACGGCGAGGCTGGCGGGACGCAGGGCTGGCCTATCATGGAACCGCTGAGCGGCGCATGCGGTGCAAGCGGAGGAGACTGTATCCCCGACCCCACAGTTCTCCGCTACGATGACATCGCCGCCCTCAACCGCATCTACCCCATCACTGCCGCCAATCTGGCAAACTTCCCCGGCAAGCAGATCAGCGCGTCCAACACCATCTCCATAGAGGGCCAGGTCACTTTCCGCACCGGCTACGGGATGCAGGGCGTCAACGTGGTCGCGCGCCCGCTTGACAGCAACGGCAATCCCCTCTTCCAGTACACCGTCACTGCAGTGACCGGCGCGAGCTTCAGCGGCAATCACGGCAACCCCGTAACCGGATTCTCCGATGCGAGTGGCAACCCGCTCACCATGTGGGGCTCGAATGATCCCTCGCTGCAGGGTTCCTTCGACCTCAGCGGCATCCCGCTGGCGCCCGGCGTAACCACCGCCAGCTACCAGGTCACCTTTGAGGCAGTCGATCCGCTCTATAGTCTCGAAAACTCCGTTGGCCCGTACACGCAGGGCCAGGTTTCGCCCTCCGGCGCGTTGAACACCATCACCCTGTCCAACCTGTCACCGGGAAGCACGCAGACGCTCAGCGTAACCGTTGCCGGTTCTCCCGTCGCCGGTTTCAACGACGCCATTGGCTCTGAGTCCGAACCGCGCCCCATGGCCACAGGCGGAATGTGGTGCGGGCGCTTGAGCCAAATCGGCCAGACGGACTGGTTCACCTTCCCGGTTCGCGGCAATCGCATCTTTACCGTCGTCACCCAGGCTCTCGACGAGACCGGCACGCCCTCGAACTCCAAGGCCATGCCATCCATCGGCGTCTGGGATGCATTCGACGCCGCTGGCGCAACACCGATTGGCGCAGCACCCGGCCTCAACGGACTGGCTGCCGGCGAAACCTGGCTGCGTGTGGCCTCGAGCGCTGACGACATTGTGCGCATCGGTATCGCCGACCTGCGCGGCGATGGCCGCCCGGACTACGCCTACGACGGCTGGCTGCTTTACGCCGACACGGTTTCGCCCGCGCACTTGCCTGCCTCGGGCGGTCCCATCACGATCAACGGCGCCGGCTTTCGCCTCGCCGACACGGTTCTGGTCGCCGGGCAGCCCGCGCTAATCACCAGCATCTCGCCGAACCAGATCACCGCCATTGCGCCGCCCGCGGCCTCCGGCGTCTCCGGCTCGGTCGACGTTGAAGTCGACGACCTGCCCACACTTTACGCGGCCGCAATCATTCCCGGCGGCATCAGCTATGACTCCGGCACCGGCGACGCGCTCACCCTCGTCACTGCGCCCTCCGGCACAGTTCCGACGGGTGTGCCCATTCCCTTCACCGTCACGGCTCTCAGTCCCACGCTCGCCTCAGCCGGCGGCATCACCGTCATCTACACCGTCACCGCCGGCACGGCCGCGCTCGGCTGCGGACTGCCCGTCTGCTCGGTGACGGCCACTGGCGACGGCCGCGCCACCATGAACGTGACCGCCGTAGATGGCACGTGGTCGATCGTCACCGCCTCACTCACCAACGGCTCCAGCCTGCAGGCGCAATTTGCCGGCGGACATCCGCCGACCCTGGCCTCTCTCTCACCGCATCTCGCCCTTGCCGCAGGAGCCACCTTCACCTGGACCGTTCAGGCTCTTGTCCTCTCGAATGGCGTTCCCCTCGCCGGCCAGTCGGTCGCCTGGCAAACTCCGTCCGGTGGCGGAATCGGCCCGCAGGGCCCCGCTGCCGCACTCACCAACTCCGCGGGCATCGCCACAGAATCCCTCACCGTTGGTCCACTCGCCGAGGGCCAGGTGGTCAGCATCAACGCTTGCCTGAACGGAACCAGCCAATGTGTCGCGTTTACCGCCTATGGCGCGCGTCCGGAGTACGCTCTGCTCGAACCCATCTCCGGCGTCAGCCAGACCCTCGCCGCCTCGGGCACGCCCAGCCAGATCGCGCTGCGCCTCCTCGACATGGACGGCAACCCAATGGCCGGCGGCACGGTCTCGCTTTTTCAGGCGCTCTATGCCTGGTCGCCGCCCTGTGCACCGCACACCGTCTGCACCCAGGGGACGCTTCTGGCCACTCAGGCCGCCACGGCTACGTCAGCTATTGACGGCTCGGTCACGTTTCTCCCTGTCTCGCTGCCCGGAGTCGCCACCAACCTTCTCGGCCTTGCCGCCTCGGGCTCCACGGCCACTGTCAACATCGCCGTCGAGCAGCACCCGTAGCGACGGTCGCCGGTGATTCGTCTCGAGTCCCGCTCCCTGGCCACCGATCGACAATCTCTCGTCCGTTTCGCAACACTCCCGCCTACAACCGGTCTCATAAATGCCCCTGCGGCATAGTGCGCGAGAATGGGACCCAACAACAAGGCGGGTCCCATGATTTCGGCCAGTTGGAAAAGATGGTTTATGAGACCGGTTCTTGCGCCCTACAATAGAAATGGAATTCACCCTAGAGGAAAAACATGCCCCTATCTGGAGAAGCGATCCGCCTGATGAACT
>CAZANC010000055.1:0-15837 GCA_964486495.1 uncultured Occallatibacter sp.
GGAAGAAACGGGCGGCCACCGATGACATGACCGTATAGGCACTGAAGTTGTGGTAACCCGGAACCTCGACATGGAGCGCGTAGCCGGGAATCTTGGAGTTGTGCCAGTCGATGGGGAACGTGATGGGGGTATTGCCGAGCACGCTGAAGTCGAAGGCGTTGTGGGTGTACTTCCAAATGTATTCGCCGCTGAAGACCACATTCTTGCCCAGGGCCTGCTGCAAGCCGGCGTGAAACTCGTTGCGGAAGCCGGGCCTCATGGTGCTGGAGACGCCTGAAGTGCAATTGAGCAGCGGAGAAAGCACCGGGTTGCCGCATCCCTCGCTCGACAAAACGAGGTTTTCGTTGAAGGGCGTCTCGAGAGTTCGCGCGTAAGAGATGCTGGCCACGGTGCCCGAGGGCTTGATGTTGTAGGCGATGCCCAAGCGCGGCTCAGTCTGGTTGGCGTCGGTGAGGCCGTTATAGAGATCCTCGCGAAGACCCAGGTTGAAGTCCCAGTGACCGGCCTTGATCTCGTCCTCAGCGTAGAGGGCCATTTCTTTGATGTCAGAATGACCGGAGTAGTCATAGAAAGTGCCGCCACGGGTCAGATCGTAAAGCTCGAGAAGGGGATTGAAAGTGCCCGAGCCGTAGGCATAAGTGGCCGACGGATCGTTGGAAAGGTAGCCTGCAGAGGCACATTGAGATGTGCTCGAGAATCCCGGCACGCGGTTGCCATTCAAATCGATGCAGGGGGAATTGTATGTGGCTTCGACGATGCCCAGGCTGTCGTTTTCGCGCAGAAAGGTCTGCTCGTATTGCGCGCCGACCTTCAGGTTGTTGACTCCTTTTACATAGGAGTAGTCCGCGTGGATTCCGGCGTTGGTGAGTGTCCGGTACTGGGAGATGGATGAGGTTTGCAGGTTCGACGGACCGAGATCGGCGAGCGGGTTGGCGCTGGGATAGTAGTCGTATCCATCTCTTCTGACAAAGACACCCAGATTAAAGACCGAATTGCTGCTTATGATTCGCGTGTAAGTGGGGGAGATGTTGTAGGTGCCGATTTTGGAGTGCTGGTCGGCGTTGCCCACGCTGCCAAAGGCCGGGCTGGCGCCGGTTCCTCCGTTGGTCACGTTCTGCACGTTGAGGTTGTCGTAGGAATTCGGGGTTTGAAACCAGGAGCGGCTGTAGTTGAGATCGAGGTGAACCGAGTCAGCCTGCGAAAGGCTATAGTCGACGCGGTCGAAGAAATTCTCCTCGTTTCCCTTGTCGTGAAAGACGGTAAATTCGGGCGGATCGAGAAAGCGTCCGGTATTGAGGGCGTCGGCCTCAATGAAGTTGCCCCAGTTGCTGCCGCCGTAGGAAAGATCAACGCCACCGGAAGCCGAGCCAAAGCTGCCATAGGAGCTATAGGCGCTTCCTGTAGGCTTGGTGACCCCCTGGCCGGAGCGAGTGGTGGCGACGATGACGAGGCTGGTCTTGTCGCCGTACTCGGCAGGAGGCGCGCCGCTGATGACCTCGATGGATTGAATGGAATTCGACGGAAGCTGGTTGGAAAAGACCTTGCTCTGCTGGTCGGTGATGGACTGGCCGTCAACGGAAAAGGAGTTGGAGGCGTGGTCGCCAAGGCCGTGAAAGAGGCCGTTGGAGTCGGCGGAGACGCCGGGCGTGGTCTGGGTGACGAGTGCGCTCAGGCCTGAAGACTGGCTCTCAAGCGGCACTTTGGTGAACATGTCGCGATCGACGTCGGTGTGGAAAGTTGAGTCATTCTCAATGAGGTCGCTGCCTGACTCGACGGTGACGGTTTGGCTGGCGCCGGCGATTTGAAGAATGAGGTTGACGGTGATCCCCACCGAAGAGCGAATCTCAACATTTTGGCTGAACGAGGCGAAGCCTTTTGCGGAGGCGTCGATCATGTATGGATTGAACGGCACATTGGAGAAGCTGAACTGGCCGGTAGCGTCGGTGGTTGTGGTGCGATCGAATCCGCTCACTTTGTCGGTGAGTTGGACCGTTGCCTTGGGGATCACGGCTCCGGAGGGATCGGTGACCGTGCCGCGCACGGCGCCGGCGTTGCCGCTTTGCGCCGACGCGGAGAGCGCCGCGCAGGCAAAGGCAATCAGGGGAAGAAGGCGCGTGGTCGCGCCGCGATGGAACGTCATGGCAAAATCTCCTGAAAAATGGCTGAAAGATGAGAAGTCTCACCCGCGGGACGAGCCGCAGCGGGTTCCTCAGTGGAGGAGCATCGGTCCGCTTCGAAATCAGTGTGTGCAGATGCGGCCAGGCATTGCCCGATCCTAAAAGCATTGGGCCGATGCGAGGGCATGAATGAAAACGGAAAGATGCTCTAGCAGGAGACGGGAGGGGGGCGAATGAAGAGGCGAATTTGCCGCTGGCGGGCAATGACGATGGGTTCGGCCTGGGGCGTGGAGGCTCCCAGCTGCACGATGATGATGACGGCCGCCGCGGCGGCAACGGGCACCACCGTGTGCATGACAATGCACAACTGGCAGTGGTCGGCGTCAGATTGGTTAGGATGCAGGTGCGCGACCTGAGCCACGGCCAGCATCGCCAGCAGAACCAGACAGAGGATCGCAACAGCCGGCAAAATGCCGGTCAGCGAGCCGCTTTGGGCGCCGCGTTTGCCGCGGAGAATTGTCTTAAGTCCTGCCAATCGATGGAACCTTCCAGTTCTATTCTACAGAAAGCTCTCAGAGGTTTGGACGCTTTTGGATTGGAGAGGTTGCCCTTCGGTAACGATTTCGAGGCGGCGCACGGGAAAACGCTGGCACGGTGGAAGCGTCTAAACTGAATTGCCATGGTTGATTCTGAGATAGTTCCGCGAGGTTGGGGTGTGTCGGCGCTTTCGCTGGCTATTCTCCTGCTTGCGCCGGCGGCCATTCTTGCGCAAGACGCCCCGCAGAGCGTAACGATCCAGCAGGCACCGAGCGCACAGGGAGGCCAAAGCTCGGATCAGGGTTCCAGGCCACTGCCGCTAAAGCCCGCTGTTCCCGGCACGGGAAGGAATCTGCGCCTGATTTTGAAGGACGGCTCCTACCAGTTAGTGCGCGATTACCAGATCGCCGGCGACCGCGTGCGCTACCTGTCGCAGGAGCGCGGCGAGTGGGAAGAGTTGCCGGCGGACCTGGTGGATTGGGACGCGACGAACAAGTGGGCCAGGGACCACGCTGAGCTGGCCGCAGAGGACTCTTCGCCGGCGATGAAGGAGGCGGCGGATATCGACAAGGAAGAATCAGAAGAGCGCGACGACGAAAAGGCGCGCATGCCGATCGTGGTTCCGGGGCTGGAGCTGCCGGACGAAGAAGGCGTGTTTGTGCTGGACACCTTTCAGGGCACTCCCGAGCTGGTGGAGCTGATTTCGAAAGATCTCTCGCTGAACACGAAGAACCGCAAGGGGATTGCAGTGCTGAATCCCCTGGCGACGCAGCGGGCGAATCTGGAGCTGGAAGGCGCGAACGCCAGGGTGCATCTGCATGTGAACGATCCGGCGATCTATCTCTCGCTTGGGGTGGAGACGGGAAACGAGCCGGTGCTTTCGCACCCGTTGACTGTGGATACGGGCAATGCAAAGGCGGTGAACGGCGGCAAGCATGGCGCACACTCGACGCAGTCGGGCTTTGTGATCGTGCGCGTGGATGAGCGGCAAGCCGTGCGCATTGTGGGCGCTATTCACGTGGGCCCCACGGGTACGGTGACGCAGGACGAGGATACGATCCCCACCAAGGTGGAGATCTTGCCGGGCAAGCACTGGTTGAAGATTGTGCCGACACAGACGCTGAGCATTGGCGAGTATGCGCTGGTGGAAATTCTCTCTCCGTCGGACATCAGCGAATCGGTGTGGGATTTTCGCGTGGACCCAAGACTGGGAGACAATCCCGGTTCAATCGGGCCGATCCTTAAAACAGGGAATAGGTAGTAGCCAATAGCCAATAGGGCGCCTCCCGCGCAAAAAGAATCCCTTCCTTCAAACAGCAGAATCCGGAGCGGCGAGCTTCGATTGCCTATGGCGGCGGCTGACGATGTAGTGCGCGAGCAGGATACTGGCGGAAACGGCGCTGAGGATGGCGTCGATGCCGGGCATGCCGCGCGGACCCCAGAGTGCATAGCCGCGGCCGTCGAGCCAGGTCATGTAGACGACTGGAACGTTCCCCAATGAGTTGATGATGGCATAGCGTGCGCTGCCGCTTTTGCCGGATCCACCGAGGAATTCGAGAACGACTCCGGTGAAGAAGGCATAGCAGGCACCGATAGTGAAGAGATACAGAATGGTGCTGGTGAAGTAAACGGCTGGCCGCAATGGGCCAAGAGCGAGGATGGCCAGTGTTGCGGCATTGATGAGTCCGGAGATGAGAAGACCGATGGTGGCGCGCACGCGGACGGGAATGAGTGACGCGACAAATGCGCCTGCGGACATCAGGAGCGCACCGCCAATGCCGTTCATCCACGCAACCTGCTGGCCGGTGACGCCGTAGTCGCGAGCCAGCTCGCCGAGAAGGCCAATCATGGCGCCGGAAGCGCTGGGACAAGCGATCAGCAATGTATAGGGAATGGCTTCCCAACGGAGGAAGGTGGACTTGAATTCGCGCAAGATGAGCACAGTGGTCTGGCGCGCCGTGTGCTCGCTGATGACAAGCTCGCGCGGCGCCATTAGGGCGCCGAACGCGGGCAGCACGATCATGGCGGCGACGATCCAGCCAAGAGAACCGAGGTCCAGGTGGCCGGAGAGAGAAGCCAACGCAAAGACGGCGACCGCGCCGACAGCGAGCGAACCGATTTGATAGAAACTGCTGGCGCGGCGGCGATTCAATTCGCTGCCAAGCGTGCCCATCATACCCCCGCATGCAGCGGGAGTGAGCACCGCGATTGAAGCGCCCAGAAACAGAAGGCTGACAGCCCAGGCGGAGCCTAAGCGGGGCAAGTGGAACGCGCACACAATCGTGACTGCTGCAGCAACGGCGGTGAACATGAGCCAGGTGCGACGCTGGAACCAGAAATCCGTGATGGGGCCCCAGAGAAAATAAATCGCGTGCGGGAGAGCGATCAAGGCGCTGATGCTGGCGGCGCGGGCTGGATCTACACCTTCATTGCGCAGAAGAAACGTGAGCGCACCGCCAACGAGGCCGAGGGAGATGACGGCATCAGGCGCAATGAGGAAGGCGAAAAGCCAAGGGCGTTCGCGTGGAGGCGGTTCGCACTGGGTGTCGACATCCGGCCGTAACGCTGGTGGCATGAGGGTTAGCGTAGCATGCAGCGTCGTTCGTCCAGACTCGTCCGGTGGTGGTGGCGCCCTGAAATGGTGAAGCGCTCTTGTTCCTTCTTTTCCCAATTCGGACTGATCGGGAGACGCTGGACAGCGTCCACAATCCGGTCCAAGTGGTTCGTCAAAAAGGCATTATGGCCGATTGGGACTGAATATGCATTCACCGGCGATTGGGACTCTGTTAGAGCGGGCTCCCACCTATGCGGGATACCAAGACGATTCAGGCGTGGGCTAAGCTCGAAACGAGTACTGCGGGAGAACATGGGCACACCGGTGGTCGATTACTACGAGTTTCTCCAAATCAGCCCCAACGCGGATGCTGAGACTGTCCATCGTGTCTATCGCTTCCTTGCGGCGCGCCTGCACCCGGACAACGCCGAGACAGGCCACGAAGAGAACTTCCGTCTGCTCAAGGCCGCCTATGACGTATTGGCGGATCCGCGGCGGCGCGCGGAATACGATGCGGCGCGGGCCAAGACACAAGCTCCACCGGAGCCGCTGGCCACGACCATCGATTTCATGGATGCCCTGGAGGGCGAGCTGAACCGGCGGCTGGCAGTATTGGCGGTTCTTTACTACCGGCGGCGCACCAACCCGACTTACCCGGAAGTTCCGCTTAGCGAGATCGAGGGGCGGATGGGTTTCCCGCGCGACTACCTGGACTTTACGTTGTGGTATCTGCAGAAGAAGGGATACGTAACCAAGGCGGACAACGCGCAGTACACGCTTTCAGTGGATGGCGTGGACTTTGTGGAGACGCAGCGAGCAAACATTCCGACCCTGAACAAACTGCTGACCAGCGGTTCTGGATCGAGCGTGGAGGATCTGGCGCGAGCGCGACGCAGGGAGGCGCCTGTTGCCGAACCCGAGCCTACCGTCACAGCAGCAACGACGACTTTTGCCAGAGCCGAAGCAAATGCCGGAACCGAGGCAAGGCAACCCGCGAGAAATCGACCATTGGGCGCTCCCGGACCGATCATTCTGCCTTCGTCAATGAGCCAAAAGAACGATCGGCGCCGCCTGCGCAGACCGGAACGCCGCGCGAGCAAACCCGATCTTCGCGACAAAAAAGTGGAGCGGCGGTTTCACTTCAGGGATCGGCGAGAGACTCCGCAAGTTCAGCAAGCATCCGACACGCCACTACTCGCGAGCGGCGATTCCTAAAGCTTTCATCTTGCGGTAGAGATGGCTGCGCTCGAGACCGAGCAACTCGGCGGCGTGGCTGATGTTGTTATGAGCCTCTTCAATCTTCTTGAGAATATACTCGCGCTCGTACGCATCGCGCGCCTGCTGCAGGCTGGAGAACTCTTCAGTGGAGCGTGAGCCGGCTTTGTGCGTAAGCGGAGGCAAATGCTTGCGCTCGATGCGCAGGGCGCGCGGATTGAGGATGAGAACGCGCTCGATCAGGTTCTTGAGCTCACGCACGTTGCCGGGCCAGTGGTACTGCGCCAGCGCATCCAGAGCCTCCTCGGCGATCTCGACGCGCGGGCGGCCATATTGACGGCCAAATTCGAGCAGGAACTCGCGCGCCAGGAGCGGAATATCCTGCTTGCGCTCGCGCAGCGGGGGCACGAAGAACGGAACTACATTAAGGCGGTAGAAGAGATCCTCACGGAAGTTGCCCTTGGCGATCTCTTCCTCGAGATCCTTGTTGGTGGAAGCGATGACGCGCACGTCGACGCGCAGGAGTTGCGTACCGCCCACGGGCGTGAACATTTGATCATCGAGGGCGCTGAGAACTTTGGCTTGCGTTTTGAGGCTCATGTCGCCCACTTCGTCGAGGTAAAGCGTTCCGCCGTCGGCGCGCTCGAGTGTGCCGCGCTGCTCGGGAGGGCCGCCCGGTTGCGCGCCGTGGCGATAGCCGAAGAGCTCGGCCTCGATATGCGCTTCGGGGATTGCGGCGCAGTTGAGCTCGACAAAGACTCCGTCGCGGCGGAGGCTTTCAGCATGGATGGAACGCGCGATGAGCTCCTTGCCGGTGCCTGACTCGCCGTAGATGAGCACGCGGCCATTGGTGGGGGCCATGAGCTTGATTTGCTGGCGAAGGGCCTTGAGCGGCACGCTTTCGCCGGTGAGCGCGGCGGCGGCGCTGAACTGGCGTTTGAACTCCTCATTCTGCGTGCGCAGACGGCGAGCTTCGACGGCATTTTTGAGGACGATGAGGGTGCGCTCAAGCGAGAGCGGCTTTTCAAGAAAATCGTAAGCGCCCAGCTTGGTGGCCTTCACGGCTGCTTCGATGGTGCCGTGGCCGCTGATGATGACGACTTCAGGCCGCATATCGGGCGTAAGATCGCGGATCTCAGCAAGCAGATCGAGACCGTCACGGCCGGGGAGCCAGATGTCGAGCAGAACTACGTCGTAGGGCGTGTCACGCAGCAGCACCATGGCTTCGGCGGCATCGGCTGCGCCGGCAACGCCGTAGCCTTCCTCGCGCAGAATCTCTTCGAGCGAGCTGCGAATCTCCGCTTCGTCGTCTACTACGAGGATGTGGTTCATGAAGCGACGCCCTTCACCGGTTCCGGGTCCACTGCGCCAGGCCCATTCGCCGCGACCGGTTCCACCAAGGGCAGGCGCAGCAGAAAACGCGCGCCCTTGGGAGTGTTGGCCTCAGCGCTGATGGAGCCACCGTGTTCCTGGACGATTTTGGCGGCAATGGAGAGACCCAGGCCCGTGCCGCGGCGCTTTGTTGAGTAGTAGGGCAGGAACAGGCGCTCGCGAATCTCGTCGCTCAGACCGGATCCGGTGTCGGAGACAGTGACTTCAGCCGCCGCGCCGTCTTCGCTCAGAGCGGTGCGCAGGCCGAGGACGCGCAGAAGGCTGCCGTGCATGGCTTCAGCGGCGTTGTCGATGAGGTTGGCCAGAGCGCGGCGTATGGCCTCAGGATCGGCGAGGACCTGCGGCAAGCTGGACTCGAGATTGCACTGCACGGTGATGCCTACGAGCCTGCCGCCGAAGAGCGCGAGAGCTTCTTCGACGATCTGATTCATGTCGCAAGGGCGGGGCTGCGGCGCAGGGAACTGCGCCAGGGCGGAGAATTGGTCAACCAACATGCGCAAGGTAGCGACGCAGCCGAGAATGACCTCAGTGCACTTGCGGATAATGCTGGGCGAGTCGGGCTGGCCGCGATCGAGATGCCTGCCGATGCGTTCGGCGCTGAGAGCGATGGGCGTGAGCGGGTTCTTGATTTCATGAGCCACCTGCTGGGCGACTTCCTTCCAGGCGAGCTGGCGCTGCGCGCGTAGGAAATCAGTGGTGTCTTCGACCACGAGCACCGATCCAGCTTGCCCGCGGCCGAGATCGAGCCGCGCGCTGGTGATAGCGAGATGAAGCGTGCGCCCGTAGGCGTGATATTCGAGCTCTGTCGACGCAGCGCCCATGCGGCTGGCGCGGCGGATGACTCTGGCAAGCTCATCGGCACAATCGGCAGGCAGCAACGATGCGATGCTCTGACCGGCCAAAGGCACATCCAGCCGAAGCGCCATCAACGCGGCAAAGGCGCGGTTGGCCTGAAGCACTACGCCGGCTCCGTCAAGCGTGACGACGCCCGAGGGAATGGTATCGACAATGGTCTCAAGCTCGCGGCGGCGCTCCTCGATTGCGAGATTGGCTGCGGTGAGTTGTGCTTGAGCGGTCTGAGCCAATTGGCGGCTCATCTCGAGATCCGCGGCCATGTGATTAAAAGAGCGTACAAGGTCGCCCATCTCGCCAGTGGCTACGTCGGTCACGCGTTGCTCATACTTGCCCGCGGAGATGGCGTCCATGGCGTCGGCCAGCGCCTCAACCGGGCGGGTGATTTGCTTGGACAGAAACACCGCGAGCCAGACGCTGGAGAAGAAGACAAAGACAGTGACCAACAAGAGTGTGAGGGACAAGGTAGTGCGAATGACGCGGCGGGAGCGGTAGAGCTGCAAATACTCGTCGGCGCCGGAACGAATGCGGGCGATGGTTGCGTTCAGACCGTTGGGCATAGGCAGGACAGCGATCACAATCTTGCCGGAAGGCGTGACGGCCATACCCAGCGCGTTTTCCTGGCCTGCGACATCGACGACGGAATTGTCATTGCGTTCGGCGGCAAGGAGAAGACCGGCCGAGAGCGGCCCGCGCAGCGGAGATTCCTTCCAGTCGGAGTCAGGCGCCGACGCGCGCAAGAAAACCGGACTCGATTCGGGCGGAGCCTGGAAGCTCGAGAACATTCGCTTGTTTTTGTCGTAAACGAGAAGAAAACCGCCCTGCAAGGAAAGACGGCGCGAACTCATCACCTGTAGGAGCGCCTGTGCGTTGCCGTCAGGCGCTCCGCTCTCGGCTACCGATTCGGCCTCACTTCGCGCATTGCTGGCCACATACTGGACAAGCTCCTGAACGACACTGGTGGAGTCGTTGCGCAATTGCAAAGCGTCCGGCGAAAACCACCGTTCCAGCGAGCGGCTCAGCAGGAAATAGCTGAACAGGAACATGAGAGCGGCGGGCATGAAGGTGATGATGACGGCGCCGAGCACCATGCGAGATCGCAGGCGCGCGCCCAAGCCGCTGCTTCCCTGCCCTACATAGACCTTGAGAACGGTGCGAAACAGAAGAACAAGCAGCAAGAGCAATAGCAGGAAGAGCAGAACTTCAACGGCCGTAAGGGCGATGGTCTGCGCGTATGTCGCGGGATTGAGGAAATTGACATTGGAGGTGTTGAACCATGTCAGAGTTCCCAGCAAGACAAAGACGAAGAGCGCCCCGGCTGCGAGCATGGCGATGGATCGATGCCGCCAATCGGCGAGGAAACGCATGGGGCGATTATAGAAGGAACGACGATGCGATCGTCAGATCTGCGAGCAGTCGAGCGGGCTGAGGATCAGGTTGGTGATGTTGGTGACGATGGAATCGAAGGCGAAGCGCGGGTCGGAGGAAAGCTTCTTCCAGGCTGGATCGTTGCGGAAGACATCCCACTTGGCGTCGAGCTCGGCCAAATCGGTAAAGCTGAGAATGTAAGTGAGGTTGGGCATGCGCGAGCCAATGAGCGTGTCGCCGAAGAACACGGGGTGGAAGCCGGCGTTCTTGAAGATCTCGAATTCGCCGGAATGGAACATCTCCACTTTGCGAACATGTTCGCCGTTGCTGGGGCTCTCGTAGGTGCGGAGCTGAAAGATGCGTTTGGCTTTGGTGGCAGCAGCGGCGGGCGGGGTGAGCTTTGGCCAGCCTTCAAAGGCGGCGAGGAGTGAAATCTCTGCGCGCTGAAAGGCAGGCGCCACAGAGGTGGCATTCCAGAATGGGTCGGCGGCCTTGAGGAAATCCGGGTCGTGGGCGAGGCGGAGATCGATCGTGACGAGAGGATCGATGGAAGAACACGGGATGAGGAAGTAGTAAGCGGGTGTCTCGGGACCGATGTCGAGCTTGAAAGCGCCGATGGGGCCCATGGCCAGACGCACGAGGGCCGGGATGAGCGCATTGGAGAAGAAGCTCTCGGTGATCTTTAACTGTTGGCCGCTCAGTAGGTTGTAGCGACGCAACTGGTAGAACTCGCGGCCTGCGGTGGGCACGGCCTGGGCGGCTGCATCTCCAGTGGCAGCGAAGGCGGAAGCGGCGATGGTAGTGGCGAGAAACTGTCGGCGGTGCATGGGCTCTCCGTAGCAGATTGTAAGCCCCAGGGCGGGAGTCAGGCGGGTGCATTCCAGTGAGCAGGCTCAGTTAGTCCATTACGCGAGGAACCTGTGAAGAGCGCAACTATCCCGGTGCGCCTGTGTTTGAATCGTCGGAAGCTCTGCGGAGTTTCGACGGTTTTTCGGCAACTCCCGCCGAAACCTGTGCCGCTGTTCCGAAAGGACGGCGGCATTTTTTTGTTCTTTTACTGGTTTTGGATTGGAAATTCGGGAGAACCTAACGCGCGATGAGGAACATGACCCAACTGAAGACGATGACCGAGCCGACGAAGAGGACGAAGCAGTAAGCGCCGTAGCGGAACATCTTCGGCGGCGTGTCGCGCATCGTGATGCCGAAGACGGTAGAGGCGAAGAGCGCGAAGAGAAAGACCGCGGCAAAGTGGGAGGGATGCATCAAGACTTCCTCCCCGTGCGCAGGTTGTGAGCGTCGACGGCGGCGATGATGTTGAGCAGGCCTGCGACGACGATGAATTTAGTGCCGTAGTCGGCGACGGTGGTCTGCACCGGCATTCCGCCCCAGCCGGCCGCGCGACTCAAAAAGTAGAGTAGGCCGCTGCCGAGGTCACCTGCCACACCGAGCATGTCGAGGATGTCTTGCGCGCTGGTGTAGAGCTTGCCCTGCATGGCAAGGCCGAGCGCGAACATGGCGATGATGGAGACGGCGAGCAGAGTGCCGCGGATCCATTTGCCGAGGAGAAAATGGCCTGCGCCGGGGACGAGCCACCCGGCGATGAGGGGAAAGTAGACGAATCCTTGTGACGATTTTTTTGCCGCGGCAGGTTTGTTTGGGGTGGTGTCCATTCCTTCATTGACTATACAAGAGCAGGGGTCACGGACCGGGCGCGGTGAGGCAGCCTTCACGTCAAGACCTTTTCCTCAACAAATTCCGTAAGCTCTTCAGTTCATTCGCAAAATTCTCAGCCGAAGTTTGCCGGTTAATTCGTCTGTGTTGCTACCCTTGTCTTGTATGCGGCAACTTTGCCAACTCGCTCGTTTGCCAATGCTGGATTCAGGCTTCCTATGGGCGAGGAACTCCTCCAATTCCGCATGCTCCGCCGCCTCAATGGAGGCCAAAAGTACCAAAATAAAAAAATGTTGCACTATTTTCAGTGCAAATCGATATTAACTCTTTTATTATCAATACAACTGCCTCAAAATCCGCGTCGAAAAAAGTGGGATTTTGTTCGAAAAACGGCCCTTTTTCGCCCCAAATCGACCCTTTTCGACCCTAAAAAGCGCCACGCCTAGATTCGCACCAGTTCCTGCTGAACGCGGCCCGTGACCCAGGCTTTGCCGGGGGCGGTGATCATGTTGATCTCGCTGCGCACGCCGAACTCGGGCAGGTAGACGCCCGGCTCAACGGAGAAACAGGTGTGCGGCAAGATGCGGCGCACGTCGTGGGTTTCGAGATTGTCGAGGTGCGCGCCGGAGCCGTGGATTTCGTGCGCGATATTATGGCCGGTGCGGTGGGTAAAGAATTCGGCGAAGCCGGCTTCGCGAATGACAGCGCGGGCAGCATCGTCGGCCTCGAAGCCTTGGATGGGACGATTTTGGGCGAAGGCTGACTCGACAGCGGAGATGGCGGCGTCACGAGCACGGCGGACCGTATCGAAGACGAGCTGCTCTTTCTTTGTGGGCTCGCGCCCGATGACGCCGGTCCAGGTGACGTCGTAGTAGATGCTCGACGGCGAGTCAAGACGCCCCCAGATATCGATGAGCAGGAAGTCGCCCTCGCGGATGGGAGCGGCGCGATCGACCGCGGGCTCATAGTGCGAGTCGGAGGTGTTCGCGTTGACACTGACGTCGGGACCGTTCTCCCAGACGAGGCCTTCGCGGCGCATGGCTTCCTGTAACCAAACGACGAGATCGTATTCCGAAAGATCGCCCGTGCGGCCGGCACCGCCCGAAGGAGGACGCAGGCAGCGTGCAATTTCGGCCCATGCGCCGACGAGAATGAGGTCGATGGTGCGTTGAGCGGCGTGGTGGCTGGCAATTTGATCGGCGGTGAGGACGGCTTCAAACTGGCTGACGAGATCGGCTGAGGTGACGATTTCCTTGCCCAGACCGCGCAGGAATTCGACCGTGCCGGCATCGACCATGGAGACATACATGATGTCGTTATTGGGCGAGTACTGCATGGCGATCTTTTTCTGGTTTTGGAGGAGATTTTCGAGGCCAGCGTGCAATTCCTGCCAACTTGAATATTGCGTTTTTGCGCCCGGTAGCGCATCGAGACGGCCCTGTTCGATGCGATGAACGAGCTTGCGCGGCTCGCCCGTGGCGGGAATGAAGTAGTACCAGCGGCGGGTAATGTGAGCCTTGGGGTCGAGCGAGAGAATGCGCGCGGCAATGGGATCGCGGTGGTGGTGGTCGTAGAAGAGCCAGCCGTCGAGCTTGGATTCGCGGAGGGCTGTTTGGATCGCGTCGAGATTCATCACGGGAACATCATACGCGCGCTGCAAAGACAGCGAGTCAGCAAGTTAGCGAGTCGGCGAGTCGGCGGTGGTGTGGCGCTCGGCACTTTGGCGCTTGCCCTGCAACTTAATCGACACGTGGACGAGAGTGAGCGCGGCGGGAGTGACGCCGGGAATGCGGCTGGCCTGGCCGATTGTCATGGGGCGAATGCGCTCGAGCGTTTCGCGCATCTCGCGGGAGAGGCCGCTGATCGCGCTGTACTCGATCCAGTCGGGGATCGAAACAGACTCGGCGGCCTTGAGGCGCTCGATGGATTTCTTCTGCTGTTCGAGGTAGCCGGCGAATTTGATTTCGGTCTCAACGGAGCGGGCTTCGTTGCGGCGAGTACTGCGTTGGATGGCGACGTCGGCTTGGTCTCCCACCCTATCTCCAGATTTTCCGCGGGAAAACTGGAGATAGGATGGGGCACCCAATGATTCAAGGTTTTGAACAAGACCCGTGGCAAACTCCGCGAGCAACGGGTCGCGTGCGAGGTCATCGCGCAGGGCGGCCAGGAGCGGCTCGATGGTGACTTCGGGGCGCTTGAGGAGCTGGGCCCATGTTAGGCCGGCGGTTGCGGGGAGTTCGCCAAATCCGGCGCGCTGGAGTCTTTCGGGATCGACTTTGCCGGTAGTGAGAAACCGCTCAAGGGCGCACATGCGGGCCTGCTTCTGTTCATACTCGGTCCAGGCCTGATCATTGATGAGGCCGAGGCGGCGGCCGTACGGCGTGAGGCGGCGATCGGCGTTGTCAATGCGCAGATGGAGGCGGAACTCGGCGCGCGAGGTGAACATGCGGTAGGGCTCGTTGGTTCCTTTGGAAATGAGATCGTCGATGAGGATTCCGGTGTAGCCCTCGGTGCGGTCCATCGTGAATGGCGGCTGACCCTTGAGCCAGAGCGCTGCGTTGATGCCGGCCATGATGCCCTGGCAGGCTGCTTCCTCATATCCACTTGTTCCGTTGATCTGGCCGGCGAGGTAAAGGCCCGTCATGCATTTGACGCGGAGGGTGCGGTCAAGCTCGGTGGCGTCGACGGAGTCGTACTCAATGGCGTAGCCGGGGCGCAGCAGCTCAGCCTGATCGAGGCCGGGGATGGAGTGGACCATCTGCCACTGCACTTCCATGGGCAGCGAGGTGGACATGCCGTTGATGTAGACCTCGTGGGTGTTGAGGCCCTCGGGCTCAAGGAAGAACTGGTGCTGGGTCTTGTCGGGGAATTTGACGATCTTGTCTTCGATGGACGGGCAGTAGCGCGGACCAATGCCCTGAATGCGGCCGGAGTACATGGCCGAACGGTGGACGTTCTCGCGGATGAGGCGGAGGGTCTCCGGCGTGGTGAAGGCGATATGGCAGGAGACCTGCGGCTGGATGATCTTCTTTGTACGGAAGCTGAAGGGCGTGGGGTCGGCGTCGCCGGGCTGCTCTTCGAACATCTCCCAGCGGATGGTACGGCCGTCGAGGCGCGGAGGCGTGCCTGTCTTAAGCCTGCAGGTCCGAAGGCCGAGAGCGCGGAGTGCTTCGCCGAGGAGGACTGAGGCCGGCTCACCGCTGCGGCCGGCGGGATAGCGCTCTTCGCCGCAGTGGATGAGGCCGTTGAGAAAGGTTCCGGTGGTGATGATGGTGGCGCCGGCGAGGAGGTTGCGTCCGTCGCGGAGCTTGAGGCCGAGAACGCGGCGGTGGGGACGGGTGGGACGTGGGATCTCAGGTGGATTGGCAGCAGTGCTATCCCTGGTCCCCAAAGGCGAGGGATCAGAGGCGCCCGGATCTACAGGTGGACCGGATTCTTCGATGACGAAATTCACGACTTCGGCCTGGCGGATGTGCAGGCCGGGCTGAGACTCGAGGACCTCGCGCATTTTGACGCGGTAGAGCTGCTTGTCGCACTGGGCGCGAGGGCTCCAGACGGCGGGGCCGCGCGAGGCGTTGAGGAGGCGGAACTGGATGCCGACGGCGTCGGCAACTTCGCCCATGATGCCGCCGAGAGCGTCGACTTCGCGGACGAGATGGCCCTTGGCGACGCCGCCGATGGCGGGGTTGCAGCTCATCTGGGCGATGAGGTCGAGGTTCATGGTGATGAGCGCGGTCTTGAGGCCCATGCGCGCGGCGGCCATGGCGGCCTCGCACCCGGCGTGTCCGGCGCCGACGACAACGACATCGTATTGCTCGGTGAAAGCCATCCGATTCTATTTTACGGGTGGGATGAGAGCGGCGCAGCGGTTGCGATGAGAGACTGCGGGATCAATAGGCGATGGCGTAGGCGTGGGCTTCAAAGTCGGGCGGGGCTGCATTGCTCAAGTTGGCGAGATTGGAGTGAACGCAGACGTGGACTTGCACGCCCGGAGTGAGGTCGTTGACGTCAATATCGGCGACGAGCAAGGAGGATCGGCCTCCGAACAGATTATGACGGCCACTCTGGTTGACGACCCGGAAGGGAACGGGCCGGTCCCATTGGGTGACTTCGAGGGTAAGGGGCTGGCGC
>CAZANC010000056.1:0-15690 GCA_964486495.1 uncultured Occallatibacter sp.
GCATCCACTTCTTCGCAGGTATTGTAGAGCGCAAACGTGGCGCGTACGGTGCTTTCCAGCCCAAAGCGGCGCAGAATCGGCTGCGCGCAGTGATGTCCACCGCGCACAGCAATGCCCTTGCGATTCAGATAGTCGCCGATCTCTTCCGTGCGGAAACCATCGATCACGAAGGAAAGTACGCCGGCCTTCTCTTTTGCGGTGCCGATGATGCGCAAACCCGGAATGCGCTCAAGGGCCGGGGTAGCGTAGGTGAGCAGCATGTGCTCGTGGCGCGAGACATTCGCGATGCCAACTCGATCAAGATAATCGATCGCAGCGCCCAGGCCGACCGCATCGGCAATGTTTCCCGTGCCTGCTTCAAAACGCTGCGGAGGCGGTTGGTAGAGGGTCTTTTCAAAAGTCACATCCTGAATCATGTTGCCGCCACCCTGCCACGGCGGCATACTGTCCAGCACTTCCGACTTTCCATAAACAATGCCAATGCCTGTTGGCGCGAACACCTTGTGGCCCGAGAAGACGTAGAAGTCGCAACCAATGGCCTGCACGTCGACTCGCATGTGCGAAACCGCCTGCGCGCCGTCAACCAATACGCGAGCTCCGTGACGGTGGGCGGCCTCGGTCATCGCGTTCACGGGGACTAGAGTGCCCAGGGCGTTCGAGACGTGCGCGATGGAGACCAAGCGCGTTTTTGGCCCAAGCAGCTTTTCGTACTCGTCGAGCAGCACCTGTCCTGAATCGTCCACCGGCGCAACCCGTAGTCTTGCTCCCTTTCTTGCGCAGAGCATTTGCCAGGGAACAATGTTGGCATGATGCTCCAGCCAGGTGATGACGATCTCGTCGTCCTGTTGGATGTTTTGGAATCCCCAGCTCTTCGCAATCAGGTTGATCGCTTCGGTGGCTCCGCGAACAAAGACGATCTCGCGAGTGGCGCCGGCGTTGAGGAAGCGCCGTGTCTTTTCGCGCGCAGACTCGTAAGCGTCCGTAGCGCGCGCCGCCAGCTCATGGGCTGCGCGATGGACATTGGAGTTCTCATGCTCGTAGAAGTAGGCGATACGATCGATGACTGACTGAGGCTTCTGCGACGTTGCGCCGTTGTCGAGCCAGATGAGCGGATGACCGTTGACGGTTTCGCGCAGAATGGGAAAGTCGCGGCGAATTGCTTCCACGTCAAAGGAGTAGGACGAGAGGCCAAGATCGCCCAGGAGCGGGGATTGGTCCGCTCCGGATGCGACAACGGGCGCGACAACTGACCCGGCATTGGCGGGATAGAGCGGTCGAGGTTCGCTGTCAGCGTCCAGCACGGACGGTGCGCGGAAGCCGGGCGCATGCGCCACGGTCCCTGCGAGTTGAGGTGTATTCAGAGCAAGGGGCGCGGCGAATGGATTGCCGCTGTTTGCAGTGTTCTTCTCTGTCGCCGTTGGCTTTTGAGGCGCCGCTGCGGACGGCACGGGACCGGGAATCGTGGGCGGAGTTGAAAACAGCGGCCGCGCCTCCTCGAGAAATGAGAAGGTTGGAATCGCCGAAGAGTCGGCGAAGCCGAACGCTCCGGGAACTGCGGGTGCCGGAGGTTGCGGGGACTGCGCAGGCTGCGACGTCGGAGCATCTGTAACCAAGGAAAACGGAATGGCCGCAAATCCCTCATCGCTCGGAACGGCGCCGGCGAATGCATTCGCGGGCGAATTCACAGCCACGGGCCCTGCGGCGGGCTCGTCAAAGAGCGGCCGCGCATCCGCAAGAAACGCAAAAGGGTGGCCCACGTAAGGGTCGATGCCACCACCGGGCACGGCTGGGCGCGGAGCGGACGGAGCAGTGGAATGCGGGACGGCGTTTGTGTCTGGGGCGGCGTTTCTGTCTGGCGTGGTTGTGAACGCTCCAGGCGCCGCTTCCGTGAAACTGCCCAACAGCCCTGGAACCGCGGGCGCTGTTGGAGCGGGAACGGCCGCAAAAGGATTTCCCGTGAAAGCAGAGTTCGGCGGCAACACTGCAGCGGCCGCTTTTGCCGCCGGCAACTGCAGCTCCTGGGGCAACGCGTTGAAGATCTCGTTGGCCAGGCGCGTCAACTCTGCCGGCGATGGAGCACCGGCGGGCAGGCCCGAACTCGGGCCTGGACCCGAGTTCAGGCCCGACGACCAATTTGGCGTTTCCGGGGTTACTACCGAAGCTGAAGCCGGATCACTTGTACTCATGGTACTGTCCTACGTCTACGTCTTCGAGCAGGGCAATCGCATCGTCCGTGAGCACGGCGGCGGAGCAGTAGAGTGACACGAGGTAAGAGGCGAGTGCTCTCTGATCGATTCCCATGAAGCGAACCGAAAGGCCGGGACTCTGTTCTCCGGGAAGTCCGGGCTGGAAGAGACCGACTACGCCCTGTTTCTTCTCACCAACACGAAGCAAGAGAATCTTCGATTTCTGGTCCTTGCCTCTGATCGCGATCTTGTCCGAGGGAATGAGGGGAACTCCTCGCCAGGTAAGGAATGGCGTACCGAACAGGGTCACCGTCGGCGGAGGCACGCCGCGACGAGTGCATTCCCGCCCAAAAGCCGCAATGGACCGCGGATGCGCCAGGAAGAACGATGGCTCTTTCCAGACCTTGGTCAGAAGCTCGTCCAGGTCGTCCGGGGTTGGTGCGCCCTTGCGAGTCTTGATCTTCTGCGGAGCGGCCACATTGTTGAGGAGACCGTAATCCGCATTGGTGAGCAGTTCGCTTTCCTGTTTCTCCTTCACGCTCTCAATGAGCAGGCGCAACTGTTCGCGAGTCTGATCGTAGGGACTGCTGAGGAGATCGGAGACCCGGGTGTGAACGTTGAGAACGGCATTGATGCTGCTCAGGCGGTACTCGCGGGGCTTTTCCTCGTATTCGACATAAGTGGAGGCAAGCTTTGACTCGTCTTCGTGGCCGCAGGTCGACTCGATGGCTTTGGCCTCGTCCACTTTATTGACTCGAAATGTTCCAGCCTCCAGCGGCTTCCAATCCAGCAGGCGAACCAGCCAGCGCGGTGTGATGGCCCCGAATTGAGGAGCAGTCTTGGTGACATTGGCTAACTGAAATGCGGATTCCTCGCGTAACGAGACTCGGCTGACTTCCTCTGGCACAGGGTGACTCCTTTGGTATCAAAATCCTACCGCATTAGACCGCGCGAGCGTAAAACACAAATGGTGCTTTTATTCAGAAATGAGCGGGGTGGGGAGAACGACCCCTGTCCCGGTTTCGGAAAAGGGCCTAAATCGAAGTCTGGAGCGCCGAGCGGGAATCGAACCCGCGAATACAGGTTTTGCAGACCTGCGCGTTTGCCACTTCGCCACCGGCGCTTGATCGACAGGAAAACTCTTCAAAGATTCGGTTTCTGATCCGCCTCAAGCGATTGAGCCTGTCGACCCCGCGACAGATCAGCCGTGTGGTGCTGTTCAGTACTTCCGAACGCTCTTGTCGACGCGATCCGACCAGGCGTGAATCCCTCCAGTCAAATTCCACACATGAGTAAAGCCTGCGTTGTGGAGAACCTGCACCGCTTTGGCGCCGCGTGGTCCCATCTTGCAGATCGTGACAATGTTCTGGTCTGCATCAAGCTCGTTGACCCGTTTCGACAATTCGGCAAGCGGGATCAACTGCCCGCCAATGTTCGAAATCTCGTACTCGGATTCATCGCGCACGTCGAGCAGGAAAAGATTCTCGCCGGCATCAAGCCGCTGCTTCAGTTCTTCTACGCGAATTTCAGGAACTGCCATTGTTTTCTCCTAATCTCCAACTCTGCGAAGCGCGGCGCTTCCCGCCGGACACGCCTCAATATTGATTGCAGCCCAAAAATGAAAAACCCACCTGCCAGTTCAATTTCTGGCGGTGGGTCAATTTGAGGTGCCGGGTTGTAACTTACTCTACCCCAGCCATTTCCTCACGCCAGAAGACATGTGCACGCAACACATCCCTGCGCAACAACACGCTTCGGCCTTCATGGCGGTAAGAGTCTTCACTGGATTAATGTAGCACCAAAGCCCATCGAAGGCAAGAATTCAGCGATACAGTTTTCACGGGAGGGCGTTTATTCATACGAAAGTTGTAGGCAATTGGCCTCTACTCGGCAGGATTCAGCACCACGAATCCGCCTGAATGGCTGATATAGATTCTGTGGAAAATTGAGGCTGGCAGCAGGCCGACAGAATCGAATGCGACCGTCCGCCGGGACTGAACCACGTCCAGGCCGGGGATCATCGTCTTGCCAACCCGAATGGTGATATTGGACAGGATGGTGACTCCGTCCGCGGCGCTGGTGGTCGCTACGGATCCACTCCATGGCTGCGACGCCCAGGGCTGGAATTGATGAGCATTATGACCGGCGGGGAATAGTTCCGGTGTCTTTGCACCGGTATCCAACTGAAGCTGCACCGTCATCCCGCTCGGGTCCATGAGTTCGACTGGAATAAGAAGGCGGTTCGTAGTGGGAGAGCCGTTATATTGGCCTATCGTCTCGAATCGACATCGCTCTCCTGTGGGAGGTGCGCCTCCGAAGTGCAGTGAACGTTGTTTGTAGTCGATGAGAATGTCAAATCTGGAAAGAAAATCCTCGCCAAGAACGCCGCGAATCCCCGGGGCTAATGTTTTTTGTCGCGCCAGCTTATCTACGATTGCTCCCATGCCGGATAACGAAACCGCACCTAACCGTACATCCTCAAGTCGCACCAGCTCATCCTGCCGTACATGCAAAATTCCGGTCAGCGAGGCCTTGCCGACAACGGGAGCCTGCAACTGCCGCGCCAGTTCGGGGTCAATTACGGTGCGGGTAGCGCCTGTGTCCAGGAGAAAACTGAAGGGGCCGGAGCCATTCACTGTAGTTTGAACGACAATCAGGTATCCATCGCGCAATCGAAACCTGATGATCTCAGTTGTTTGTTTCACTTGCGCGGCAAGCGCGCCGGGAAGAGCAACCAAAAGTCCGAGAAGAAGGAATCGACTGACGGGTCGACATCGGCCGGGAAGACTACATCGGCCAGAGAGGCTACATCGATTCAGGCGACAACATCGGTCAGGCAGCAGGCGGGCCGTCAGCATCATGACCTTCCCATCGGCTTCGCGCTCAATTCCCTCGAGCGTTCACTGTCCCCAGAATGTACTTCCTGTCACGGGACGTTGTCTACAGGAAGGAATCTAACTGCCCCTTGCTCTGGATTCTGTGCTGTTGATCGTTCCTTTATTCTCCAAGTGAGCGGAGTCCCTTGGCTTTTTGGGCTGTCATGAAGACAAATGGCCCTCCAGCGCTCTCAGGCACTGGAGGGCCTTAGTTAAGGAATAAGCTACTGGTTTTGGCTGCCTTTGGTTACATCCCTCCATTGTTCGATAAGTGACTTGGAGCCATTAGTGCGATGAATTCGTCCATTGAACACATCGTCCCAGGTGATGTACGGATAGAGATTGTGCGTTTTGGCCTGCTGTTCAAACTCGGCTTTTAGCTGCGTCAGTTTTTCGGGGAACTTTTGGGCCAGATCGATGCGCTCGGTCGGATCGTCGTTCAGGTTGTAGAGCTCCCAGGCATTTTCATCAAATGGTTGTGCGCTGGCGGCATTTCCAGTGATAAAGCTGCTGGGGTAAGCCAGTTCGGCTTTCCATCCGTTATCGTAGATCGACCGCGAGCCAAAGATGTAGTAGTACTGCAGTGTGTGATGCCAGGGAGCGCTGGCATCGTTGATGGAATCGGCGAAGGAGAAACCCTCGATGGGCTGCTGCTTGATCCCCCTGATCTCCGAAGGCGCCTTGATGCCCACGAGATCGAGGGTGGTGGGAAGAAGATCGATAACATGGCTGTACTGAGGGCGAATTCCGCCTTTGTCCTTGATACCTTTAGGCCAAAAGACGATAAGTGGATTGTGCGTGCCGCCTTCGCTGTTGGCGTCCTGCTTCCAGAACTTGAAAGGAGTGTCGCAGGCCTGCGCCCAGCCCAGCGGGTAATTCCCGTTGGTGGCATTGGGCGTGCCTATCTCTCCAATCTTGTTCAGGTTGTAGTCGATATTTGCCTGTTCCGACGCGGGCCTCGCCAATAAACTCTGATCGACGGTTCCGTCCAAAGTGCCTTCTTTGCTGGCTCCATTGTCACCGATCGAAATGAAGATCAGGGTATTGTCGAGTTGTCCGATCTCCTTCAGGTGATTGACTAGGCGGCCGATCTCAAAGTCCGTGTAAGTCAGATAGCCCGCATACACTTCCATGAAACGCGCATAGAGTTTCTGTTGTTCCGGCGTCAGGGAATCCCAAGCCTTGATGTTTGGATTACGATCGGGCAACACGGCGTTGGCCGGGATGACGCCGAGTTGCTTCTGGCGTTGGAAGACTTTCTCACGGAAAACGTCCCAACCCTCGTCGAATTTGCCTTTGTATTGATCGCTCCAGTATTTGTCCACCTGGTGCGGAGCATGGGTGGCGCCGGGCGCGTAGTAAAGGAAGAAGGGCTTGTTAGGCGCGACCTTCTCCTGACGGTCGATGTAGAAGATCGCCTTGTCGGTGATCTGATCGCTCAGGTGACGGCCGTCAGGACGGACGTGAGCCTGATCCTCCACCAGGTCGGGATGATACTGGTCCGTCTGCGAACCGAGGAAGCCAAAGAAGTGATCGAAGCCCTTTCCGGTTGGCCAATGATTGAAAGGGCCGGCGTCGGTCGCTTCTTCGTCCGGCGTTATGCCATACTTGCCAACCGCAAAGGTGTTGTATCCGTTGTCGCGCAGGATCTCGGCGATCGTACCGGCCGTGGCAGGCACGCGGCCGTCCCATCCGGGGAAGCCGGCGGACATCACCGTGTGCGAAAATCCGGACTCGTGCACGGATGCGCTGTTACGGCCAGTTAGCAGCGCGGAGCGGGTGGGAGCGCAGATTGCAGTGGTATGGAAGTTTGTATAGCGCAGACCATTGGCGGCCAGGGTGTCAAACGTGGGAGTCTGGATAAGACCACCGAATGTGCCGGCAGCGCCATAGCCCACGTCGTCGATCAGAATCCAGACCACGTTTGGGGCGCCGGAGGGTGCTTTCACAGGCTCCGGCCACCATTCTTTTGACTCGGCGAGGGTTCTGCCAACGACTCCCTGATACGGCTGTGCGTCTTGAGCATGCAGTGGAAGTCTCGTACCCACCGCAAGAATCAACATCGATGTCAAAGCCTTCAATGCGCTACTCTCGTTCATAACTCTCCTGTTGGTCTAAGTCATTCTGTGATGACTCGGTTCTTATGGCTTCGGAAGAGCAAGCCTTTGCTTGCTCTTCCGCTGGTTCGACTTCAAGTCAGTTATGCGCTATCTCCGTTTCACTTCAGCTCGATGGTTACCTTGTCGATCTTGCCCGTGAATCGGTTGGGCGAGTTGTAATCGGGACTTACAGGCGAACCAAGGTCGCTGCCAACGTCCAACGTCTCGCTGAAGTTGAGAGCAACATTGGTGAATTGAGCCTGGCCTTGCGGCGCCCCGTTGATGGAAAGTTGACCAACAGCGGGAACCGGTCCGTGCAGACCGAAGGGAACAGAATCGTCCGCGTTTTCCTGGTTCGGAGTGAGATTCAGAACGATGTGCGCTTTCCCCGGTGAAAGCGGCGCGGAAGCAATCAATTGTCCCGATCGGTGCCCGAAGGCATTTACCTCGTAAACGACGCGCTGATTCTTGACGAACAGGCTGATACCGCCATACCGCCCGCCCTGCGCAAGAATCACTCCATTTGCACCGTCTGCCGGCACTTCGACATCCGCGGTGATAGTGTATGCGTGCCCGGCGAGGGATGGAGCAATGCGCGGCTGCAGGCGCTCGACGCCCGAGCGATAGGTGAAGACCTTCTGTCCAGCCGCCTGACCAATAGGATAGGTTTCGTATGCCGGAAGGATTGGATACGCCTGGTTGCGCGCCGCCTCGGTCTGAAAGAGGCGTTGCAACTCCGCCAGCTTGTCCGGATATTGGTCGGCGAGGTTGTGCGCCTGGCTGTAATCGTCGTTCAGGTTATACAGTTCCCATGGGTGAATATCGATGTTCGTGTCATTGCCCCGGGGCAGCGCGGATCCTTCCCACGTGGAGTGGAAGCGATTGCCGGCCCACCAACCGTCCTTGTAGATTGCGCGATTGCCGCTGGTCGTGAAGTACTGCACGGTGTGATGCGTGGGCTCGTCCGGGTGATCGAATGTATAAGTGAGACTTGTTCCTTCGAGCGGAGTCTGGACAACGCCATTCACCGTCGCCGGCGGTGTGACTCCGGCGAGGTCGTAGATTGTTGGCGCAATATCGTTCACGTGTGAGAACTGACTGCGCAATCCACCGGCGTCTTTGATGTGCCCAGGCCAGACAATGACCAATGGATCGGTGGTGCCGCCAAGGTGCGAAGCGTCTTGCTTCGTTCCCTGGAACGGTGAGCTAAGCGCCCATGCCCAGGCCGCGGCATAGTGGTTCATAAAAGTTTCGCTGCCCAGCAGGTCCGCAGTATCCAGACGAGCCTCGACGGTCAGAGGCTTTCCGTTAATGTCGCGAGCGTCGGTGCCGTCCAGGCCGCCTTCGGCGCTGGCGCCGTTGTCTCCGAATATTTCAAGGACGACTGTGTTATCCGCCTGACCTTCTTCGCGTATCGCATCGAGCAGCCGGCCGATTTCGTAGTCTGTTTGTTCGGCAAATCCCGCATATACTTCCGCCTGATGTGCAAGAAGCTTTTTTTGATCCGCTGTGAGTGAATCCCACGCAGGCAATCCGTCCGGACGCGGCGTGAGCTCAGCGTTTGCCGGAATCACGCCCAGCTTCTTTTGCTGATCGAAAGCTTCCTGGCGAATCACGTCCCATCCGCGATCGAACCTGCCCTTGTACTTATCGATCCACTTCTGCGGAACCTGATGCGGCGTATGCGTCGCGCCGGTAGCGTAATAAATGAAGAAAGGTTTGTCGCTGGCTACTGCATCGTGCTGATGCAACCAGTTGATCGCTTCGTCGGTAATGTCAATCGTGAAGTGATAGCCCTGTTCCGGCGTCGTAGAAGGCTCTACCGGCGTTCTGTCGCGATAGATGCGCGTGTAGTACTGGTTGTCGGCCGCCTGCAGAAACCCATAGAAATGATCGAATCCCAAACTCGTTGGCCAGCGATCGAACGGGCCAGCGGGACTCACCTGCCATGTCGGCGTGTTATGCCACTTGCCGAACGCCGCCGTGCTGAAGCCGTTCTCGCTTAGAACTTCGGCAATGGTGGCCGAGCTCTTGGGCAGAAGCGTGTTGTAACCGGGATAAGGACTTGACCACTCAGCAATGGAGCCAAAGCCAACCTCATGATTGTTGCGGCCGGTTAGAAGCGCGGCGCGCGTCGGCGAGCAGAGAGAATTTACGTGAAATGAGTTGTAACGCAGGCCCTCGGCGGCGAGCTTGTCAAAGGTTGGAGTCGAGATCGGTCCTCCAAAGGTTGAAGTTGCGCCAAAGCCCACGTCGTCGACCAGAATCAGCACGACGTTCGGCGCGCCGGCCGGAGCCTTTGGCGGTTCAGGCCATGCGGGATGCAGCGCTTCGCGCCGCGGCAGAGCGGGATCTGCGGGCGGCGTGCTGGCTCTGGTCGCATCGCTATTTTGAGCCCATACCGGCGACCAGGAACTTAGTGCCATGGTCCCGCTGAGCAGCAGTCCGATTTGTTGCGCGTGATTCATTGAATATCCTCCGTTGCCTCTTTAAGGCGGCAATGCTATTTGCTGTTGCTGCTCTGGGCCCGTTCCTTTTGTTGGTCGAGATACCACTGAGGCAGGTAAGTATGATGAGTTCGTCCCGCATACAGGTCGTCGAAGGTGATGTACGGGTAGAGATGATGCTCTTTGGCCTGCTCCTCGAATTCGGCCTTCAACTGCGTCAACTTCTCCGGATACTTTTGAGCCAGATCGATGCGTTCGGTCGGATCGTCGTTCAGGTTGTAGAGCTCCCACGCATTTTCGTCGAGCGGCGGATTACTGAGTACATGCTTGGTTTCGACGTCGTTGGGATACGCCAGTTCGGCCTTCCATCCGTTGTCGTAGATCGATCGCGAGCCGAAAATGTAGTAGTACTGCAGCGTGTGACGAGTGGGCGCATTGGCATCGTCGATCGAATAGGCCAGAGACGTTCCTTCAATCGGCTGCTGCTTGATTCCGCGAATCTCATCGGGGGCCTTGATGCCGATCAGATCGAGGGTGGTGGGAAGCAGATCGATCACATGGCTGTACTGGGTGCGAATGCCGCCCTTGTCCTTGATGCCCTTCGGCCAGTAGACGATGAGCGGGTTGTGCGTTCCGCCTTCGCTGTTGGCATCCGATTTCCAGTACTTGAACGGCGTGTCGGCGGCCTGCGCCCAGCCCAGCGGATAGTTGCCGTTCTTTGATTCAGGCGTTCCGATCTTATCGATGTTAGCCAGGTTATAGGCGACATTTTCTTCCTCAGTTATCGCCTTGCGGATACTGGAACGATCAATCGTGCCTTCTTCCGATCCCTCCTTGCTTGCGCCGTTATCGCCGATGGAGATGAAGATCAGCGTGTTGTCGAGCTGGCCCGTCTCCTTCAGGTGATTAATCAGGCGGCCGACTTCAAAATCTGTGTAGGTCAGATAGCCGGCATACACCTCCATGAAGCGCGCATAGAGCCGCTTCTGGTCCGGCGTCAGCGAGTCCCACGCCTTGACGTTCGGGTTGCGATCGGGAAGTATCGCATTGGCTGGAATCACGCCGAGTTTTTTCTGATTCTCAAAGACCTTCTCGCGAAAGACGTCCCAGCCCTCGTCGAATTTACCCTTGTATTGATCGCTCCAGTATTTGTCGACCATGTGCGGAGCGTGCGTGGCGGCAGGTGCGTAATAAAGGAAGAACGGCTTATCCGGCGCGGCTTTCTTCTGGCGGTCAATATAAAAGATCGCTTTGTCGGTGATCTGATCGCTCAGGTGACGGCCATCGGGAGTCACGTGCGCCTGATCCTCAACCAGGTCCGGCTTGTATTGGTCGGTCTGGGATCCCAGGAATCCGAAGAAGTGATCGAAGCCCTTGCCGGTCGGCCAGTGATCGAATGGACCGGCGTCGGTCCCCTCGTCGTTAGGCGTTATGCCATACTTGCCCACCGCAAAGGTGTTGTAGCCGTTGTCGCGCAGGATTTCGGCGATTGTTCCAGCCGTGGCGGGCACGCGGCCGTCCCAGCCGGGGAAACCAGCGGACGAGGTGACGTCTGAAAATCCAGATTCATGCACGGACGCGCTGTTGCGGCCAGTCAGCAGCGCCGAGCGGGTCGGTGCGCAGATGGCGCACGTATGGAAGTTGGTATAGCGCAAACCATTGTTAGCCAGGCTGTCGAACGTGGGAGTATTGATGAGCCCGCCGAATGTTCCGGCAGCGCCAAAGCCAACGTCATCGATCAAAATCCACACTACGTTTGGTGCGCCGGCGGGCGCTTTCACAGGCTCGGGCCACCATTCTTTCGACTCGGCGAGGGTTCTGCCAACCACTCCCTGATAAGGTTGTGCGTCTTGTGCATGCAGTGGGAGTCTCGCACCCAACGCCAGGATTAACGTTGATGTCAACGCCTTCAATGCGCTTTTCTCGTTCATAAAGCTCCTGTTGGTCTGAGTGACTCTGTGATGACTCGGGTAAAGTGTTATTGATCGCGCCAGCGACATTCGGCCGTCAACGTTCCGCAACCAGTGAAGACGAGAGAGATGGCGAGTGCTGTGCTCATCCCCACGAACCGGTGCGACGGCCTGCTAAGCGAAAACAACCCCCGCCTTCTTTTGCGGCGCCGCAAATAGAGGAGGCACGCTTTTTCTCTCTCTGGCCCACTCCATCACCCGCGCCGGCGCCCGATTCTGCTTTAGTTCCTCAGCCATAAAGCGCATATATGGATCGATGTGATGAAAGAAATGTTTGTAGCCCGCGCAGAGATAGTTCAGCCCATACTCGCCGGATGCCGTTTGCGTAAAGCGGTGCTTGGGACACTCGCCGTTACAGGCAAAGCGCACATTGCACTGGAGGCAATCGGAGGGAAGACCGGCCGCTTTCGCATTGCCGAAACGCGTCTGCTGCGGTGAGTCCACCAGCTTCTTCAGGGACTCGTTCATCAGATTGCCCAGGCGGTTGTCGGGATAAACGAAGTGGTCGCAGGAGTACAGATCTCCGTTGTGTTCAACTGCCAGCGCGCTGCCGCACGTCGGTGCAAAGACACACAGCGATTGCGGAACACCATACCAAGACTCCAGCGCAACATCGAAGATCTGAACGAAGGTGCGGCCCACGTCCTGAATCACCCAGTCGTCGAAGATCTCTTGCAGGAAGCGCCCGAACTGAAGCGGTTCGACCGACCACTCTGAGACTGAGGACTCCTGCCGTGAGAAGGGCTTCAACAAGACGAGGCCGTTGGTATCCGGTTTCTTGGCCACCTGCTCGACGATGGGAATGAACTGCAGATACTTGCTGCCAATCTCCTTAAGAAAACGGTAAATCTCGTGCGGCCGGTAAGAGTTCTTGCGGTTGATGACTGTAAGTGTGTTGAACTCGACGCCGTGCTTTTTCAGAATGTTGAGACCGCGCATCACGCGGGCAAAGGTCGGTTGGCCGCCTTTGTCCACGCGATAGGTATCGTGAATTTCCTCCGGTCCGTCGACGGAAAGTCCAATCAAAAACTTGTGCTTCGCCAGAAACTCTCCCCATGCGTCGTCAAGCAGAGTGCCATTGGTCTGAAAGGCGTTATCGATCGTCTTTCCATTCGCATACTTGTTCTGCAACTCGATGACGCGCTCGAAAAACGGGATCCCAAGTAGCATCGGTTCGCCTCCCTGCCAGGCAAAGCTCACGTGCTCATCAGGCTGGGTTTGAATGTATTGGCGAATGTAGACTTCGAGCACATCGTCGGCCATGCGGAATTCGCGCCCGCTGCCTGGGTAGAGATTTTCCTTCTCCAGGTAGTAGCAGTAAGTGCAATTGAGATTGCAAATAGGGCCGTGAGGCTTGGCCATGATGTGAAACGGCTTCATCGCAGTGCAGCTCTCTTCCTGAATCGCAATAGGGGCAGGTGCCCAATGAAAAAGCCCACGAGGCAGAAGCTCGTGGGCCTGGACTCTAGAAGATTCAGGGGATGCGAATCGGTTAAGACCGCATCACTGCCGCGTTCCCACGAGGCTGCTCGACTGTCGTAGATCGACAGGGCAACAACAACCGCGGGATATGAAGCTAAGATGCATTGAACGTCGATTCCTTTGTACTTACATTCTCGCCAGGCGTCAAAATGGAATTCTCCGGCGAGGACTCACTCGATAATGCATGGCGATCGGAAAACTGTCAAGCGAGCGACGATGATTTTTATTTCTTCCTGCAAAAAATCGCGAGTTGCGCTTGACATGAATTAGACTTTATGGCTCAATACAAAGAAATGCAGGAGCCGAAACCCATCCCGGCAACACTCGTTTCCGCTTCCGAGCTGACTCTCCGTCGCTCGTGTTGTTGACCCTCCGCATATTCTCTCGCTCAATCCATTGCTAAAGTTTTGGTCTGCCGCGCATCCGGAGCGGTGTCTGGCTAACATCTTCATTTAGCTGACATCGTGTCTGTGTGTGAAACCTGACCAACAATCGATCATTCGACGTCCACCATTCGATTGCAGCCTGAATCAATGGCTCGAGACGTCCCTAACTTCAACAGAAGGAAAGTTATCCGTGACTAAGAGACTGCGATTTGCCGGCAAAGGATCGCATTGTTGTCGCATCCCTCGATTCTCTGAGCAGGATGCGCCTTGCGTCGTGGGCAAGTGCATCGTACCCATCTAAGAGCCGTGCGCGAAACGTGCATCGCGATGGTCCACGACAAATGTCGTGGACCATTTTACTTTGCGATCGAGACCGATCGCCCTTGGAGGCAGTTATGAACGCTGAACGTTTCTCATTGCGCAACTTCGTAAAGCAAAACGTTCCCACCTTGCTGGCAGCCCTGTTCGCCCTTGCGGCGGTCACGGCAGTGCCGGCGCAGATTGTCGAAACGGGAATCATTACAGGTCTTGTGAAGGACAACTCGGGTGCTGTGGTGGTGAAGGCTCATGTAAACGTGCGCAACACAGATACGGGCCTGTCAAGCAACACAACCACCGACACGCAGGGCCTTTATGTTTCGCCGCCACTGAACCCCGGCAATTACGACATTGAAGTCGATGTTCCAGGATTCACCAAGGTGGTCGAGCATGTCAGACTCGAAGTCGGCCAGCGCGCAACCGCAGATATAGCACTGGCGGTGGGCGCGAATGCGGAAACAATCGAAGTTCAGGATACAGGCGCGGTATTGGAAACGGAGAGTTCGAGCGTTGGCAATCTCCGCACCGAGGAAGCCGTGAAGGATCTACCCCTGAACGGCCGCAACTACACTGAGCTGTTTAGCCTGGGCGCGGGCGTTATTCCGACAACGCTCCAATCCGTCAGCATTCCCTATACGCAGCAGCGCGGCCCCTCGTGGTTTGCCATCAACGGCTCTCGCTATCAGGATAATCGCACGCTTTTGGACGGCATTGGCGACCAGGAGAACCATAACAGCATGACGGCAGTATTCCCGCCCATCGACGCTATTCAGGAGTTCTCGGAGGAGACTGACGACGCCGACGCCCGCTACGGCCGCGGCGGCGGCGGCACCATCAACGTGGTCATCAAGTCCGGCACCGAACACTATCACGGAGATGTATTCGAGTTCCTGCGCAACACCGCTCTGGACGCCAGAAACGATTTCAATCTTCCAATCCCAGGACCGACAGGGCAGAAACAGCCTCTGCGGCAAAACGAGTTTGGCGCAACTTTTGGTGGACCGGTTTTTTGGAAGCAGGCCAATCCCAAAACCTTCTTCTTTGCCGACTATGCCGGAAAGCGCCTCGCTCAGGGCCAGACGAATGTGGAGAGCGTTCCAGTTGTCAACGTCACACCGACAGGCTATGACTTCTCCGCGTATTCAGCTGCTATCAAGAACCCGTCGACACATGTTGCGTATGCCAATAATTTCGTTCCGATCAGCGATCCGCTCGTCGATCCAACCGGTGCGAACATTCTGAAGTTTTATCTGAAATATGCGCAGCCGAATTATGGAAGTGCGAATGCGGTAGCGAACAATTTCTTCTACGGCCCGTTGTTGATCATCAACGAAGACGACTTCGATGTGAAGGTCGACCGCAAGTTTACCGAGAAAGACAGCGCCTTCCTTCGCTACAGTCAAGGCCATGACATTTTCTCCCAGCCCGGCATCCTGCCGACTCCTCTGGTGGGCGATGTCATCTGCGGGCCGGCGACGGACCCTGCGCATCAGGCTGTGCTGAGCGAAACGCATATCTTCTCTCCGACCGCGATTAACACGGCGCGCTACGGCTGGACTCGCTTCTTTGTGTACGCCAAGAACTGGGACGCGGGCCTGCAACTTGCCTCCCCTTCCAACCTCAACATTCCCGGTGTCTATAATGCGAGCAATTCCCTGACCGACGGACTGCCGGTGATGACCTTCACGGGCTACGCGGCGATCGGCGACGCGGGCAACAGTCCCACCAACATCGGAACCAACAACTATCAGTGGGACGACGATCTTACTCTGGTTCGCGGCAAGCACTCGCTGGACATTGGCTTCGATCTGATCCGCCTCGAATACAACATGTTCCAAACCGGCGCGGAGCACGGCTCTGAAGCTTACGCCACGCGTTACACAGGGCTACCCTGGTCCGATTTGCTCTTCGGAGCGCCGACCAGCG
>CAZANC010000057.1:0-15586 GCA_964486495.1 uncultured Occallatibacter sp.
TCACAATCGTGTGCGGGCTCATCGGAATCGCATGCGCTTTGACCCCCTTGAACCCCGCCTCGTCGTGCATCGCATTCAGCTCGCTCAGCGTATATGCGTCGCCATCCGCCGTCGAAGCCAGCATTGTCATCGCAAATGCCGCGGGCATCGGCGGCGACACGCGATCCTCGTTCGGCACAAACTCGAGCGTGGCCGCGCGCCCGCCCGGCTTCAGCGCCGCGCGAACCTTTTTCAGCAGCCCGACATTCGTGAATTTGTCAAAGTGGTGCAGGAAATTCGTCAGCAGCACCACATCGTACGGCCCGCCGAACGCCACTTCAAACGCACTGCCCGGAAGCATGTCGTAACGGTCCTTCACGCCGGCCTTTTCCGCATTCTTCAGCGCCACGCGCAGCACCGGAGCCCAATCGAGGCCCGTCACATGCGCTTGGCGGTTCTGTTTGGCAATCTCGATCCCGAACAGCCCATGACCCGCCGCAATATCCAGCACGCGCATCGGCCCTGTGTTTCCCTCGAGCACCACTGCGCCCAGCGGACCTGCCATCGGCCCCATCATCGGCGCCATCTGCTCCGCAAACAGCACCCACACCGGGTTCTCCGGCTCAACAGTGCCGTCGCCCGGCAAAGTGGTTCGCCCGTCGCGCACTACCTCCGCCAGGCGGTCGAAAGGCTCCCGCAGCTCCGGAGTGCTTAGGAATTTCGCCACGGAAGCCATGCACGCTGGCGAGCGCGGGTCCAGAAACGCTCCACTCGTTGGCGTATGCCGGTAGCGCCCACCCTCCTTCGCCAGAACGCCATTGATCACGAGAAAATCGCACAGAATGCGCGTGCCTCGTTCCGATGCCTTCGCGTGGCGCGCGATCGAAGCCGCATCGCCCGGCCCTTCGCCCACCGCCCTGAAAATGTCCAACTCGATGGCTGCTTTAAGAGCCGCCGTGCGCTGGTGCGATTGCACCATCTCAAAAATCAGGCCCGGATTCAATGGTGCTGCGTGAGATTCTGCAGGCATGGGACAACCTCCTCTTCTTGCCCAGCGCGGAATTCAAGTTTTGGGGAACCACGGGGCGGGCTCACAGAGTCTATCATCCGCCACGCCCGCCTCGCGCAACAACCCTCCGTGCCACCGCGATACATTGAAGGGTTGTGCATCTCCTCCTCTCGATCTTTCGCTTGCGGCAAAAATCCCTTGTCCGCGCCATTCTCCTCTCGCTGGGCGCCTTTGCCGCCAGCCTGCGCCTGGCCGGCTTTCCGCACATCGAGAACCTGCATGGATCGTACTGGCAAATTCTCGCTCTGCTGGTTGCCGCGTGGGGCATGGCAGAGACTGCGCGCTGCCTGCGGCGTCGGTGGAGCTTCTACCACGCCGGCGTGCTCCTCCTCTTGTATACCGACCTCATGATTCTCGCAGCCATTGTGGTCATGCTTGCCGTTCCCTGAAAGCTCGTTAGGCAACAACCGGCCTCATAATTGCCTCCGCTGCGTAGTGCGCATGTATGGGACCCAACATCAAGGTGGGTCCCAAAAGATTCTGGCGAGTTAAGACCCCAGCGAGTCGACAAGCATGGTTTATGAGACCGGTTCAAGTCATCCTTGCTGCACATGGGCCGCGTCGCCGTGTAGCATTGCAAAGTGCTCAATCGGCTACCGCGCAGCCGCCCATTTCCGGCCGCCGCTTCACGCGCTGGTTGAGTTTGAAAGTCACCGGAGGAATCAATGTTAAAGGGATTTCGAGATTTCATCTTTCGCGGTAACGTAGTCGACCTCGCAGTAGCCGTAATTATCGGCGCGGCGTTCAATGCCATCATTAGTTCCCTGGTAGCCGATGTCTTGAACCCGCTAATCGCCGCCACCGTTGGCAAGCCCGATTTCAGCAGCGTCATTCTGAATGTGGGCGGTGGCCAAATCAAAGTCGGCAACTTCTTCAACGCGGCCATCTCGTTCCTTATCGTGGCCTTGGTTGTGTATCTCTTCATCATTCTGCCCATGAACGCGATACAGGCACGAATGAAGAAGCCCGCCGCCCCCACCACCAAAGCCTGCCCGGAATGTCTGAGCGAAATTCCGTTGGCGGCCCGCCGCTGCGCGCATTGCGCACAGCCCGTCGCCTGATCGCGGCGCCTGATTGTGGGTTGATCAAAAGCTCGCTCGAAGGGCCTGATTCGATGAATTTCCGTTCCGCGTCTGCGTTTGCTGCCCTCGCTGTGGCTGCTGGTTTCTCTTCGCGCCCATCGCCGGCGCAGGCGGTGCCGCAGGGCAGCTTTGGCTTTACCGATTTTGCCGCGGAAGCAAAGCTGGAAGAAAAGTTCCTCGCCGTGCCCGATCCCAAACTTGCCGGCGAAGACCTCAAGACCCTCACCGCCGAGCCGCACCTTGCCGCAACGCCCGAAGATTACAAAACCGCCGAGTTCGTCGCGCGCAAATTCCGTGCCGCCGGTCTCGATACGCAGATCGTTCCCTATCGCGTGCTCCTCAACCAGCCGAAGGTCGTCCGCGTCGAAGCCTGGGACGAGGCCGGCCATCCCCTCATGACCGGCCCCGCGCGCGAGCACGTGAACGGCGATCCTCAACAGGACGACCCGCGCGTCGTCATGCCCTTCAACGGCTCTTCGGGTTCCGGCGACGTGACCGCCCAGGCCGTCTACGCAAACTACTGCCGTCTTGAAGACTTCGATTCGCTCGCCGCGCAGCACATCGACCTCCGCGGCAAAATTGCAATCTGCCGCTACGGAACCAACTTCCGCGGCGTCAAGGTTTACCTCGCCGAGCAGCGCGGCGCCGTCGGCGTACTCATCTACTCCGATCCCCAGGACGACGGCTACTACAAAGGCGATCCTTATCCCATCGGTCCGTGGCGTCCCGACACCAGCGTCCAGCGCGGCTCAGTTCAATATCTCTTCAAATACGCGGGCGATCCTGAAACTCCCGGCGTCGCCTCCACGCTCGATTTACCCGACTCCGCCCGCATCAAAAACATCGAAGGCCCCGACGGCAATCAGCCGCGCATCATCTCCATTCCACTCAGCTCTCACGATGCCGCGCCGATTCTGCAGGCGCTTAAAGGGCCGGGCGCGCCGCAAGGCTGGCAAGGTGCGCTGCCTTTTCGCTATCACCTCGGTCCCGCCGGAGTGAAAGTTCACCTCGTCTCCCAGCAGGATTACCAGCGCCGCATCATCTGGGATGTCATCGGAAAAATCGAAGGCGCGCAGGACCCTGACGCATGGGTCATCGTCGGCAATCACCGCGACGCGTGGGTCTATGGCGCAGTCGATCCCTCCAGCGGTACCGCCGCTATGCTTGAAGCCGTCCGCGGCATCGGCGCTCTGCTCCTTCAGGGATGGCGTCCTCGCCGCACCATCGTCTTTTGCAGTTGGGACGCCGAAGAGGAAGGCCTCATCGGCTCTACCGAATGGGTCGAGCAGCAGGGCCGCGCTCTCGACCGCGCCGTCGCCTACTTCAACGTAGACGTGGCTGTCTCCGGGCCGGATTTCTCCGCCGGAGCCGTGCCCTCGCTCAAAGATTTCGTCCGCGATGTAGCCCGCTCCGTTCCCAGCCCGGTGGCCGGCTCCGTTTTTATCCAATGGCGCCGCAAGTCTTCCTCGAGCGACGAGCATCACGAATCGAACGCGCCGCCCATCGAGGGCGAAGAAGTCCATGTGGGCGATCTCGGCTCCGGTTCGGACTTCACGCCCTTCCTGCAACACGCCGGCGTGCCTTCAACTGAAGTCAGTTCCAACGGGCCCTACGGCGTCTATCACTCCGCCTTCGACGACTTCGCCTGGTACACGCAAAACGCCGACCCCGAATTCGTCTACCTGCAGGAAATGGCGCGCGTCCTCGGTCTCGAAGCCATGCGCATGGCCGACGCCGACGCACTGCCCTACAACTACATCGCCTACGCGCGCGAAATTTCCGCTTACATCCAGGCGGCAAAGCGCAGGGCGGCCGATAACGGCCTCAACCCTCTCGACTTCGCGCCCGCCGAATCCGCCGCCTCGCATCTCGCCGCTGCCGCCGACCGCGTTCATGCCCTGCAGTCCACCCCATATGGCGATCTCACCCAGTTGAATCTCGCCCTCCGCCAGGCGGAAACAGCGCTGCTTTCGCCCGCCGGCCTTCCCGGCCGCCCCTGGTATCGCCACACCATCTACGCTCCCGGCGAGCTCACCGGCTACGCCGCCGTCGTCATCCCCGGCGTCAATGAAGCCATCGACGCGCGCAACCCCGCCCTTGCCCAGCAGCAGCTCGCCGTCCTGGCTCAAGCCCTCGACCGTGCCGCAAACGCCCTCTCAGCCCGGCACTAATCCCGAAACCTCGCCCCAGACCACCCGGCGATCTCCTGCTCTATCAATGAGTTGAGCGAACCCTCCCGCCAACAGGCCACGCCCTCCCACCGACGAGTTATTTCCTATCCTGGTGCGGCGGCGCTATGGTCCATTCGCAAGCTGATTGTGCCCAAAGACGGCGCAACAGCCTGTTTGGAGAGTTTCCTTCATGGTTGACTTGCTTCTTGCCTTGGCCTTCGTTGCGATGATTCTTTCGCCCCCAATTGTGGCGAAGCTCCATCGGAGCCGTTCGCGCAGGCGCAACAACTCATAGAAGGAACTCCTTGGGGGTTCCAATGGTTGCCTTGTTCATCGAACTCACTTTGATCGCGGCCGGAATTCTGCCGATCGTTGCCACCGCACTGCAGCCGGCCCGCGTCGTCAATCGCGGCTACTGCGGCCGTCTCGGAAACGCTCGCCGCAGCCAATAACCAGGATCGCGCGCCCCACACCTTCGTGGCGGCCTAGACCCTTGCCCGGCCCCAACCCCAGCAAGAAAAGCTGCTAGCTGGAAGTCAGCACCTGACTTTCTGCTCCCGCAGTCCCGCGGCCCCGTCGTCCCAGTCGGCTCCTGTCCCGACGATCAGCTTTGACCTGTGATCTAAATCACTTCGAATTTGACCCCCTCGCCCTCACACTCGTATCGTTAGTAGTTGGATATGAAAATTCCTTCGAGCACATTGCGGATCGGGGCAGGGGTGGCCATTATTGTGGGCACAATCCTCGCTCTGGCTTTTACGGGGATCCGTGACACCCAGAGCTATTACGTCAAGATCGACGAGGTATTAACGCCCCAAAGCAAGAGTCTTACGGGCGATAAAATCCACCATCGGGAATTGAGAGTGGAGGGATTTGTAGTGCCCGGCTCGATCGACCAGAGCGGCACAAGCGTGACCTTCACGATGAACGAATTTGAAAGCCACTCGCCAAATGCGGCCAGCGGTAAGACCCTCAAGGTCGTCTATAAGGGCTCCGAGCCACCACCTGACACCTTTAAGGACAACGCTCAGGCCCTTGCAATCGGCACATATGGCTACGATGGCGTCCTGCACGCCACCGCGCTTCAGGCAAAGTGCGCCAGCAAATACGCTCCGCAGCAGCCCGGCGCAGCGCCATCCACCGCACCCACGACTAAACCGAACACCGCATCCGCTCCGAATCCCGCGCCTCCCGCCTCCGCACAGACCGCAGCAAACTGATCGAATGACACTGAACGCCACCGAAGCCGGCAGTTCAACCCTCTGCGCCCGGCCCGATAACGCGCAACTCGTCCAGGTGTCCAAGCTCTTCGGGAGCTTTGCCGCTCTCCGCCAGGTTTCTCTCGATCTCCAGCCCGGCCGCTGCTACGTCCTCCTCGGCGAAAACGGCGCAGGCAAGTCCACGCTCCTGCGCATTCTCGCCGGCCTTCTCCGTCCCACCCACGGCACGGTCCGCGTCTTCGGCGACTCACAACCCCACGACGCCCGCGCCCGCATCGGCTACATGAGCCACGCGCCCATGCTTTACGACGAGCTCACCGCCCAGGAAAATCTTCGCTACTTCAGCAGTCTTTATTCCGGTCGCCCCTGCCTCACCCCCGCCGAAGCTCTTCGCCAGGTCGGCCTCGATCCCGATCTCAATCGCCTCTTCGGCCAGTACTCGCAGGGCATGCGCCAGCGCACCTCGCTCGCCCGCGTGCTCCTCTCCGTGCCTGAGCTTCTCCTTCTCGATGAGCCCTTTTCCAACATGGATGTCGAAAGCGTCCGCCAGATGGTCGCGCTCCTCGCCGGCTTCCGCCAATCCGACCGCACCATCGTCCTCACCACTCATCAGCGCGAGCATGCCGCCCCCATCGCCGACTTCGTCATCACCCTCCATGCCGGCCGCGTCGCATCAGTTGATCCAGGGAGCCCAACCCAATGAAGACCAACGGCGCGCGCTTCCTCGAGTCCCTCGGCATTCCCTTCGAGCTTCGCGAGTACGAGGTCGACCCAGACGATCTCTCGGCAATCACTGTCGCCAAAAAAATCGGCATGCCCGCCGAGCAGGTCTTCAAAACGCTCCTGACCACCGACTGCGCTCACGACTACGTCTTCGCCGTCATCCCCGGTGATGCCGCTCTCGACTTCAAAAAGTTGTCGCGTCTCGCCGGCTGGCGCAAAGCCGAAATGGCTCCCCTCAAAGACGTGCAGCCGCTCACCGGCTACATCCGCGGCGGCGTCACAGTCTTTGGCGCAAAAAAGCCCTATCCCATTTACGTCGACGAAACCGCCATCCTCTTCGATCGCATCAGCGTCTCCGCCGGAACGCGCGGCACGCAGTTGATCCTCACCCCAGACGACTATCTCCGCGCCGCCGCCGCAATCGGGCAGCCCGTCCAATCCGCCGACCTGACGAAAGCCGCCCAACCCAGCGCATCGGAGGGCCAAGAATGACCCGCGCCCTCAAGTCCAGGGTGCCCCACCCTCGCGGCGTTTTTGTTTTTGCCGCTAGGGTGGGAGACCACGCTTCTTCACCCAACGACCCAATCCGCGAGGGTCACGAATGACCCGCGCCCTCAAGTCTCGGGTGCCCCACCCTCGCGGCGTCTTTGTTTTTGCCGCTAGGGTGGGACAATGCTCCCCATTCTTGGTTCCTAAGCCCGCATCAAAAATGAACTGTCATCCTGAGCGGAGGTCGCCTTGGCGACCGGAGTCGAAGGACCTGTGGTTGTTCTTCGGGGAACTTCGGCCCCACCACACTCCGGCGAAATGTGCCGTCGCCCTCCCCGTAAACTTTTCCCCGGAGGGCCACGCATGACCCGCGCCCTCTTCACGCATCTCGCCAAAGATCTCCGCATCGAGTGGCGCACCCTCGATGCCATGATCTCCATGATTTTCTTTTCCGGCCTCGTCGTTGTGCTCTTCTCCATCGCCTTCGATCCCCGCGGCGCATTCTCGCAGCAAATCGCCGGCGGCGTCCTCTGCGTGGCCACTATGTTCGCTTCGGTCACTGCCCTCAATCAGGCCTGGGCCCGCGAAATCCGCCACCAGGTCATGGACGCGCAGCGCATGGTCCCTTCGCCGGGCGCAGAACTCTTCCTCGCCAAAACCATCGCCAACTTTCTCTTCGTCTCCATCGTCCAGATCGTCCTCGCGCCCTTCTTCTTCGTCTTCTACAACCTTCACATTGCAGGGCCAGCCTGGCAGTTGGCCCTCGTTCTTCCTCTCGGCACTTGGGCTCTGGTCGTTAACGGAGTCTTCTTCGCCGCGCTCTCCATCGGCAGCCGCAATCGCGAATTCCTTCTCTCGCTGATTCTCTTTCCCATCTTCATTCCCGCTCTGCTCGCCATGGTCCAGGCCACTGGCAACATCCTCACCGGCGACGGCGACCCCTCCCTCTGGATCAAAATGCTCCTCGGTTACGACATCATCTTCACCACCGCCAGCCTCCTGCTCTTCGACGTCGTCTTCCACGCCGAGTAGCTGAGCGCTAACCCCAAACCAGCCCAGCGCGAAACTCTGTGAACGCTTTGTGAATACCACTCCACCGCCTTGCCCTCCCGCGAGGCCTTGTGCTACATTCTCGCCATGAAGTCATTCACCTCCATGAACGCCAAGATGTGTTGTTGCGCTGTGATCTGTTGCTGCGCGCAATCGCATTCTGGCGCGAGGAAAGGTCTGGGCTAGAGCACTACACAAGCTGCCGTCTCCACGTACCCACCGCCAGAATCTGAACTGGCAGGTGGGTTTTCTATTTTTGGCCTGAATTTTGGAGGCAATCGTAACGTCGGAAACTGCTGAGTTCGTTGTAGGGGGCCGGTGGCGAAGTGGCTAACGCGCGGGTCTGCAAAACCTGTATTCGCGGGTTCAATTCCCGCCCGGCCCTCCAAATCTCAAAGGCCCTCGAAAGGTCGCAGCAAGGAATTCCGCAACATCGACGCAACTGCTTTTCCGGTCCTTCCGCTCTTGTGGGTGGAAGCGCGGCCGAAGCTGTCGCCCTGGCCAACTCCGGGCGACCCGCTACGCCACGCGCTGGCCTACCGAGGGCGGGAAACGCAGACGCCTTCGACGTTGCCCGGCGCAGGGTCAATGAAGTATCGCCGCTGGAAATACAAAGCCAGATTCACCAGAGCAATCATCACTGGAACCTCGACTAGAGGTCCGATCACAGCCGCAAACGCGGCGCCAGAGTTGATGCCGAAAACTGATACCGCAACCGCAATGGCCAGTTCGAAGTTATTCGAGGCAGCTGTGAATGCGAGCGTCGTCGTCTTCGAATAATCGGCTCCCAGCTTCCGTCCCATGTAAAACGACACAAGGAACATGACGACGAAATAGATCAGCAGCGGAATCGCGATCCTCAGCACGTCCAGCGGCAGGCGCACGATATAGCCGCCCTTCAGCGAGAACATCACCACGATAGTAAAAAGCAGGGCCACCAGCGTCAGCGGGCTCACCCGAGGAACAAAGTTCCCGTCGTACCACTCGCGCCCCTTGGCGTGGACCAGCACGGTGCGAGTCAGAAATCCGGCGAGGAAGGGAATACCAAGATAGACGAAAACGCTTCGAGCAATCTCGCCGATGGAGATATTTACCACCGCGCCACGCAATCCAAACCAGCCCGGCAGAACCGTGATGAACACCCACGAATAGACGGAATAGAAAAACACTTGAAACAGCGAGTTGAACGCCACCAGTCCCGCGGCATACTGCGTGTCGCCCTTCGCAAGTTCATTCCACACGATCACCATCGCAATACAGCGCGCCAGTCCGATCATGATGAGACCAGCCATGTACTCGGGATAGTTCCGCAGGAACACAACGGCAAGCACGAACATAAGAACCGGCCCGATCAGCCAGTTCTGCAGCAGAGAGAGCCCCAGCACGCGCTTGTTGCGGAAGACTTCGTGCAGTTCCTCAAAGCGAACTCGCGTGAACGGCGGATACATCATCAGGATGAGCCCCGCCGCGATTGGAATCGAAGTCGTGCCCACGCTGAAGCGATTCAGAAACGGAACCACTCCAGGGGCCAGCCAGCCCAGTGCGACGCCCACCGCCATGGCTCCAAAGATCCACGCGGTCAGATAGCGGTCAAGAAACGAAAGACGGCTCTTCTTCAACTTCGGGCCTCCACAAATTGCGCTACGAGCGGCCGATGCTATCGACCTCGCGCTTGATGGCGAGTTGGTCAAGCGTACCGAGCGGCAGGGACAGAAAGAGTCCGATCCTGCGGTCTAGCACCATAAAGGCGTCGCGGAACGCTCTCGCGATCTCTTCCTCCGTTCCCTTCACGGCGGCCGGATCGGGAATTCCCCAATGCGCCGTCATCGGCTGTCCCGGCCAGAAGGGGCAAGCTTCTTTCGCCGCGTTGTCGCAAACCGTGAAGACAAAGTTCATCTTCGGTGCATTCGTGCCTGCGAATTCATCCCATGATTTGCTGCGCAGGCCCGCGATGGAAATGTGCGCAAGCTCCAGTTGCCTGAGCGCCTCGGGCCGCACCGTCCCGGATGGATGGCTGCCGGCGCTGTACGCGGTGAAGACGCCCTTTCCCTTATCGTTCAGGATGGCTTCTGCCAGGATGGAGCGGGCCGAGTTGCCGGTGCAGAGAAACAAAACATTGTAGTGAGCGGACATTCTGGTCAGCCTTTCACCGTTTCTGAAGCGGTCGAGCAACATCCTGAACCGCAGCAGGAACCCTCTCCCGATGCTTGCGGCTTGGTGGCCCGCTTGGTGGCCCTGATGAACGCGCTCATGAATTTCCCCTGCGTTTGCGCCGCGATTGCGTCCACATCCACGCCGGATCCAGCAAGAAACTGGCGCGCGTCTTCAATGTCGTAGACGCGGGTCGGCTCAATTTCCACGCTGCTGAAGCCTACGGCCTCAAGGCGCTTACGGTAGTCCTGTTCCTCCAGAGCGCCGGCCACGCAGCCCACCCAGAGCAGCATGCTTTGCCTCACCTGCTCGGGCACTTCGCCGCGCACCACCACATCGGAGACGGCGAACCGGCCGCCCGGCTTGAGCACGCGAAATGCCTCGCGCAACACTCGGTCCTTGTCGGCCGAGAGGTTGATCACGCAATTCGAAATCACGACATCCACGGAGCCATCGGCCAGCGGAATGTCTTCGATCTCGCCTTTGAGGAACTCAACATTTTCTTGGCCGGCGCGGCGCTGATTCTCGCGGGCAAGAGCAAGCATGTCGTCGGTCATGTCGAGGCCATACGCCTTGCCGGTTGGGCCCACGCGGCGCGCGGAAAGAAGCACGTCGATTCCGCCGCCCGATCCGAGATCGAGCACCACTTCGCCTGGTTTCAATTCGATAAGCGCAGTAGGGTTGCCGCAGCCCAGCGAGGCCAGAACAGCCTTCTCCGGGATCAGCCCCTTTTCATCGGCGCTGTAGAGGTTGGTGGTGATGGGGTCGCAGCATCGAAGCCCCGGATCGCAACATGCGGCAACGCTTCCGTCCTGCGCAATCGCGCGCGCGGCGCTGCCGTATTTCTCTTTCACTTCCTCTTTCACCTGGCTCGGGGTCACTTCACTTGCGGCGTCCATTTGCATCTCCTCATATACGTCAATGCAAATATATTCCTGCCTGGACATATCTGTCAATGCGTATATTATGGAACCATGAGCTACCGGGCCATGCCGGCCGATCTGGCGCCCTTGTTTCGAGCACTTGCCGACCGGACACGGCTGCGTCTGCTCAATCTGATTGCGGGGCGCGAGGTGTGTGTCTGCTATCTGGTTGAGATTTTGCGCCAGAGCCAGCCCAAGATTTCGCGCCATCTGGCGTATCTGCGCAAGGCGGGAGTGGTTGCTGCGCGGAGAGAAGGCAAGTGGATGCACTACCGCATGGAGCGCCCTCGCGAGGCGGCATCTGCATTGGTGCTGGATGCTGCACTGGAGTCCTTCAAACTAGACCGCGAAATGCTGTCCGACCTGGCCTCCCTCAGCCGAGCCTGCTGCCGGCCAGACCGGTTCGTCTCGCTTCATGGAGCGCCGACGCCCATTCGTATCGACTCAACTGCGGCCTGATTCACGCACACGCCAACCTCTTGATGTCAAGCCCTCCGCCGCCCTCACCCTCTCGCATCCCCCTCATTCCACGCCTAATCTTTTCTTCCCGAAGTTCGCCGATCATTTCGCCCCTCTGGCGCATACTCAGACCATGAGCGTTCACCCAGGCCATCCTCCGCTGCCAGCCGATTGCTGCTCCCTCGCCCCTGTCTTTCCCGCTCCCTTGTTCCCTTGCTCCCTCGCTCCCTCGTTCCGTCGGTCTCTCAGTCCCTCAGCCCCTTAGTCCCTGCTTTTCCGACCCCACCCCCCATGCCGTTTTGTGAAACTGTGAAACTGTGAACTTTTTTTGTTGCGAGGAAAAGATGCGCAACCGAGGCTCAAATTACTCAAAAGGAAATGGATAGCACAGAATTAATCGACAAAAACCGATCACTGAAAATCGCTGAAAAACAGCCGATTTCAGAGAATCGCTGAAAACTGATAGCTCAAAGCCGAAAGCTGACCAGGAATCACAAATCACAAATCACAAATCACAAATCACAAATCACTAACCACTAACCACTAACCACTAACCACTGATTCTAAGATTCAGCCCGCGCGCTCGACCCAGTCCGGCTCCTCGCTATTCTCCGCGTCGGCTTCTATCGCCCGCAACGAGCTCCGCATCCTTTCAAACTCCGGCCGACCACGGAGCGGCTGCAACCGCGGGTCACCAAGCGTCTGAAAAAACCACGGGCAGCGATTTTCATTCGCGATGCGCAGCTCCTCGAGCGCGGCATCGTCATCGTCCATCGCCACATATGTAGCTGCATCGAACGTGTTCATCACAAAGCGTTCTCTGCTTAGCCACTGAAGCCGCTCCAGCAGCGTTCGCGCTTCTTCTTTACGTCCCGCGCACGCCAGCGCATATGCATGCGCCGCCGTTGCCAGGTCGAAGTGCGCCGACCGCGAAGCCAGCGCGCGCGCCAGCTCGACCGCCCGCGCAGTTTCACCGTTGTAAGCCAGAATCATCGCGCCATACAAATGAGCGCCGTCGTGCTCAGTAAACTGCGAGATCGTTTTGCGGATTTGATCGACGCTCGCTTCAGCCTCGCCGGCCAGATGCAGCGCCCACGCCAGCCTGGCCTGCAGCCAGGGCGAGAACGGATCGGCCTGAATCGCCGCGCGGAGCGTTTCCAGCGCTTCGTCGAATCTGTGCCTGCTCAAGAGGAACATCGTGCGTACCCGCGTGACCCGCGGATCTTGGGGCAGATGTGCCGATCGCGCGAACGCGTCCAAAGCCGCGCGCAGATTCCGGTCCACGTGGAAGTAGATCCAGCTCAACGCTGGCAGCAACGTTTCGGCGTTTCCCGCCGATTCCGGGATTTGCCCCGCCGCTCTCCGTACCATGCTCGCGGCCGCAGTCGGCGACATGAAGCCGTAAAACGCTTGCGTCACGCAGAGATGCGCAAGGTCGGCGCGCGCCGCGATGAACGAAGGATCCAACTCGATGGCCCGCAACAGCCGGCCCATCGCATCCTGCATCCGGTGCCGTTCCAGCGATTGCCACTCATGATGCGCGCGCAGATAGAGCTCATGCGCCTCGCTACGCTGCGCCGAAGCCTCGCGCGCAACTTCGGCCGCCGCAACTGCCGCGATGGAAAAGCCGCCGCAACGGATGCGGCTGCTCACGCGGTTCACCAGCTCCCGCTCGAGCTCCATGACCCGGCCGCGCTCCACCATCAGATCCTCGATCCAGAGCTCGGCGCCATCCGCAACCCGGATCATCTCGGCCCGCAACCTCAGCCGCTCCGGCGTCGCATGCAGCTGGCCGTTGAGAACAAGATCCGCCTCGAGCGCTTTGCCAATCTCATGCGGCGTCATTCCGCGCCGCGCCAGTGCGAACACTGATTCCCGCGCCACCACCGACACAACCGCGTATTCGGCTCCGCTCAACTGCGCCATCGCTGCCTCAGCGATCGCCGAACCGAGGTAATCGGCAACGCCGTACCCGCCGCCAAACGGCATGATGGCAAGCCGCGGCATCGCGCCAGCTTCCTGCACGTCATCGGTCTCGACAGCAGCGGAGATCCGGTACCCGCGTTTATAGACTCCTTCGATGCAATCCGCGGGTTGCAGCCGCTCCCTGAGCGAAGCAACGCACTTCGCGACGACCTCGCCCGAAGCATGCTCTTCGCCCCACACGGCGCGCTTGAGCTCGATCGGGCTCACGATCTCGCCTGCCCGCATGAGCAGCAAGCGCAAAACCGCCGCCTCCTCCGTGGGCAGGTCGACCGGCGTCTCCCCGCGCAGAAGCGTCCCATCGGCCTCAAGCTTGAGGCCCGCAAACCAATAGCGAAGCGGCGGCGCATCCGCCGGCGCAGGCAATGGACGGTTCATAGAAACCAACGCAGTTCCGTGGAATCCTCTCAAGGCCAGTCGGAATCGAGGTCGACCCTCTCGATCCATCGCCGGCGTCAGCAGCGAGGGTTCACACCGCAATCATCCGGGGAAGGTAAAACCATGACAACAAAAGCAGGCTCTCATACAGCATGCAACTGGGCCGCAACCGCGGCAGCGGCCAATGGTCCCAGTGAGCATGTCGATGCATCGATTATCCACCTCGGCTGGGGAGCGAAAGCAGGTGTTCAGGGACTTTTTGATGCTGGAGGTAATCCGCCGCAAGTTACTGCCCAGCCGATGGACTCAGCCTCCGCACGCTGATCTGGAATCTAGGCGCTGGTAGCTGCACTTTCGTCACTGCCCGGCCATCAGGCTCTTGATCGCGTTCCAGTCGATCAGTTGAATCACTTGCTTCGCCAGATCCGTGCCCGTCTGGATGCGAATGCAGACGCTCTGCACGCTCAGCAGCTTGGCCGGAGCCGAAGATAGACTTCCCTTTACCTGGATGTTCTCGTCGCCCGTTCCCGGCCCGGCAGCCGCAGGACCGGTGAACAGCCCGAGAAAGACGTACGTCACCGCCTGTGCAGCGCTCACGTCGCCGCCAGTCGGAGCCTGCACATATGGCGCCGAAACCGCAAAGCCGCCCGTCGGCAACTGCCAAACCGTGTGGCCGCCCTTGAAGTTCGTAATCCCCACGCCGCCCAGATTGATCGAGATGCTGATGTGAATCTCTGTATGCTTTACTTCCGCTTTGGTCGCACCGCTCAAAGCATTCTGCGCCGCCACTCCATCGGCAGCATTCATTGACTTGAGCGCCGCGCCAAACTTCGCCATGGCCGCCTGCACCGGCTGGTCGTACTGTGCAAAGATGGGCGAGTTCTTGTCCAAGCCAAGCGTCACAAAGAACGCTCCGCCCTGGTGCATCTGCTGCTCCGCCAGTTGAAAAGGCTTGTTCTCGGTGTGCCGCGGAATCGATGTAAGCGACTGGAGCTCAACTTCTCCGGTCACACCCCAGTCATGCGCGGTCAGGTTGTCGATGACCGGCTGCAGCGCCGCTGTGAGCCCCTTGCGCACGTAGGCGTCGAACTTGACTTCGCAATCCGAGGGCGAGCGCCACTCCGCTCCCACCAGTTTGTCGTGAATCTGCGGATCGCAGTTGCCAAACGTGCCGGTCGTCTGCGCGGCGGCACGGCGGGCCAAGGATGGAAAAGCGGCAAGCAGCAGGATTAAGGCAATTCGTGCGCGGTCGAGCATAGTCCTGGATTGTATGCATCCCCTTGCTGTGTTGCCAACAGGAATAACAAGGACCCTCCCGAATCGAAGAGTTCTTTCCGCGAATCGTCGAGCTTTGGGGGGTCTCGCTGCTCCGAGCGAAGTTGATTCACTTCGCCTCGGCACGATGAGCTGGAAGCAAGAGGCTAAAAGCTAGCAGCTGCTTTTCACGCTTTGCCGATCACGTTGGCCAGCGTAGCGCCAATCTCCGCGGGTGACACCACGACATGAATTCCCGCCGCGGTCATGGCCTTCATCTTGTCGGCCGCCGTTCCTTGTCCGCCACTGATGATCGCGCCTGCATGACCCATGCGGCGCCCCGGAGGCGCGGTCTGCCCGGCGATAAATCCCACCACTGGTTTCTTCACGTTCTGTTTCACAAATTCTGCCGCAGCCTCTTCCGCCGAACCGCCAATCTCTCCGATCATGATGATCGCTTCAGTCTCCGGGTCGTCGTTCAGCAACCGCAGAGCGTCAATGTGCGTTGTGCCAATGATGGGATCGCCGCCGATGCCGATCGCAGTCGACTGCCCAATGCCTCTCTGCGTCAACTGATGCACCGCCTCGTAAGTTAACGTACCTGACCGCGAAACAATCCCGATCGATCCTTCCTTGTGAATCCGTCCCGGCATGA
>CAZANC010000058.1:0-15563 GCA_964486495.1 uncultured Occallatibacter sp.
TTCCGGCGATGGAGCCGTCGTCGCGGATAAGCATTTTGGCGCTCTGAAACGAGGGGATGGAGCCGCGCGAGTTCACAATCGTAGCCACAGCGCCGCTGCGGCCCTCACGTTGCAGCTTGACGATCTCCTCGTAAATATTCATCTCATTCGATTATTGGATCGAGTGATCAGTAAGTCAATCGGCAGCGCGGTGCGGGCCAAGTCCCGAAGGCGCACTCTTCGAGGCAAGCGGGACAGAATGCTATTGCCGAATGGACTCGTTTGAGCTAATTTCTAAGACTCACAGTTTATTTACGTTGGAGGTAGCAAGCCATGGCCCGAGTCGTTCGATGTTCCATTATTCAGGCGTCGAATGCATTGCCTGCGACCGAACCGCTGCCCGAGCAAAAGAAGGCAATGGTGGGGAAGCATGTGGGTTTGATCCGGCAGGCGGCAAAGCAGGGAGCGCAGATTGTCTGCCTGCAGGAGATCTTCAACGGGCCGTATTTTTGCGCCGAGCAGGAAACGAAGTGGTATGAGATGACCGAGGCAGTTCCCGATGGGCCGACCGTGAGCCTGATGCGCGCGCTGGCGAAGGAGCTGCACATTGCGTTGGTTGTGCCCGTGTATGAGGTGGAGCAGGAGGGCGTTTTTTATAACACCGCGGCGATGATCGCAAGCGATGGGGCTTATCTGGGCAAGTACCGCAAGACTCACATTCCGCACGTGGCGCCGGGGTTCTGGGAGAAATTCTATTTCCGGCCGGGCAACCTGGGGTATCCGGTATTCGATCTGGGCTTTGCCAAGGTGGGCATCTATATCTGTTACGACCGGCACTTTCCCGAAGGCGCGCGGTGCCTGGGACTGAACGGCGCGGAGATTGTGTTCAATCCATCGGCGACCGTGGCGGGGCTGAGCGAGTACCTGTGGAAGCTGGAGCAGCCGGCTCACGCGGCGGCGAACGGGTACTTTATCGCGGCGATCAATCGCGTGGGGACCGAGGCGCCGTGGAACATCGGCGAGTTTTACGGGACGAGCTATTTTTGCAATCCGCGCGGGAAGATCATTGCGGAGGCCGGGCGCGACAAGGACGAGGTGCTGACCACCGACCTGAATCTGGACGAGATTGCCGAAGTGCGGCGGACGTGGCAGTTCTATCGCGACCGCAGGCCCGATTTGTACGGGCCGCTGGTGGCGTCGTAAGGCGATTTTTCTGGGGCCGAAGCATCGAGGTTTCGAGACTCGAGTCGCGGCACAATTCGAATTGTGTCCTGACTTTCATGGGGTTCTCATGAGCACCGCAGCACTACCGCATGACGAGCAGCTACGAGCGCGATTTGGCGAGCTGAAGCCGGCGCTGACCGCGCAGGCCGCGGTGATTGAGGCGGACCGCTGCCTGAATTGCTTCGACGCGCCGTGCACGGCGGCGTGCCCTACACATATCGATGTGCCGGGGTTCATCAAGCGCATTGCGTCGGGAAACTTGCGCGGATCGGCGTTGCGAATTCTGGACGCGAATATTCTGGGGGCGAGCTGCGCACGGGTTTGTCCTGTGGACGTGCTGTGCGAGGGCGCGTGCGTGCTGACGCGGCAGAATCGGAAGCCGATTCAAATTGGGCAATTGCAGCGGCACGCGATGGACGCGTTCTGGGCGTCGGGTGAGACGGTGCACGTGGCTGCACCGGGGACGCACAATCTGCGCGTGGCCTGCATCGGCGGTGGGCCGGCGTCGCTGGCGTGCGCGGCGGAGTTGTGCCGCCAGGGTGCGCGGGCGACGGTGATCGAGCGGCGCGAGCTGCCGGGCGGATTGAATACGTACGGCGTAGCAGAGTACAAGTTACGGGCCGCCGACAGCGTGCGCGAAGTGGAGATGATCCGGCGGCTAGGAGTGGAATTCCGGTGCGGAGTGGACGTGGATTCGGCCGCATCGCTGGAGGCGCTGGAAGCGGAGTTTGACTTTGTCTTTCTCGGGCTGGGGCTGGGCGCGATGCAGCGGCTGAACATTCCTGGCGAAGAAGCGGAAGGCGTGATGAACGCTCTGGAGCTGATTGCCGCGTACAAGACGGGCCACCTGCGCGAGCTGCACGGGACGGTGGTAGTGGTGGGCGCGGGAAACACGGCGATCGACGCGGCCAACGCCGCCCACCGGCTGGGTGCCGAGACGGTCTATATGGTTTACCGGCGAAGTGAGAGCGAGATGTCGGCCTTTGATTTTGAGTACGAACACGCGAAACAGGAGGGCGTGCAGTTTCTTTGGCGGAGGCAGCCGGTGGCGATTGGGCGGAGCGAGCACGGCCGACTGCTGCTCGAAACGGTGCAGGTGCGCGAGGCAGGTGGAAAGCTTGAGGTCGTTCCTGACTCGCAGTCGGCGATTGCGTGCGATTTAGTGGTGCCTGCGATCGGGCAGTCGCCGCTGACGCAGCTTTTGCAGGAGCTGCGCGGCGTTGAGGTACGCGATGGAAAGATTGTGGCCGATCGCGTGACAGGCCAAACGGGGAACCCGAGGTACTATGCCGGCGGCGATTGCGTGAACGGCGGGCGCGAAGTGGTGGACGCAGTGGCCGGGGGCAAACGTGCTGCGCTCGCCATGTTGAAAGCAGCGGAGGTGACCCATGCCTGACATCGGCGTGCGGAATTTTGCAGGCAGCATCAACTCGCCGAATCCGTTCTGGCTGGCTTCGGCGCCGCCGACGAATACGGGCGAGATGATCATGCGCGCGTTCGACGCGGGCTGGGGCGGCGCGGTGTGGAAGACGATCGGCGAGCCGATCACCAATGTGAGCTCACGCTACTCAGCCACGGACTGGAACGGCCAGCGCATCATGGGGTTCAACAATATTGAGCTGATCAGCGACCGGACCGTGGAGCAGAATCTGCGCGAGATGGCGGACATGAAGAAGCGCTATCCGCGGAACGCGGTGATTGCATCGCTCATGGTGGCGTCGACGCGCGAGGCATGGCACGAAATTGTAACGCGAACCGAGGATGCGGGAGCGGACGGGTTGGAGCTGAATTTTGGTTGCCCGCATGGCATGAGCGAGCGCGGGATGGGTTCGGCGGTGGGCCAGGTGCCAGAGTACGCCCAGATGATTACCGAGTGGGTGAAGGAAAAGGCGCGGACGCCGGTGCTGGTGAAGCTGACGCCCAACATCAGCGATATTCGCACGGTAGCGCGGGCGGCAAAGCGCGGTGGGGCCGAAGGACTATCGGCGATTAATACGATCAATTCGATTACAGGAATCGACCTGGACACATTTGTACCGCGGCCGAATGTGGACGGGAAGAGCTCGCACGGCGGGTACTGCGGGCCGGCAGTGAAACCGATCGCATTGAACATGGTGCAGCAGATTCTGGCCGATCCGGAGTCGGCGCTGCCGCTTTCGGGGATCGGCGGGATTGGTACTTGGCGCGACGCAGCCGAGTTTCTGCTTTTAGGATGCGGAACAGTGCAAGTGTGCACGGCGGTGATGCACTACGGCTATCGAATCGTCGAGGACATGGTGGAGGGCCTGGACAACTGGATGCGCGAGAAGGGCTTCAAGACGCTCGAGGATTTTCGCGGGTTGTCCTTGAATCGCGTGACCGAGTGGAAGCACCTGAACCTGAACTACAAGATCGTGGCGCGCATCGACGAGCAGAAGTGCATTGGGTGCGATCTGTGCCACATCGCGTGTTGGGACGGCGCGCATCAGTGCATTCATCTGGACCGTGTGACCGGGCCGGTTGACGGGCATGTGGAATTGCATCGGACGCCGGCGACTAAGGAAGCAGAGAGCCGCGCCTCGATTGCCGAAACGCCGGTGACGCGCGGGGAGCGCGCGGCTGCATTTGCGGAGGGTCCGTACCCGACGCCGCTCGAGCGGATTCCTCGCGTTGACGAAACGGAGTGCGTGGGGTGCAACCTGTGCTCGTTGGTTTGTCCGGTGGATGGATGCATCACGATGGTGCAGGTAGATACGGGACTGAAGCCGGAGACGTGGGACGAACGTACGCGGGGAGCGGCGTGCGTGACGCAGACGCAGCAACCGTAAATTGAGCCGCAGTGTGAAGTGCTCCTTCACTGTTCCTGGCCTGAGAAGGCGAAATGCCACAAAAGCCGGTGATTGAAGATTGGATGGGGTGAAAGCAATGCCTAAGGTTCTCATTCAAGACGGAACGATTGTGAATGCCGACGCCAGCGTCAAGGCGGATTTGCTCATTGATGGCGCGGTGATCAAGGAAGTGCGCGCGGGGATTCCGGCGAGCGCGGCGGACAAAGTGGTGGATGCGACGGGGCTGCTGGTGCTGCCTGGAGGAATCGACGCACACACGCATCTCGATATGCCCTTCGGAGGGTCGAAATCGGCCGACGATTTTGAGACGGGTACGCGAGCTGCGGCGGTCGGGGGAACCACGACGATTGTGGACTTCGCAATCCAGGCGCGCGGAACGAAGATGCGCACGGCGCTCGATACGTGGTGGAAGAAGGCCGAAGGGAAAGCGTGCATCGACTACGGGCTGCATATGATCGTCACGGACCTGGGAGACGCGGGCCTCGAAGACATGGACGACATGGTGCGCGAGGGCGTGGCCAGCTTCAAGCTATTCATGGCGTATCCCAACGTGCTGATGGTGGACGACGCCACGATCTTCAAGGCGCTCCAGCAGACGGCGAAGAATGGCGCGCTGATCTGCATGCACGCGGAAAACGGTTCGGTCATCGATGTGATTGTGCAGCAGGCGCTGGCCGAAGGGAAGACCGCGCCGGTTTATCACGCATTGACGCGGCCGACGAAGGCCGAGGCCGAGGCTGTGCATCGTGCAATCGCCATGGCGGAGATTGCCGGCGTGCCAATCTATATCGTGCATCTTTCAAGCGAGGATGCGCTGAACCAGGTGCGCGAGGCGCGCGACCGCGGCTTGCCCGCGTTTGCCGAGACCTGTCCGCAGTACCTGTTGCTCTCGATCGAAGACAACATGGAGGGCAAGGGCTGGGAGGGCGCGAAGTATGTGTTTACGCCGCCGCTGCGCGAGCGCAAGAACCAGCCGAAGCTGTGGGAGGGATTGCGCAAGGACAATCTGCAGGTGGTGTCGACCGATCACTGCCCGTTTTGCTTCGAAGACCAAAAGGCGCTGGGCAAGGATGACTTCACGAAGATTCCGAATGGCGGGCCTGGGATCGAGAACCGGCTGCAACTGCTGCATCACCACGGTGTCGGGCAGGGGAATTTCTCGATTAATCGATTTGTGGAACTTGTATCGACTGCCCCGGCGCGAATCTTTGGGATGTATCCGAAGAAGGGTGTGCTGGCTGCGGGAAGCGACGCGGACCTGGTGCTGTGGGACCCGGCAGAGGACTATACGATCAGCGCCAAAACGCACCACATGCGCGTGGACTACTCCATGTTCGAAGGATTCAAGGTGCGCGGAAATGCACGCGATGTGTATTCGCGCGGCGAGCTGATTGTGAGTGGTGGGAAGTTCATCGGCAAGCCAGGGCGAGGGAAGTATCTGCGGCGCGAGGCGCGTGGCGGGGCGTGGAAGTAGCTGCTGGAGGACGGCTCGCTGTCAGCTTTCCAGTGCAGGACTAGCGTTCGTGCTTCCCCAGTTCCTGTCCGCCGCTGCGGAGGGGCCTGGGGCACCGAAGTGTCTTACTTTAGATAGATACTGTCCGACTTCACGGAGGAGGTCCCGTGAGCAGCGTGGATCCGTCACTATCGAACCGCGACCTGACGCCGACCACACCAGACCAGCGCACGTGGGGTTTCTACAACTACACGGCGCTGTGGTTCTCGATGTGCATGGAGATCACCACTTACCGGCTCGCATCGGGGCTGATCGCGAAGGGGATGGATTGGAAGCAGGCCCTTGGCACGGTGCTGCTGGGAAACCTGATTGTGCTCGTTCCCATGCTGCTGAACGCACACGCGGGCGCGAAGTATGGGATTCCGTTTCCGGTTTTTCTGCGGGCCTCGTTTGGGGTGCGCGGGGCGAACCTGGCGGCGCTGCTGCGCGCGGTAGTGGCGTGCGGTTGGTTCGGAATTCAGTCGTGGATCGGCGGCAGCGCGATTGACGCGATGTTGATCGTAATATGGCCGAGAGCGGAGGGAAACGGCGGCATTTTGTGGGCGTGCTTCCTGGGATTCTGGCTGTTGAACATGGTGGTCGTGTGGCGAGGTGTGGAGTCGATTAAGCGACTGCAGGCGTTTGGCGCGCCGTTCATGTTCGTGATGGCTGTGGCGTTACTGATCTGGGTTCGGATGAAGGCGGGCAGCTTTGGCGCGATGCTGTCGACACCGAGTACGTTCCACACGAGGGGCGAGTTTCTGAGCGTTTTTTTCCCGTCGCTGACGGCGATGGTGGGCTACTGGGCGACGCTGGCACTGAACATTCCCGACTTCACGCGCTATTCCAAGTCACAAAGTGCGCAATCGTGGGGACAGGCGTTCGGACTGCCGGTAGCGATGGTGCTATACACGTTTCTCGGAATCGCGGTAACGTCGGCTTCGGCGGTGTTGTTCGGCAAGCCGATATGGGACCCGGTGCAGCTGATTGGGATGTTCCATCAGCCGGTGGTCGCTTTCGTGGCGCTGATTGCGGTTCTAGTGGCGACGCTGAACGTGAATATTGGCGCGAATGTTGTGTCGCCATCGAACGATTTTTCAAATCTGTGGCCGCGGCTGATCAGCTTCAGGACGGGCGGATTGATTACGGGATTTCTCGGCCTCGCGATGTGCCCGTGGAAGCTGCTGGCCACGCCGGACGCGTACATCTTTGGCTGGCTGGTGGGCTATTCGGGGCTTCTGGGGCCGGTGGCCGGAATCATGGTATGCGATTACTTTTTTATCCGCGGGACGGAACTGGATGTGAACTCGCTTTATCATCGCGAGGGCGTGTACCACTACAGCAAGGGAGTAAATCCGCGGGCGTTGATTGCGCTCGCTCTCGGAGCTGGAATCGCGCTTATCGGCGTATTCGTGAAGCCGCTACACTTTCTTTACGATTACGCATGGTTCGTGGGGTTCTTTACTGCGGGCGCGTCGTATGTGGCAATGATGAAGCTGGCGGCGCCGGCGGGAGTGGCGGAGAGCGCGGAGGAAGTGGCGTGAGGCCGCGTTCATCCCGCAGCTGTCGGCTTTCTGTTTTCCAACTTCGAAAGTCCGAATCATGTGATTCTGTTCAGGGCTGACCGCCGCGCTCGACGATCATGCGAATCGCTTCCTGGCTAACGAGCTTTTGGAAGTGAAACTGTTGCCCCCAACTGACCGGAGTTACGGAGCGGTATTCGTGCATGCCGGCGATTTCGTACCCGGGATGAAGCTGTTTACGCAATGAGGCGCGTACATTGGGATCGGCGCCGTGGTCGAGCAACAGGCGGGTGAAGGGAGCGGACAGTTTTTGGCCGCGGTGGTTCATCCAGAAGTTTGGCTGGGAAACGACAGTCGCGAAGAGCGCGGTGTGTCCGCCGAAGCCGGCCAAATCAACGGCAGCTTTTTCGTCGACATTCATACCGCGCTCGAGCAGCCAGCGCGCTGTTTCGATCTCGTCGTAATCGGCACACATGTGGAGCAGCGTTGAGCCGGCCAGCGGAGTGCCGTGCGTCGCCATCACTTCATCGTGACAACCGAGTTCGGGAGGATAGATTTCCTCGTGCGTGAATGTTCGCTTGAGCAGGCCGGGATCGCGGCGAATATGTTCTTCCAGGAGATCGATGCGCCCGCGATAGATTGCCATGGGTGGCGTATCGGGCAGCCTCAGCCCGTGCGCGGCGTAGAGCTCGAGGATACGATGTAGCGCGGCCGGGTTGCGGCTGTCTGTTTCAAGTAGGACGTCGACGGGCGCGAGGCGGGCACCGCGCTCATCGCAGACACGCGCGCCGAATTCGAGCAATAGTTCGGTGCCGGCGACATTGAGGGTGTATGCTGGGCCACTTAGATCACCGTCTGGTATCGGTGGACTGCCCATCATGGCATGCAGCTTGCGCGCTGTGGCCACCTGGCCCTGCAGGCAGGCGCGGCCGAAGGCGTATTGCAGGTCGGACGCGCCGAGGCTGCGAAGCATTTCGACGACGGCGTTCTGGCCGAGGTTTGCAGCGTAGGACATGGGCGGTCCCCAATTGCCTTTTGCACCACGCGCGTCTTCTTCGAGCAACCGCGAATCGCGCAAAACAAGGGTCCGGACCGTTTCGATGTCGTCGCGGCAGATGGCGTCTGTCATGCGACATGCGGTCACGAGACGCGGCCAACTGGGGATGCCATAGCTGCGTGCGAGGGCAAGTTGCGCGTCTGCCAGGCGAATGGATGCGAGATCAGGCGGGCTGGGATGAAAGGTGCGCAAGTCGGCGATGGCGGCCGGATCGTTACGCCTGATGGAGCGCAGAAAATCTCTGGCCTGGTGCCGAAGTTGATCGAGATTGGGACGGACGGGTAAGTGGCGACTAGGCATGACCGACCTCCTTCGATGCGCGCCCGCGGTCCGCTATGCCGGGCAAAGGAGATTCGTGAAGGCTTTGGTGCGCCAAATGCTCAGGTAGACTCGGTCCTTTCCGCGGACGGGCGGCGCCCTGCGCGCCAAGACAAATGTACTACAGTTTTGAGGCGCGCGGATTGTCTTGTGCAAAGGCTAAAGGCCCGAGGATTCTTTGTCGTATCCGATAGCACGATTGGAGTTGTGCGCTGAAGCAAGCAGGTTGTTAAGTGGTTGCGCTATCCGACATCTCAACCGCGGCAGCGGACGAGACGTCGGGCACCACACGTTTGAAACTGGTCAGGCTTCCACCAGCGCGTCGGCGATTGAGAGGTGCTCGTCGAGGGCGGCAATGCCGAGGTCGAGCTCTTCTTTAGTGACAATGAGCGGCGGGGCGATGACGAAGTGGCTGACCCAGGCCTGAATCGAGACGCCCTGCGCCATCATCTTGGCGGCGATCTGATCGACGACGAGCGGCTTGCCTTCCACCTTGTCGCGCATGGTGTTGAAGAGCTGCTTGGTCTTGCGATTCTTCACAATCTCAACAGCAAAGAAGAGGCCGAGGCCGCGCACGTCACCGATCGAAACGTGTTCGGCCTTCAGGGCTTCGAGCTTCTGGCGGACGTAGGGCTCGAGCTCCGCGGCGCGCTCAACGAGCTTGAGGCGCTGCATTTCTTCGATGGTGGCGACGGCGGGGCCGAGGGTGAGCGGGTGCGCTTCGTATGTGTGACCGTGTGAAAAGTAGTGGTCCTCGAAGTAGTCGGCGATTTTGGTGGTGGTGGCGCAAAGGCCGAGAGGAACGTAGGCCGAGGTGATGCCCTTGGCAGTAACGAGAATGTCGGGCTTGACGTTCCAGTTATCAAGAGAGAACCACTTCCCAGTGCGGCCCCAACCGGCCATGACTTCGTCGGCGATCATCAGGACACCGTGCCGGTCGCAGATCTCGCGCAGGCGCGGGAAGTACTCGGGCGGCGGAACGAGGACGCCGTTGGTGCCGACGACCGGCTCGACGATGATTGCGGCGACATCGCTTTCGTTGCGGATCATGTGCTCGATGTAGTCGGCGCAGGCGATGTTGCAGGTGGGGTAGGTGTGCTTGATGGGGCAGTCGTAGCAGTTGGTCTCAGGCGCGAAGGCGACGCCCGCGCCCTTGCCCGCAGGCTCCATGGCCCAGCGGCGCGGATCGCCGGTGGCTGCAATGGAGCCCATGGTTGAGCCGTGATAAGAGCGGTAGCGGGAGATGATCTTGGTTTTGCCGGTGAACATACGGGCGATTTTGAAGGCCGCTTCATTTGCTTCAGTACCGCTTGTGGCGAAGAAGAATTTGTTCAGCCCCTCGGGGAGGACTTCGAGGAGCTTGGCGCTGAGGCGGGCGCGCGACGCGGTGGCGTATCCCGGCGCGACGTAGCAGAGCTCGCGAGCCTGCTCGGCGATGGCCTCGACCACGTGGGGATTCTTGTGACCCAGGTTGACGCACATGAGCTGCGAGCTGAAATCGAGGTAATGCTTGCCCGCGCCGTCGATGAACCAGCAGCCTTCTGCATCCGCGATATAGAGCGGTTTCCAGGTTTTCTGAAAGCGCCACGTGCCGTAGTTGTTCTGGCGCGTGAGGTTGGAAATCTGCTCGGATGTAAGCGCTGCAGGCGCGGAAGATTCAATCATGGTGGGCGACCTCCGAAACGGATGCAACCTATCGTAACATCCGGAACACGCGGCGAAGGCGGGGCGGCGAGGTGGCGCCAGAGATGTTGGATCTCGATCAAAGTGTCCAAGAATCGGACAGAAATGATGGACGAAGATTAAAGACTTTTCCTTTCTTGCCGATGTACAGCGACAGCAACCGGGACGTGAAGATGGAGATAGCACCCATTCCGGGAATTCGCGCATTGCCAGCCGTGAGGGCGCCGCAATCGGAGATTCGGCCGCCGTCGATCTTCGACATCGACGCTTCAGCAAGGCCGGGCGACGACGGAGAACAACGGAACAGGAGAAAAGCCGCCGGCGCGGAGGAGAACGAAGAGGACGATCTCGCGCTTGAGGACGAGACGGCTGCGGGCGCGGAGGCCAGCGAAGCGGCGCCACCGAAGCAGGTCGATTATTTCGCGTGATTCAAGGCCTAAGAAGAAAGTCCGCGCCGAGAGCGCAGGCTTCGAACTGCCGCAGGGTTCGCGGTTGTTTTTTGTGTGTCAGGCAGTGACCGTCTCGCGCAGCTTGTGTTCTGCATAGAGCGGATCGGACGCGGGGAGAGCATCGTCATCGGCGAGCCGCAAGAGCCTGTGAAGATAGGCGCGGGAGATGGAGAGGCTGCGCGCAGCCAAGGTCTTGTTCCCGTTGTTCTCGCGAACGGCGGCGACGGCGAGGTGGATCTTGTAGTCGCGAAGCTGGCGCTCGAATGAACCTGATGACTGATAGTCGGCGATGTCGACGATCTGTTCGAACGCGGCTGCATCCTCTTCCGGTTCGTGCGCTTTGAGGTTCAAGTCCTCGGCGCGGACCACGCGGCCGGGAGCCAGGATGATGGCTCGCTGCATGACGTTTTCAAGCTCGCGCACATTGCCGGGCCAAGAGTAGTTCTGAAGCATCTCCATGGCCGCAGGTTCGATCGAGTCCATTGGTTTTTGGAAGACGTTCGAATAGTGGCGCAGGAAATGGCCGGCAATGAGGGGAATGTCTTCTGACCGCTCCTGGAGCTGCGGTGAATCAATGCACATGACGTTGATGCGATAGAAGAGATCCTGGCGGAATTTACCTTCGGCCACGAGCTTACCCAGATCCTGGTGGGTGGCGAAGATGAGGCGCGCACGCAAGGGAATGAGCTTGTTCGAGCCGAGGCGGCTGAATTCCATCTGCTGGAGGACGCGAAGGAGCTTGACCTGCGTGAAGACGCTCAGGTCACCGATTTCATCGAGAAACAGCGTACCGTCCGAAGCCTGCTCAAAGTAGCCTTCACGCGAGCCGACGGTGCCGGTAAAGGCGCCTTTCTCGTGGCCGAATAATTCGGCTTCAATGAGGGTTTCAGGGATGGCGCCACAGGAGACGGCTACGAAAGGCTTGTTCGCGCGGCTGCCGAGGTTGTGGATGGCGCGGGCAATGAGCTCCTTGCCTGTACCGCTATCGCCGGTGACCAGAACAGCGGCGTTGAGGTTGGTTACGCTGCGCACCAACTGGTAGACGCGCTGCATGCCGGGGCTCGATCCGATAATGCGGTCGCAATTACCCGGCTCCTCGATGCGCTGCTGGACACTGTGCAGCTGCTGCTTGAGCGCGGAGGTTTCGCAGGCCCGGACGAGCATTGTCTTGAGGTCGCGAATGGATGGCGGGCGCCGACAGAAGCCAAAGGCCCCGGAACGAACGAGCTCGAAGGCGGTGGAGCGCAAGCTGTCTTCGGCCATCAGGATGGAGGGGACGCTGGAGGCGATCATGCGCCGGGCAAATTCAAGCCGGGATTGCAGCGTGTCCTGGGAGGAGTAGAGGTCGAGGATCATGACGTCGCAGTCGGGAGCGGACGCGAGAGCGTCCGTTCCATCTCCATCTGGCTGGAGCAGGACCTCGAAGTCCTTACCTAGGGCAGAAGAAAGAAGCGGGTGCAAAGAGCGGTCTTCCGAAAACAGTCCAATTCTGGTCATTGGCGGGCGAACTTCTATGTCGCCGATAGCGCGACGCCATTTAAGAGGCTAGGGCGATGTGAGTTCATCATCGGCAAATGGTGGCGAAGGGAACATTCCTCTTTGGTGCTACTAAAGATCAGACTTTGGTAACAATTGTGAAGCGGAAAGAGACACAAATTGCTGGGAATTCTCTCATCGAGGTCCAGGCGACAGATCAGATTTTCCATAGGACAGGCTGGGCTGACCTTCGTAACCGGCTTCGTAATCTTCTGATTTAGCAATGAGTTACATGGGTTATGGAGGCAAGTCGAAGGGGACCGAGAGGTGTATACGGATCACTCCAGGAGGGAGTGAGGCGTAAACAATTGTGCACACCCGATGGGTCAATTTGTGCCCATCTGACTGAATCGATATGGCTTCATGGCAACTGGAGTTTGGCGCGGGAATTGCTTTAGTTGATTGTGTTCCTGGAAGGCCTTCAGGAGAAGGAGCCCGTGTAATGCATTCGTTTGCCTGGTGGCCAACCGTCCTTGTTCTGGGAGTGGCTACCTTCACGGATCTTCGCAGCCGGCGGATTCCGAACTGGCTTGTGTTTCCTTTTTTTGCCTGCGGCCTCGTGGTTTCGGTTTGGCTGCACGGCTGGCAAGGCGCGGGGCAGAGTCTTTCTGGAGCGGGACTTGGGCTGCTGATTTACGGGTTTCTATTCTGGATGGGCGGAATGGGCGCGGGCGACGTAAAACTTTGCGCCGCGATTGGAGCATGGATTGGCCCATACCAGTTGATTTTGGCGCTGGTGATGACTGGCCTGGTGGGCGGAGTGATGGCGCTTGCGGTGGCGGCGTGGGGTGGATTCTTGAAGGAGCTGTTTCAGCACACCGGCGATCTGGTATTCAACGCGCAAGAACGCGGAGAAGCGGTCTTGAGCAATCCGCGGCGACGCAAGATACCTTACGCACCGGCGATCGCGATCGGGACATTGATTTCGTTTTTTGCACGCTAAAGACGGGGCACGACAGTGTCGAGTTTAGGGCAATCGAAGTATGAACTTCCGGCTGACTGGGACGCTGTGCCAGCCAGTCAACGCGCATACCGCACAGCGAGGAGCGAAAGCAACGTGGCCACGAATCCGTCTCCATATGCAAGCAGCCCGTTTCCCGAACCGATGGGCGTTGAGGATCTCTCCATCGCGGTGATAAGCCCCAGCGAGGAGCATCGTCTGGAAACCATGCAGGCGATGAATGGTTGCGCGGGCGCCTATGTCAGCGAGTTCTCAAGCTATGCACCGGGAGTGGGCGATCTTCCCGCGGCGCTTGATGAGGATTTCGACGTCATCATCATCGACCTGGACGGCGACGCAGAGTCCGCCCTGGACCTGGTGGAGAGCATCGGGGCCAACGGCGTGGCGACGGTAATGGTGTATTCGGAGAGCTCCGACCCGGAGTTGCTGGTGCGCTGCATGCGTGCCGGAGCGCGCGAGTTTCTGACGCTTCCATTTTCGCAGGACGTGGTGGCAGAGGCCCTGGTGCGAGCCGCAGCGCGGCGGCCGGTGGCGCGGCCACGGAAGAAGGCGGCAGGAAAGCTCTATGCCTTTATAGGCTCCAAGGGTGGGGCCGGGACGACCATGCTGGCCTGTAATTTTGCCGTAGCGTTGGCCAAGGAATCGGGCGAGAAGACTCTGCTGATCGACCTCGATCTGCCGCTGGGCGATGCGGCGCTGAACCTGGGAATCACGGTGGAGTTTTCGGCCATCGACGCTTTGCAGCAGGTGGACCGGCTGGACGCGAAGTTTCTGGAACAGCTCCTGGTGAAACACAGCTCGGGCCTGTGGGTGCTGGCGGCGCCGGGACGGTTTGTTCAATTCCAGGTAGACAACGATGGCATCAACCGGCTTTTGCACGTAGCTCGGCATGAGTTTGAAAACGTGGTCGTGGATATGGGGTCAAGGCTGGAGCTGATGGGAACAACGGCCTACAAGGAAGCGACCACAGTGTACCTGGTGACGCAGGCGAGCATTCCGGAACTTCGCAACTCCAACCGGCTGATCACGCAGTTCTTCTCAGGGCAGGTGCCGAAACTGGAGGTGGTGATCAACCGATATGAATCGCGGGCGCTGGGAGTATCGGAGGAGCACATCACCAAAGCGCTCACCCGGGCGGCGCAATGGAAGATCCCCAACGATTATGCGTCGGTGAAAAACATGCAGATAAGCGCCAAACCGCTGGTGCTTACGGATTCGGCTATTTCGCGGCAGGTGCGGCTGATGGTAAGCGCTGTGACCGGGAAGAGCGACACGGCGGCGAAAAAAAAGAAGGCTTTCAGTCTCAACATTTTCGGATGAGTTGGTAAAAGTCGGAATTCTGGAACTGGAGCGAAGGTAAAACGTGGAAATACTCAATTTGGAATCGTACAAAGCGGAGATTCACCGGACGCTGATCTCAAAGCTGGATCTGGAGAAGCTTTCGCGCGTGAACTCGAGCCAGGCGCGGCAGGCGGTCTCGGGCCTGGTCAAAGAGATCATGTCGGACCAGCGCGTGCCGCTGAACTTCGACGAGCAGGAAAAGATCCACGCCGAGCTGCTGGATGAGGTATTCGGGCTGGGGCCGTTGGAGCCGCTGCTGAGGGATCCGAAGATCTCCGACATTCTGGTGAACGACAAGGATCACGTGTTCGTGGAAAAGGGTGGACTGCTGCAGAGAGTGGACACGACGTTCCGCGACGACCGGCATTTGATGCAGATCATCGACCGCATCGTTTCGCGTGTCGGCCGCAGAGTGGATGAGTCGTCGCCGATGGTGGACGCGCGCCTGCCCGACGGATCGCGCGTCAACGCGATTATTCCGCCGCTGGCGCTGGACGGGCCATCGATGTCGATCCGGCGTTTCGGAACCGGCCCGCTGGCGGCCAACCAACTGGTGCAGCTGAAAAGTATTTCGGCGGAGATGATGGAAGTACTGTCGTCGGCGGTGCGGGCGCGCATCAGCCTGCTGGTCTCCGGAGGCACGGGCGCCGGCAAGACGACGTTCATGAACATCCTGTCGCAATACATTCCGAACAACGAGCGGCTGGTGACGATCGAGGACGCCGCCGAATTGAGGTTGGCGCAGGAAAACATCGTGCGCCTGGAGACGCGGCCACCGAACATCGAAGGGCAGGGCGCGATCCGGCAGCGGCAACTGCTGATCAATGCCCTGCGTATGCGGCCCGACCGCATCATCATCGGTGAGGTGCGCGGCGAGGAAGCGTTCGACATGTTGCAGGCCATGAATACCGGCCACGAGGGCTCGATGACCACCATTCACGCCAACACGCCGCGCGACGCGCTGTCGAGGCTGGAGTCGATGGTGGCCATGACCAACATGAACCTGCCGGAAAAATCGGTGCGGCAGCAGATGGCTTCGGCGATCACGATCGTGGTGCAGGCCACGCGCATGAGCGACGGCACACGCAAGATCACCAACATCTCCGAGATCACGGGCATGGAAGAGAACGTGATCAGCATGCAGGAGATCTTCACGTTTGAGAAGAAAGGCA
>CAZANC010000059.1:0-15520 GCA_964486495.1 uncultured Occallatibacter sp.
GGGGACTCATAATCCCTTGGTTGGGGGTTCAAATCCCTCCGGGCCCACCAAGCAATATAGATATAAAGACGCTTGCTTTTTAAACCTGCAAAGGTCCGCTTCATCCCGTGATCGCCAAACCTGGACACGGTAATTTCACTCGGACGTAAAGGCCACGCAGAACGGCCATCACCAGGAATTGCTGTCAGCATCCGAATCAAACGCCTTTGGAGATCGATTTGGATGGGCAAATGCGGATGTCCCATTTCAGGACGCTGATTCTCCTGCAAAAGCGAGTGAAACCGAGAAGGCCGCCGATTAGGTAAGCAGAACTGACTTCGCTATAAGGGAAGATTTCGAAAGCGTTGGGGCCGGAGCGAAAACAGTCAAGTTCCCAGGAGTAAGGCGCCCCTCTATGGCTGAACGGGATATCTCTCCGCTCGTTTTTGTCGTCGATGACGACGCAAGCATAGTTCGCACCATTAACGGGTTTATGAAAAGGGCCGGATTCCGGACGGCCGGCGCTGGAGATATCGCTGCAGCGCTCAAGGGTATCCGCGATCTTCGTCCCGACCTGATTTTACTGGACCTAAACTTACCCGATGGGTCCGGCTTCGATCTCTGCCGCAAGCTGAATGGCGAAGCCTCAGCCTTTACCACGCCAATTCTCTTCATCTCCGCCAGCGAAGATACCTCCTCAAAGGTCCATGGTTTTGAAGTGGGCGGTGTCGACTACATCACCAAGCCGATCGTCGGGGCAGAAGTCATCGCCAGGGTGCGCACTCACCTGCGCCTCAAACGGGCTTATGAACGGCTCGCCGAGCTCCAGGCTGAGCGAGTGCAGCAGATAGCCAACGCGCAGCAAAACCTGATGCCTCGTCCGGAGGACATTCCTGAAGCGCGCTTCCAGGTCTCCATCCGCCAGGTGCTCTCCGCGGGCGGAGACTTCTACGATGTGATCCCAGTTGGCCAAGGCATCGTGGACTATCTTGTAGCAGACGCGAGCGGGCACAACCTGGCAGCTTCCCTTTGGACAGCGTCCTTGAAGGCGCTGGCCACCGAATACGCGGGCCCGCTCAATCTCCCTCGTGAAATAGTACGCGCCATCAACAGCTCACTTTGCCGCATTCTTCCCAAGGGAGCTTTTTTCACACTGACCTATGCGCGCCTCAACCATCAGACGGGGCGCCTGATTCTGGTCAATGCCGGTCATCCACCTGCAATTATTGTTCGTGTCGAAGGAAATGAACCGCTTATTGTTCGCCAGGAGGGCGATGTAGTCGGGGCCTTCGCTGACGCTGATTTTGGCAGGACGGAATTGACTCTTCACGCGGGTGACCGGCTCTTCCTTTATTCAGACGGATTGATTGAAACCGGCGGTACGTATGAGGAGGGCCTTGAGCGGCTGGCTTGTGCCTGTATGTCGCGGCGGTCCCTGCCGCTCGAAGAGCTTATTCCCGCAGTCGTTGACGATGTGCTGGCCAGTCTGTGCCCGGCGGACGACACGCTGATTGTGGGAGTGGAACCATGAAGGCTCATCGCCGGCACAACCCACTTTCTTTCTGCCAAAAGATCCCGTCGTTGTTGACGGCGACGGAGTCTCTCTGCCTGAGAATTCGTGAAACGCTCAACGCGAACGGCCTTTCGCGCCTTTGTTTTCCGGTGGAGTTGCTGGCACGCGAATGCCTGGCTAACGCCGTGAATCATGGGAATCGACGGGATGCCGATAAATCGATCGAACTAAGTTTTTCGGTTGGCCGCCAGTGGATACGGCTGCAGGTGGGCGACGAAGGTCCGGGGTTTAGCTGGCGAAAGGCGCGTGAAATGAAGTCGGATATCACGGTTGCCTCCGGCCGGGGATTGCTGCTCTATGCCCTGTATGCCGAACGCGTGCAATTCAATCGCTCCGGCAACCGGATTACGCTCTGGATAAGCATGAAGGACCCCGTAGGAAAGGACGACCGCTAATGGCTGCTTACGTTATTGAACAGAAGGACCAGCAAAGCTCGGTGAAGCTAAGGGGGGATCTGACCGCCGCGATGGTTCAGGATCTGCAGTTCGATATCAAGGAAGCACTAGAAAACGGCACGCGGGAATTGGCATTCGACCTGGCGAGTACCACGATGCTGGACTCAAGCGGCATGGGCTTGCTGATCGCCGCGGCCAACAGCCTGGCTCAGAGCGGGGGAAAGCTTCGGGTGACAAACGTGTGCCCAGACATATTTCGGCTGCTCCAGAGTATGCGGTTGACGGCGCGCCTCAACGTCAGCAGGGCATCGGAATAGGAGAGCCAACATGGCTGCAGATACGGGCTTGAATCTGGATGATGAGCTGCTGGGGGAGTTCATTAACGAGTCGCGAGAACACCTTACGACGATCGAGGCCGACTTGCTTGCCATCGAGGAGGGTGGAGCGAATATCGATGCCGAGCTGGTGAATAAGGTCTTTAGGGCGGCCCATTCCATCAAGGGCGCCAGCGGCTACTTCGGCCTGACATCGGTCAAGGACCTCGCGCATGGAGCCGAAACCGTGCTCGACATGATCCGGTCGAAGAAAATGCCGCCGAACGCCGAGATCACCAATCTTCTTTTGGCGGCCTTCGACCAGCTGCGGGAGATGATCAACCATCCCGCCCAAAGCGCACATGCCGATATCGGCGAACTTGTGACCAACCTGTCAGGCCTGGCGTCTTCGTATCTGCCCCCGGAGAAAAAAGCATCCCTATCGCAAACGGTCTCGCTTGAGAAAGAAGGGGGCGGAGCCCCGGTCGTGCTTTCGAAGTTCGATTATGAGCGCTCGAAGGAGTCCGGCAGTTACCTTTACTCGGTCGAATACGACCTCATTCACGATATCGAGCGCCGGGGCCGGAACGTGTTGGAGGTCTTCCGGACCCTGTCGGCGGCCGGACTGATTGTGGATTGCGAGGTGGACTTCGAGGCAGTGGGCACGCTGAACGATCCCATCGGAAACCAGTTGCCTCTGCGGTTGATCCTGGCCACAATCTTCAAACCTGACGATCTCGATTTCCTGTTTCCGGACAACCGGGACAAGGTTAAGCGGCTCACCGAGCCGAGTTTGACCGCCTCGGAGCTGGCCGTCAAGCAAAGCCCAGCATCGCTTCGCCCGGCGATTGCGCTACCGGCGGTCAAAAGCAAAGTCCCGGAGGTTCAGCCGAATGCTTTGCAGGGTCCGGAACAGGCGCCAGTTGCCCTGGTGGCACCCCAGGCTCCGATCTCACCGGCAAAGACGACCAATGACGGTTCGGCGTCCGCAGCGCCCGCAACGGTAGTGGAAGACAGCATCCGGGTCAACGTGGGAACGCTTGAGATGCTGGTGAATCTGGCAGGCGAGTTGGTGCTGGGGCGCAACCAGCTGCGCGCCTCTATTGCGCAGAATAATCCACGGGCTTTGAAGGCCGCCGATCAGCGTATCAACCAGATCACCTCCGAGTTGCAGGACGTTGTGATGCAGACCCGGCTCCAACCCATTGGCAATGTGTTCGGCAAGTTCCCCCGTCTGGTCCGCGACCTGTCCGCAAGCCTCCACAAGGATATTCAGCTCGATGTCAGGGGCAAGGACGTGGCTCTGGACAAGAGCCTGCTCGAGTCCCTGTCCGATCCTCTGACCCACATGGTGCGCAATGCAGTGGATCACGGCGTCGAACTTCCGGAAGAACGAGCGAAAGCCGGCAAGAGCCGCCAGGCGCAAGTCACCATCGACGCCCGGCACGAAGCGGGCCAGATCGTAGTCGAGATCGCCGACGATGGCCGGGGAATCGATCCAGAGCGCATCGCCAAGGTTGCGCTTGCGAAAGGACTGATCGCGGCCGAAAAACTGGAGGGCCTATCGGACAAAGACAAGATGCAGCTGATCTTTCTTCCCGGATTGTCTACCAACGCGCAAGTGAGCGATATCTCCGGGCGCGGGGTGGGAATGGACGTGGTCAAAACCAACCTCGACCGCCTCGGGGGCAAGGTAGAGATCATTTCGGCAATCGGAAAGGGCACCACCTTTCGCATTAAGCTGCCACTAACTCTGGCGATCATTCCGTCACTGATTGTTTCGGTCGAAGGCGAGCGGTTTGCCATCCCGCAGATCAATGTCGAGGAGATACGGCGTGTGCTTTCCGGCCAGGCCAAGACCCGCATCGAGACTGTCGGAGACGCTGAGGTCCTGGTGCTGCGGGAGCGTCTCATCCCGCTGGTGCGGTTCGCCGATTTGCTTGGAGTGGTCTCGACCTATACCGAACCGGCGGCCGGAAATCGCGAGGTCAGTCGCCGGACCCGGCTTGCCGACAGGCGGTCGATTCACATCCCGGCTGCCGGGGAAGAACTAACGGAAGTGGCATCATCCCAGCACTTGGACGACCGTAAACCGGGGGACCGGCGTCGGAAAGGCGGCGCTTTGGAGATCGTGGTGGTTACTACCGGCACGCAGATCTACGGACTTGTGGTAGACGGGTTTCATGACACCGAAGAAATTGTCGTGAAACCTCTGGGTTCCCATCTCAAGGGACTGCAGGAGTATGCGGGAGCGACCATCCTGGGCGATGGTTCGATCGCCCTGATTCTGGACGTGGCCGGCCTTGCCGCCGAAGCCAGTATGGATGCGGTGATCCGCAAGACACGCTCGCGCGGGCAGGCCAACGATTCTGCCGAGGAGCAGTTTGAAGACATTCATTCCTTGCTCTTGTTCCACAATGCCCCGGACGAGCTCTGCGCGTTGCCGCTCGAAACAGTCACGCGCATCGAGCACATCGAATACGCCCAGGTAGAGGCGTTCGGCGGCCGACGCACTATGAAGTACAACGGAGGCTCGCTGCCGCTGGTCACCCTGGCGGATGCGGCCAAGGTGAAGTCCATTGGCGACGACAGGAAACTGGCCGTCATGATCGCCAATATTCGCGGCCATGAGGTCGGCCTGCTGGGCGCCATGCCCGTGGACGTCGTCGAAATCGGGAGCCAGATCGATCAGGCAACCCACCGCCAGAAGGGAGTGGCCGGTTCCACCATCATCCACGATCGAACGGCGCTGGTCGTCGACCTCTACGAACTGGTAGACACCATGTGGCCGGAGTGGGCCGCTGAGCAATCGATTGCGCGACCGCGCCTGGCGGACGAAGCGCATTCCGCGGTCCTGCTGGCCGAGGATTCCGATTTCTTCCGCGCGCAGGTCAGCCGCTTTCTTGAAGAGGATGGTTATAGCGTGCTGGCGGCGCCGGATGGGGAAGCTGCCTGGGAACTGCTACTCAACAACGTCGGAAAAGTGCGTGCTGTCGTGACCGATATCGAGATGCCAAGGCTGGATGGCCTGGGGTTGGCGCGGCGCATCCGCGCCGATCGGCGCACCGTCCAGCTGCCCATCGTAGCCCTCACTTCGCTGGCCGGCGATGAAGATATTGCCCGCGGCAAGGCGGCGGGTATCGACGACTACCAAACGAAACTTGACCGGGATCGGCTACTGGAAGGATTGCGGGAGTATCTGAATCAATCGACCGCATCCTCAACCGCGGGTGAGGTAAGCAGTACAGCAGCCTGACCGCCGTACCTGAACGGAGATGGCGCAACGGTGAAGCGACAAGGAGAAACGAGGTTGAGAATTGCGATGAACCGAAAGATGAACACGCAAAAGATGTACGCCCTGTCTGTTCTGCTACTCGTGACAGTCGCCGCATCGGGTTTCATCCTTATGAAGGCGGTGGCAGGGGAGCGTCTACTGCAACGACTGAAAGAGGCTCGGGTTCCGAGTCTGCTTGCGGCGAGCACACTTGATGTGAAGTTGATGAAGGCGCGATCCGATGTCCGCCGCGTGCTTTTGTTTGTCTCCGACGGGAACATGGCGAAGGCGAACACCTACAAAGAGAAAGTCGACGAGGATTGGGAGGAAGTCAATTCCGCACTTGCCATCCTTTCGACATTGAGCAACAAATTCGTTCTCCGTCAAGACAGGGTCGACGTGTCCGAGCTGGCTACTGAACTGCCACTTCTCCATCAGGAGCAGAACAACATCGTTCAGGCAGCCCTTGCCGCGAGCCCCAGGCGTATCCCATCCATCGACGAGCAGCTGGTCAATACGGTCGAGGCGCACGGAGTAAAGGTCCGCGATCTCGCAGAAGCGCTTATGAGCAGTCAGATGGATCTTGTCAACAGCGAGATCGACGATCAACTCCGGAGCCAGCGTCAAATGGAATGGATACTGGGGATCTCAGGTTTTCTCGCGATCGCCGCGAGCCTGGCAACCGGAATAATCTTCACCCGATTGGTGCTTAACCCCCTCGCCGTGGTGCAGGAGACCTTGCGGGAGATCGCCCAGGGCGACTTGTCCGATGCGAGGTTGCCGGCGGCACTGCTTGCCCGCAGGGACGAATTGGGCGAACTGGCCAACACCGCGCAGCTCATGCATGCGAATCTGCGCAGGCTGGTAGGGGGCATCGCGAGCGGTGCGCACACAATCGCTGGTTCCGCCACGGAGCTCACCGCCGTTTCGCGGCATACGGCGTCCAGTACGGCCACCATGTCTGAAAAGGCTCAAACATTGGCGGCGGCAGCCGAAGAGGCCAGCGCCAACACCATGACCATCGCTTTCGGCATGGAGCAATCCTCGAGCAGTCTTTCGTCGGTGGCCAGCGCCACCGAGCAGATGAGCGCCACGGTCGGCGACATCTCCGCCAACACGGCCAAAGCACGAAATATCAGCGAGCAAGCCACGGGTCAGGCCGAAGCCATCAGTGGGCAGATGCAGAAGCTGGGCTTGGCGGCGCAGGAGATTGGCCAGGTTACCGAGACCATCACCAATATCTCGGCGCAGACCAACCTGCTGGCGCTGAACGCGACCATCGAGGCCGCGCGCGCGGGAACGGCAGGCAAGGGGTTTGCCGTGGTGGCGAACGAGATCAAGGAACTGGCCAAGCAAACAGCCGAGGCTACGGAGGATATCAAGGCGCGGATTGCAGGTATACAGAACTCGACCGGCACGGCCATCACCAACATTCGACAAATTACCACCGTGATCAAGGAGGTGGGAACCATCGTGACGAGCATCGCTGCTGCCATTGAAGAGCAGGCAACGGTGACCCGGGATGTGGCAGGCAACATTGCCCAGGCCTCGGCCGGCGTGCGCGATGCGAACGAGCGCGTCTCCTCTACGGCGCATGTATCGCAGAGCATTGCGCAGGAAGTTGCTGCCGTGAACGCGGCCGTAGCCGATATTCGGCATGGCGGGGAACAGGTGCAGACGAGCGCGGCCGAACTGTCTCAACTTTCCGAACAGCTCGGCGCGCAGGTGTGTCAATTCAGGATTTAAGGAGCCGGGAAGGACAGCCTTGGCTGCCAACCCGGCCTCCCATTCCATCGACGAGACGAGGAATCGCATGTTCAAGAGATTCAAACTTTCCGCAAAAATCGTGGGGACGATCGTCGTCGTTCTCAGCGTTACCTCGCTGCTCAGCTTCTGGATCACGCAGCGGCGCATCAATCTCCAGGCGGAAGAAAGCTTTCGCGACAAAGTCCGCCAGATTATCGGAATGGCCGGCGCCACTCAGGCCTGGTTCTCCGCCAACCTGGACACGCTTGTGCCCGACAGGAATTACAAGGACTTGCGGCAGGTGCCCGTGGTGGCCGCATGGAGCGTGGCGCAGGCTTATGCCGAAAAAAACGACATGACCTTTCATACGCCCTCGCTCAATCCGCGCGACCCTAAGAATGATCCGGATGAATTCGAGCGCCGGGCTCTCGAGATGTTTCAGGCCGACCCTGCGCTCAAGGAGTTTTCCGAGCGGCAATTCCTCGGCCACAAAGAAGTAATGCGCTATGCACAGCCCGTTCGTTTGACCCAGGACTGCATGGTTTGCCATGGCGGCCAGGCAGGCGAGAAAGGCCCATTCGGCTACGCCAAGGAGGGCCAGAAAGTCGGAGACCTGCGCGGCGCCTTCACAGTCTCCGCCTCGACCGACGAGTTGCTGGCAAGCTCGAGATCCAACTCGATCGCTACGTTCCTGTTGAGCTTTTTCACGCTCCTGGCTTCGGCAGGCGCGGTCTTCTTCGTGGTGCGAAGCCTGGTCATAGTGCCGCTTCAAAAGTCGGTCGCCTTTGCCAACAGCATTGCCGACAGCAATCTGACCGCAGCCGATCTTCCCGTCGATTCCGAGGATGAGATCGGCGAAGCGACCCGTGCCCTCAACACCATGCGCGGCAATCTGCGCCAGTTGCTGGGCGGCATTTCAAGCGGCGTTCAGTCGCTTGCCGGCTCCGCCACCGATCTTTCCGCGGTCTCCGAGCAAACCGTCGCGGAAACCGCCGGCATGTCATTGCGTGCGCACACCGTCGCGGCGGCCGCCGAAGAAGCCAGTGCCAACGTCGAGTCGATCGCAGAGGGCGTGGAGAAATCTTCAGAAAGTCTGGCCTCGGTGGCCAGCGCCACCGAGCAGATGAGCGCAACCGTGGGTGATATCGCCGCCAATACGGCCCGCGCGCGACTGATCAGCGACAGCGCTTCGTCGCAGGCACAGGTCATCTCCGAGCAGATGCAAAATCTGGGCCAGACCGCGCGGGAGATCGGCGACGTCACCGAGACCATCAACAACATCTCGGCGCAGACTAACCTGCTGGCCTTGAACGCCACCATCGAAGCCGCCCGTGCAGGCTCAGCGGGTAAAGGCTTTGCTGTGGTCGCCAACGAGATCAAGGAACTTGCCAAGCAGACCGCCGAGGCCACCGAAGATATCAAGACGCGGATCGCCGGAATTCAGAACTCGACCAGCTCGGCCATCGGCGAGATCGGGCAGATCACCACAGTGATCCACGATATCGGCGGTATCGTGACCAGTATCGCGGCAGCCATCGAAGAACAGGCGACGGTCACCAAGGACGTGGCCGGCAACATCGCCCAGGCTTCGGTCGGCGTCCGCGATGCCAGCGAACGCGTTGCGCAGACGGCAGAGGTCTCAAAAAGCATCGCGCGGGACATTGCCGGTGTCAATGCCGGAGTCATTGAAATCCGGCAAGGCGGCGAGAAGGTGCAGGCCAACGCCGCCGAACTCTCCAGGTTGGCCGAACAGCTCGGCGCCCAGGTGTCCAGGTTCAGAGTTTGAAGGAGCAGTCATGCCTAGCAGTGTTTCCAATCCGGAGATCGAAGAAGATTTGCTCATTGCGACATTCCAACTGGGGACGGATCGTGGCATGTTCGGGATCGACGCCACCTCGATTCAAGAGGTCGTGATGGTGGGCGAACTCAGGCCCGTGCGTCATGCGCCCCCCTATGTGGCCGGCATTCGCAACCTGCGCGGTCGCATCGTTACCGTCATCGATCTCTGCCTGCGATTGGAACTCGGAGCCGTGGAGATCGGCCCGGAGAGCCGCATTCTGATTGCCGATTGGATGGGCGAACCGGTGGGGCTTCTTGTAGATCGCGTGGCGGACGCCATCTCGATCCCGGCGAGCGATCTGGAGCCCCGGCCCGCGAATCTGCATGGCGTTCAGATGCAGAAGCTGATCGGCGTGTTTCGAAGCGGCGATAGTCTCGCGGCGTTACTCGATCTTGCTTCTGTGCTCCGCGTCGATGATCGCACCGGGAAACCGCTGTCGAATTAGGAAGAGAGAGTGTAGTCGTGAGAGTTCTGGTGGCCGACGATGCGGTTCTTTTCCGGCGGCTGCTTGCGGACCTGCTTGGGTCGCTCCCGGGGGTCGAGGTAGTGGGAAGCGCAATCAACGGCAAGGTTGCCTTGCAGAAAGTTCGAGATCTCAAACCCGATCTTCTCACCCTCGACCTGGAGATGCCGGAGTTGGGCGGGCTGGCGGTCCTCGATGTGCTGTTGAGGGACGGCGAACCCCCGGTTGAGGTCATTGTTGTCAGTGCGCAATCCCGTCGCGGCGGCGATCTTACCATGCGTGCCCTCGAAAAGGGTGCATTCGATTTCATCACCAAACCGGAAGCCGCCACTCCGGAACAAGGACGCGAAGCACTGCTGCGAGAGTTGGCTCCACGCATTCGCGCCGCTGCCCACCGCCTCGAAATACGCTCCATCTTGCACGGCAGTACTTCACTAACGCGCCCCGATCTTCCCAAGCCAAGTATTGTATCGGAAGCAGTGCGACCGGTCTCAAACCTTGATGGGATCGCCACGCGAATGAATCGCCTGTCCAATCGGGCAATACCCGAATTGATTCTCATCGGCGTATCTACGGGCGGCCCGATTGCATTGGCGCAGCTTCTGCCCTCCATCCCGGCTGACATTGGCGTGCCCATACTGATTGTTCAGCATATGCCGCCAATCTTTACCAAATCCCTGGCCGACAGCTTGGCCGCCAAGTGTTCGGTGCGCGTCAGAGAAGCAATTCATGGCGAGTGTCCGGAGGCAAACACGGTTTACATCGCCCCGGGTGGCAGGCAGATGCGGCTGGGAAAGGGAGCTGAAAACCGGCCGGTGATTGAACTTACCGACGACCCGCCGGAGAACAACTGCCGGCCCGCGGCGGACTACCTGTTTCGCTCGGCTGCCAATCATTTCCCTGGTCGGGCCATGGCCGTCATTCTCACCGGGATGGGAAGCGACGGATCGCTTGGCCTGCGTCTGCTCAAGCGACATGGTTGCTATGTCATTGCTCAGGACGAGGCAAGCTGCGTGGTCTATGGAATGCCCAAAGCCGCAGTGGACGCAGGCGTGGCCGATGTTGTCCTGCCGCTCAATTCCATCGCAAGCCGGATCGCTGCGGTCGTCAAGGGAGGCCGGGATTGAGCATTTCGATTACGCGTGAGGAAATGTCCGTCTGGTCCCGCTACATCCACGAGATCTGCGGCATACATTTGGACGACTCGAAGGGATATCTGGTGGAGACCCGCCTGGGCAGCCTGTTCTCCGAAGCCGGCGTTTCCAATTTCTCCCAGCTTTTCCAAAAAGCGCGCGCGGACTCGACCAGCAAGCTCCGTGGAAAAATCATTGAAGCCATCACCACCAACGAAACCTCCTTTTTTCGGGACACCACGCCCTTTGACCTGCTGCGGCACAAGCTCATTCCAGAACTCATCGACCGGCGAAACAAGAGCGGCGCAAGAGCACCGATCCGCATCTGGAGCGCCGCCTGTTCTACCGGCCAAGAGGCGTATAGCACCGCAATCCTGATCAAAGAACTCCTTGGCGATCTAGCGCGCAACGACATTCGTATCCTCGGCACCGACATTTCCAACAAGGTTGTCGCCCGGGCGAGCTATGGGGAATACAACCGTGTGGAAATGGAACGGGGCCTGCCCGCGGAGATGCTCGCCAGGCATTTCATGCTTTCCGGGGACCGATGGAGGGTCCGGGATGAGATTCGCTCGATCGCAACCTTTCGCACCATGAACCTGTTGGAGCCCTTCTCGTTTCCATATTCCTTCGACCTCATTTTCTGCCGCAACGTGGCCATCTATTTCACCGAGGCAAGCAAGACTCAATTGTTTCGTAACCTTGCCAAGTATCTTGCCAAAGACGGCGCCCTGATTATCGGATCAACCGAGTCAATCTCCGGGCTGTGCCCGGAACTTGAGCCCAAGCGCTACCTGCGTGCGGTCTTTTATCAGCGGAAGAACACAGCATCTTCTTTTATCCCGTGAGCCAAGATTCGTCCATGTCATCGCATTTCTCCTGCTGCTGCGTACAGGATGGGCACTCTTATTCGAATTCTGCTCTAAGCGAGGCGCGTCCCATGAAGTTGCTCATCCGGGAAACCTGCTCAGGCCCCTAACCCGACTGGACAGAGTGGTAAATATCTGTGAAGCGATTGAGCAAAAACGCCGATGATTCCAGAAAACGCTCCAGGGTACCAGCAGCCGCGCAGATTCGAGGTGAGGTTTGTCGATTATGGACAACGCGTTTTCCGGTCTTATCGCTGCCATCCACCAGGCATCCGATGGCATCGTGATGACCGATACTTGCGGAACGATCCAGTATGTAAATCCAGCGTTCACGGCGATGACGGGATACAGCCAGGAGGAAGCGATGGGGCAGAAGCCCAGCGTGCTCAAGTCCGGGCGCCATTCCGCGGCATTTTATGAAGAACTGTGGAGCACGATCCGCGCCGGCAGGCTCTGGTACGGACGGATCACCAACCGGCGCAAGGACGGAAGCTTCTACGACGAGGAGATGCGCATCACTCCGGTCCAGGACGCGAACGGCGACCATGTCGGTTACATCGCCATCAAGCACGACGTGACCGGACAGCGGCTGCTCGAGGAAGCACGAGCGCTCTTGGCCTCGATTGTGGAAACGTCGGAGGACGCCATCATCACCTATAAGCCTGACGGTCCCATCCTTACCTGGAACCGTGGCGCGGGAGTGATCTTTGGTTACTCGGTCGAAGAGGCGATCGGGAAGCCGCTTGCCATGCTGGTGGCGCCGGAGCGGCTGCCATTCCTGCCGCCATTTAACGACCGATTCTCGCAAGGGGGCACGGTCTCTCAGCTTGAAACTTTGTGCGTGCGCAAAGACGGACAGACGATCCATGCATCGGTTACGGGGTCCTCCATCGGAAACTTCGCCGGCGGCGGGCCCGTCATCTCGCTCATTGTTCGCGACATCTCGGAGCGCAAACAATCGGAACTGATGCTGAAGGCGAACGAACAGCGATTTCGCGCGGTCTTCGAGGGCGCTCCGGTGGGTGTCAGCGTGACTGGGCCGGATGGACGCTTTGTCCAGGTGAACGCGGAGTTCTCCAGAATGTTGGGATATTCCGGGGACGAGCTGGTCGGCCAGCCGTGGGCGAGATTCTGCCATCCCGGCGACCTTGCCACCGCGAACGAAACCCGGAGGAAGTTGTGGAGCGGCCCAGGAGGCTGCGTGGAAGTCGAAGGTCGCTACCTTCATTCGAACGGCGGCTCGGTTTGGAGCCGGATGAAAATCTCGCTCATCCGCGACAGCAATGGCAGCCCTCTTTATTCGGTGATCCATGCCGAAGACATCACCGAACGCAAACGATCTGAAGAGGCGCTGCGGGAAAGTGAACAGAGGTTTCGCGCGTTGGCCGACTGCAGCCCTTCGATGATGTGGGTTACAGGGGCCGACAGGAAGCCGGAATTCGTCAATCGCGTACTGCTGAACTTCCTCGGCATCACCGAAGAAGAGGCGTATTCAGGCAATTGGCGGGTGCCGATCCATCCTGAGGATGCCGAGCAGATGCAAGCGGAATTTCACAGGGCGGTGATTGAACGGAAGACCTTCAGAGGCGAAGCGCGCATTCGGAGAGCCGATGGCCAGTGGCGCCTACTGGGAACCAATGCTGAGCCGCGCCTGACGGCCACCGGCGAGTATATGGGCCATGCCGGTTTGATCGCGGATATCACCGATCGGAAGCAAGCCGAGCGGAATCTGCAGGAGCTCGTCCTGCAGGCAGACGCCGCCAACCGCGCGAAGAGCGAGTTCCTGGCTAACGTAAGCCATGAGATTCGCACCCCCATGAATGGGATCATGGGAATAATCGGCCTGTTACTGGAGACGGAACTGCACCCGACGCAGCGCTCGTACGCCGAAACAGTGCTGGAATGCGCCGAGAGCTTGCTGACATTGATCAACGACATTCTTGATGTATCGAAGATCGAAGCTGGAAAGATCGAATTGGAGATGATGGACTTCGATCTCCAGACTGTACTGGAGGATCTTGCCTCGGTGCTGGCGGTAAAGGCCCACAAGAAGGAGCTTGAATTTCTCTGCGAGGTCGATCCCGCAGTGCCCACGCTGTTACGGGGCGACATGGGGCGCCTGCGCCAGATCGTCAGCAATCTGGTGGGCAATGCCACTAAATTCACCTCAGCCGGCGAAGTCGAGTTGAACGTGACCCTGTCCGAGGAAACCGAAGACGAGGTTCTGTTGCGCTTCTCCGTGCGCGACTCCGGCGCAGGTATTCCGGAAGACAAGCTGGACCGCTTGTTCAACAAGTTCAGCCAGGTGGACGCTTCGACCACCCGCGTGTATGGCGGCTCCGGATTGGGTCTGGCGATTTCAAAGCAACTGGCTGAGCTCATGGGCGGCGCAATCGGCGTGTCCAGCAAGGAAGGCGAAGGCTCGGAGTTCTGGTTTACGGCCCGTTTCTACAAGCAGGCCAGGTCGCATGCCGAAGGTGCACCGATCGCCGGCTTAAAGGGCCGTCGCGTACTGATTGTCGAGGACCATGCCCCCAGCTTTCGCCTCCTTGACAAGCAGCTGCGATCCGCGGGCCTACGCACGCGGAGGGCCGAGAGTTATCCGCAGGCGCTTCAGTCGCTTCACGAGGGCGCGGCCGATGGTGATCCCTTCCACATCGCCATCATTGACCTGCATACACCCGTTGCGCACAGCGAGTTGCTGGCCCGTACTATAAAGCGCGATCCTGTACTTGGAGAGATGATTGTCGTTCTGCTGGAACCGGTCGGAATCCCCTCCCGCGTTCGTGTGCAGGGGGATGAAAAGCTTGCCACTTATGTGGCCAAGCCGGTGCGAAGCCGCGATTTGCTGCTTGCGTTGTGCCCGAGTTTCGAAGGCCCTGCCTCGGGTTCTGAAAGACGCGCTTCTGGCCACGCGATGGGTAGAACGCCAAGCTCGATTAGAGGCATGAAAGGGCGCATCCTGCTGACTGAGGACAACCCTACCAACCAGAAGGTAGCGATCGGCATTCTCCGCAAGTTCGGACTCAGCATCGATGTCGTGTCCAACGGCGCCGAGGCACTGAGGGCATTGGAATCCAATCCATACGATTTGATTCTGATGGACGTGCAGATGCCGGTGATGGATGGCATTGAGGCAACAAGGCAGATTCGCGCCTCATCGTCATCGGCCTTCAATGCGCAGATTCCCATCATCGCAGTGACCGCCCACGCACGGCGGATCGACCGGTTAGACTGCATCGCGGCGGGAATGAACGACTACATTTCGAAACCGGTGACTCCGGCGGCTCTGGCTGAGACCATTCTCCGTTGGCTTCCAAGAGAAGGTAGCGGAGACGCTTCAACGCGCAGCGCAACCTCGCCCCCAGTTCCGGAATCACAGGCCGCTGTGGTTTTCGATCGGGCCGGCATGTTGAGCCGGCTGATGGACGACGAGGAGCTGATGAGCGAGGTAATCGGCGAGTTTCTGATCGATACGCCCAAACAGATCGCGGCTCTGCGGACGCTCATCGAGCTCAAGGACGCGAAAGGCGCCGGGCTCAAGGCGCATCTGATCAAGGGATCCGCGTCCAACGTTGGCGGCGAGGCCATGCGCGCGGTGGCCTATGAGATGGAGCAGGCAGGCAAGGCTGGCGACCTGGAAGTGATCGCTTCCGGCGTTGAGGATCTCGAATACCAGTTCCTGAGATTGAGGAATGCGCTGATGACGCAGGAAGTTCGGCCAATGGCCGCGAGGGCTGAAGTCCGGATGGATTCATAGTGCGGTTCTCCAATTCACGCAGAATCGCCAGCGCGGGCAAGGTGCATTAAGAACCACCGAGCCTCCTGGGTTTCCCTATAAACCAATTGGAGAACCGCTCTATAGCTAAACCAGAATCATTGTTTCCTGATGAGTTCTGTGCAAAGGCGCAAATTATGTGAAAGCCTGCATAAG
>CAZANC010000060.1:0-15508 GCA_964486495.1 uncultured Occallatibacter sp.
TCCCTGCCCCCTGTACAATTCCCTTCGTGAGTTCTTCGTTCGAAATCGGGCCGGTCGAAGTCGGCGCGGGCCGGCTCTTCCTGATTGCTGGACTCTGCGTCATCGAGTCCGAGGCTCACACCCGATCCATCGCTGAAGCCGTCCAGCGCATTGCCGCCGATCTCGACTTTCCCTTCATCTTCAAAGCCAGCTACGACAAGGCCAATCGCACCAGCGTCAAGAGCTTCCGTGGCCCTGGCCTCAAAGAGGGCACGCGAATCCTCGGCCGCATCGCCAAAGACACGGGCATTCCCGTCCTCACCGACGTCCACGAGCCGGCCCACTGCGAAGTTGCCGCTGAAGCTGTCGACGTCCTCCAGATTCCCGCGTTTTTGTGTCGTCAAACCGACCTGCTCGTCGCTGCTGGCCGAACCGGCCGCGCCGTCAACATCAAGAAAGGCCAGTTCGTCGCCCCATGGGACATGACCCACGGCCTGGAGAAGGTTCGCTCCACGGGCAATGAGCGCGTCTTCCTCACCGAGCGCGGCTCAACCTTCGGCTACAACAACCTGGTCGTCGACTTCCGTTCGCTCGCCGTCATGCGCCGTCTTGCGCCCGTCGTCTTTGACGCCACCCACTCCGTCCAGCAGCCTTCTGCGGCCAACGGCATCAGCGGCGGCCAGCCCGAGTACATTCCTCTGCTCTCTCGTGCCGCTGTTGCCGCCGGCATCGACGGCGTCTTCGTCGAAGTCCACGACGATCCGTCCAACGCCAAGTCTGACGGCGCCAACGCCCTCGACCTCAAGCTCCTCAAGCCACTGCTTGAAAAGCTCCTCGCCATCCACGCCGCAACTGGCTAGCTTCCTGCGGCGGTTGAGATCTTTGTAATCATGACAACGCAATTTAGCCTAAGAGCGAAAAACGCAATTCGGTCGCCCTTGGCCCTTCTTTTCGCTCACCCTGCACGCAACCAGCTCCTGGCGCAGCGCTGGCTCCGCGTCGCCATCATGTTGTTCGTTTGCGCCATCGCTGCCCTGAGGTTCGTCCATCTCGAAGCCGATTTCCCCAACGATTCAATGTGGGCGATCGATCAGGCGAAGTTTACTGACGAAGGCTGGTGGGCCGGCTCATCTGTCATGCACGCTCTGACCGGGCACTGGTACGTCCCCGGCGACTACAATCCTGCGGTTGCGTTGCCGGTGTGGCCGCTTTTGCTCAGCGCTGTCTTCCATTTCACCGGCGTCAGCGTGATTGCCGCGCGGGCGCTTAACGTTGCCATCTCTCTGGCCACGCTTGGTCTGGTTTTTGTGCTGGTGCAACGCTATACGCGCTCAGGCTCCGGCCTGCCGCCACTCGCCGCCGTGCTGCTTCTCGCCCTCAGCCCGTTTGCCTTTGTCTTCAGCCGGCTCGCAATTCTCGATTCTTTGGTGATCTTCGAGTTCTGCCTTTCCTTATTGTTGGCTTCTCTCGCAATCTCGCGGCGAATCTGGTCTCTCATCGCTCTTTCCGTGCTCGTTTCTCTCATGCTGCTCACCAAGACAACCTCGGCCGTGCTCATTCCGTCCGTCTTCTGGTTGGCGTGGTCGGCCATGGGCCGCAAGGCTGCTGCCTTCCTTCGGGTTGCACTGGCCGTTGCCATTGTTCCTGCGGCTTTAACCAGAGGTTATGCCGCTCTGGTGTCGGCGATGGGTTACGGCGCCGATTACAAATACTTCTTCTCCCGAAACGCCTTGGACGATTTTGATTGGAGCCAAAGCTTCGATACGCTCATTGAGCTGGGGCGCAATTGCCTCCTGGTTGATCGTGTCCTATACCCGGTGGCCCTCGTGATTCTCGTGCTCGCGCTGATCTGGAAACGGAAGTTGTGGTCCAATGCCCTCTTTGTTGCGTCGTGGCTCGCACTTGCGGGCCAGGCGTCTTTTATCTTTCGTCTGCAGGACGATTACGCACCGCGTTATTTCCTCGTGATGCTTGTGCCGGTGTTCTTGATCGTAGCGCTGATGCTGGACGAGGCCATCGCACACTCGAAGGCAACTCCAATCTCGCCCAATCCTGAAGCCGGCATATCGGATCCGGTCCCACCATCGGAAAGCCGGAACTCAAACAGAATTCTTGCAGGGCGGAACCCGTTCTGGAATCCCAGTTCAGTAACAGCGGTCCTCTTGCTGTCCTCGATGGCTGTCTCCGCCACAATCAATGGGGTCATGATCGAGCAGTTCGTCGCCCATCCGGAGCGGCAGTTTTACGACGCGGCCAATTCCATCCGCCAAACTGTTCGCAGCGACCCGGAGCAAAACCAGGTGATCTCTGGCGTGAGTGGAAACCAGATTTCCTTGATGACAGGAATTCCATGCATCAACGACGCGCACGGCCCGCAAGAGAGGGCCGCGAAGGATCAGCCGGGTTGGTTCCTCGCATGGGCTGGTTTATCCAGCGACGCTAACGCTCGGTTTTCAGCCTTTCGACTCGAGGAGGTTGCGGCATATCCCGTCTTCGATGATCCTGGCCGAACCCCACTCATCCTGTTCAAGATGGTGCGCCGCGTCCAATAATCGCAAGCAGAACTGGCAAGTTTCTTGAAGTCGTAGCTTTACACCGCGCGGATCTCCATCGTTTTGCCAAGCACCTTGAGTGCGCCGGCAATTCCGTCGATCTTCGTCGTGTGGTGTAGGTCAATCAGCCGCGTCACCTCCTGTGGCGTCACGCGCAGCCTGCGCGCTAACTCCGCGGGGTACACCTTTTGAGCAATCATCTCATTCAACAGAAGAACCTTTGCCGAGACGCTGGCCGGCAGTTCCACCAGGCGCTGGCCGCGCTTGGGCCGCGAGGGGGCGGGTACTCGCCGCCCAGCTTCGAAATAGAAGTCAAGCGCGGTCTCCAGCGCGTCTCGCGCCGCATCCATCGCTTCGGCCTCATCGTCTCCTTGCGTAATCGCCTCGGGAATATCGGGGAATGTGACAACAAAGCCACCCTCCGCAGCGTCGGCAAAATTAGCGGGAAATCTCATCTTCGCTGTCTCCTATTTCAGTCCGAGCTGTTTCTTGATGCCTTCGACCGTCCCTTTCTTAAGGTCCTTGGAATGCATCGACAATACGGAAATCCTTCCGTTGAGTTCCACCCTCAAGTGACCGCCCTTGCCGGGTTTAAAGATTGCACCCTGCGCGGCCAGCCACCGCTTGAACTCGCTGCTCTTCACGTGCCCACCTCACTATAAGCAATTTTGCTTATGTTGTCCAATCCGCGGATCGCCGTGAGTCACGGTGCCCCTCCGCACCCTACCGTCCCCGTCGTCGTTTTTCCATCCAGCACGAAGCATGAAATCCCATTGATGTCCGTTCTAAACGTCCGCACTTGCGCCGCCTCAAGCTCTTCCAGCACCTCCTCGCGAGGATGTCCGTACCGATTGTGGCGGCCACTCGAAATCACCGCCCACTGCGGCGCAACTCGGGCAAAAAACTCCGGCCGTGTCGACGTGATGCTGCCGTGATGCCCCACCTTCAGCAGAGTGCTCGCGAGCCCCGGCTCCGCAAGCATCGCCTGTTCAATGGGAGCTTCCGCATCGCCCTCGAGCATCACCGAAGTCACTCCATACCCCACGTGGAGCACCAGCGAATCGTTGTTCGTCGGCTCCGCGCCCGGCACGTAATCGCGAAACGGCGCCAGCACGTTCACCTGTGTGCTGCCGAAACTGAACGCATCGCCCGCGCGAAAGCTTTTCACCCGCACATGCAACGCCGCGGCCTCATCGAGCAGCGCGTTATATGCCCCGAACCGCGGATTGTTCCCCACCCACAACTCATCGGGATGAAAATTCCTGAGCACTGCTGGCAATCCGCCCATATGGTCGGAGTGCGCGTGGCTCAGCGCCACCGCGTCCAGGTGCCGAATGCCCCGCGCCCAAAGCGCCGGCGACACTACCTCCTCACCGATGTCGAAATCCTGCGGGGCCTGCCTCGGGCCCCCGCCGAATCCCCCTCCATCCACCAGCAGCGTCTTTCCGTCCGGCGTAATCACCAGCAGCGAGTCGCCCTGCCCCACGTCGATCGCTTCCATCAGGATCGCGCCCTTCGGCCGATCGACCGGGCGCGGAATCACCGCTGCCAGCGCGCCCGTTGCCAGCACAACCCATGCACCACGCCGCATCCAGGGCGTCCCGCGTCCCAGGCTCTCGTGCGCCAGCACAATCGCCACTCCCAGCAGCGCGCAAAACGCCGCCGACTGCCACAGCAGCGGGTTCGGAATCCTGAAATCTCCAAGCGCCATTGAGCCGAACAGATGCACCAGACCCACACCGACGTGCATCACTAACGCCACCACCATCGCCGGGATCACCGCCGCCGCCGGCCACACCAAGAGCATCAGCATTGTCACGAGCGCCGCCGGCATCAACACCAGCAGCATCGGCAAAATCAGCAGATTCACAGGCAGCGCAAAAATTGTAATGCGGTGAAAATAGACCGCCATCGGCAGCGTCATCGCCAGCTCAACCACGCACGAAACGACGACCAACTCCACAGCTCTGATGGCGAATCTCACGCTCCATGGAAAAATGCGCCACGCGATCACGCCATTCCCTGCACTCTCCAGCCTTTCCGCCACCGCCCGCATCATCATGCGAAACTCCGCCACTCGCGGAGCGAGCTTGATGTCCACGGCTACCAACCGCAGATCGCGCATCGCAGCCGCGTAAGGATGAATCGTTCCCTGGAGCAGCGGCGCAGCCACGCCGGCGATCGCAATCACCGCCAGCAGCGTCATCTGCAGGCTCGAGTCGAACAGGCTCCGTGGGCTCACAACCAGCAAACACAGCGCGGCGAATCCAATTGTGTTCAGCGGGCTTCGCTCGCGATAGACCAGCCGGCCCAGCAGATAGAGCGTCACCATCCAGAGTGAGCGCTGCACTGGCGTGGCGAATCCCGTGAATAGCGCGTAGGCAAACGACGCGGCGATCGTAAGAATCGTCGCCGGAACGCGCGGCATGCGCAGCCGCCGCGTGATCCAGAAGATGCACGCCGCTACAATCGCCAGGTGAAACCCTGAAACCACCAGCATGTGAAAGGAGCCTGTGCGTTCAAAGCCCACGCGCAGCAAATGGGTCAGGTACGTGCGGTCGCCGGCCACCATCGCTGCCAGCATCACAGCGTCGTCCTCGCTCAGCCGCAGCGGCGCCGGCAGATTCCGCATCGCCGCGGGCAGCGCAAGCAACCGGGTCGTCGACGCGTGCTGCCATCCGCCTACTCGGCACGACAAGAATGCGCCCCGCGCCTGCCCCAGCCGCTCCACGCGATCCAGGGCAACCGTCGCTGTCGAAGTGATTCCCTGGTCCAGCAGATAATCCGCGCGGCTCCATACCCCCGGATCGTGATAAGTCTCTGGCCGCAGCAGCCGAACTACCGCTCGTATGCGCTCGCCACATCGAAACGGCTGCTCTGCACCCGGAGCTTCCGCATCTCCGGGCCAGCGCACCGTCAGGCGCACGCCGCCGCTTGCTGGCGCTTGCGCATCGGTCTCGTCGTTCACTACTTCAACCGTGGCCACGCGCAGGTCTACGCGCTGTGTCGGCGAAGTGGCGGAGGCTTCGTCCACATTCTGCTCGAGCTCGGTGCGCATCGGACCCGCATCCACCACGGTCCCCTCCACGGTGCGCAACAATCCGTCAGAAAGCGCGACCAGCTCTGGAGCGGGCGCCGGCTGCGGCTCCATCTCCCCGCACCACGCGCCCAGCAGCATCCACAAGACCGCGAGCGGCAACCACGCAATTCTTTTCGCGTGACCGCCGCGGCAGACCGCCACGACGCATAAAGCCGCAACCAGAACCAACGAGACAAGCACGAGTGGAGGCTGAAGCCACACGCGGCTGGCCACAACAATCCCCGCAGCGAACAGCCACGCCGCATGAAACAGCGGCACGGTGGTTAATCCATGCGTGCGTTGCGCTGTGTTGGGGTTGTCGCGATGCATGGGGCCCAAAGTTGAAGAGTGAATGTGGCATCAAGCCTAGCAGGAATTGGGAATCCCGGCACGCAACCCCAAGCTTAGGCCCGTCACCGCCGTAGTTTGACCACCGTCTCCAGGTGAAAGGTCTGCGGAAAGAGGTCCGCAAGCGTGATGTGTTCCATCACATAGCCCGCACCCGCAAGCGCGCGCAGGTCGCGTGCCAGCGTTGCCGGATCGCACGATACATACACCATCTCCGGCGCGCCGATTCTACCGAGCAGTTCTGTCGTCTCCGCGCCCAGACCCGTCCGCGGCGGATCGACAATAATCACATTCGGCCGTTCTCTCTTCGCCGCTCCACGCAGAAAATCCAGCGTTGTCGCCTTTACCGCCGTCGCATTCGTGCCGTCGAGGTTGTGCTTCAGCGCCGCGACCGCCGCCGGCCCTGACTCTACAGCGATTACGCGCTCAAACTGCTCTACAAGCTTCCGCACAAACAACCCCACGCCGGCGAACAAATCCCAAGCATGACCGCCGTGGTGGGCCAGCCCACCGCTCAGTCCATTCGTCACGCACTCCACCAACTCGTCCACGAGCCAGCGATTAACCTGGAAAAACGCGCCCCGATCCACGCGATAATCAAAGCCCACCGCGGAATAGAGCAGGGAACTCGCGCCCCATTGCGCCACTCCGCGCGCCTCTCGCCCCCTCTCGGCCTCGGCCAAAAACTCAACGCCCTTCGTTTCGGGGACTCGCTCTTGAAATGTCCGCGCAAAATCCTCAAGCCCATCCACTCTCCCACCTGCAACCGTCGCGCTCGCCAACAATGCTGTTTCCGCTGCATCGCAGAACAGCGCAATCTCCGTCGGCCGAAGCTGCGCCGGCAACTCGCGCACAATCTCTCCGGCCACCATCGCAGCCTGTACCAGCAGCGGCGCAGCGATCGGACACTCGTCAATCGCAATTACCGCATGCGACCGCCGCCCGCGGTATCCCGCTCGTCCCTCCGCATCGAACGCCAGACGAATCCGATTCCGGTACGCCCACGGATCGCCCATCAGCACCGCCATTGCCTCCGGTGCGCGCACGCCGCCCCGCTCCAGCGTCTCGCGGAGAATGGCCTGCTTCATCTCGATCTGCGCTTTGTACTCCGCGTGCTGATACTGGCAGCCGCCGCACGTCCCGAAATATTTGCAAGCTGGCGTAACCCGCTCCGCCGCGGCGGCAACAATCTTTTCTACCTCGGCCGTCGCGTACCCGCGCTTCTCCTCAACTACGCGCACACGCGCCTGCTCGCCGGGCAGCGCCAGCGGCACAAACATCGCCTTGCCTTCAACGCGCGCCAGAAACGCCCCGCCATAAACCGGCTTTTCAATTTGAACCAGCTGCGGCGCCGCAGCGCTTCGCTCGGAACTCCTTGGCGCGGCTTCCCTGCGCCGCGAAAATGATCGCGCCCGCTTCTTCATTGCTGGCTCATATAGAACAGGCTCAATCGCGGCAGGTTGTAGTGCACCAGCAGTTGCTTCCGCTCAAACTGCTGTTCCACTTGCCGCAACTGCACCGCACCCATCCGGCTGCGGTAGGGTGCCAGCTCCCTCGCTGCGTGCTCCTTCAAACCCACAAGCAGAGCCTCCGGCGCAGCCGCGGTTAGCGCGACAAACAGTTTCTCCTCGAGCACATTCAACGACCGCTCCAGAGCCTCGAGATCGACCGCTGCCGCGTTCTCCCCGCCGGCAGTCCCCACCTCCGCGGCAAGTTCGCGCAGCCGGCCAGCTGTTGCCCGGCAAGCCTCGTCGGCCACCGTGGCACGGTCAAGCGCCTCCGCCGCCACCATCAAATGTGCCGCCACGCGTTCGTGCTCGAACCCCGACTCCTGCGCCGACGTCGTCGCCGCAGCCGATCCCACGGCCGCCTCACTCATCTCCATGGCCGCCTGCATCACCGCCTGCGCACACCACGCCAACCCGTTCACGCGCTGCATGCGGGCTCGCTTCTGCCGCGCCTCGTACTTGTCGAAAGCCGCGTCGATCCCGCGCAACACCGCCTCCAGCGGAATCCCCGCCTCGCGCCACATCTCGATCAGCGCCCAATCCAGCGTCGAGAGCAGCAGAATTGTTCCCCGCCTCTGCTGGAAGCGCTCCTCGATCTCGGTAAAATAGTTGAAGTAGTTGCGCACAGTCCCATCTTAGAGCGGTTCCGCAGTGAATGTAGCCGTTTCCAGACCTGGTGCGTGGCGGATTCTTCTTGAGGAAGAATCCACCTGGCGTCCACAACCTCGGGACATAGCAACTGCAGAACCGCTGTAAATTCCGCGAACGGAGACGAACGATGGCAACCGTTGGATTTGTCGGCCTCGGCATCATGGGCCGCCCCATGCTCAGGAACCTTCTCAAGGCAGGTCACACCGTCGTCGCCTACGGCCGCACTCCCGCCAAGCTCGACTCTGTCGTCGCCGACGGCGCTCAGCGTGCCTCATCGAACGCCGACGTTGGCGCGCGTGCCTCCATCGTCATCACCATGCTCCCCGACGGCCCTGAAGTCGAAGAGGTCGTTCTCGGCGCCAACGGAATCCTCTCCGGCGCAAAGCCCGGCTCGCTCATCATCGACATGAGCTCCATCAGCCCACTCGTCTCGCAGAAAATCGCCGCGGCCTGCGCGCAGAAGGGCGTCGATTTTATCGACGCGCCCGTCAGCGGCGGCGAGCCCAAAGCCATCGACGGCACACTAGCCATCATGGTCGGCGGCAGCCCTGCCGCTTTTGAGATCGCCGAGCCCATTCTCAAGTGCCTCGGCTCCAGCGTCACGCTCACCGGCCCCGTCGGCGCCGGCAACACCACCAAGCTCGCCAATCAAATCATGGTCGCCTGCAACATCGCCGCCATGGGCGAGGCGCTCACCCTCGCCACGCGCTGCGGACTCAATCCTGAAGTTGTCATGAACGCCGTCAAAGCCGGCCTCGCGGGCAGCGCTGTCCTCAACGCCAAAGGCCCCATGCTCATCGCGCGCAATTTCAAGCCCGGCTTCAAAATCAATCTCCATCAGAAAGATCTGCGCAACGCCCTCCAGACCGCGGAAGCCAATCACGTTTTTCTGCCGCTCACCGCGCAGGTGCAGCAGATGCTCTCATCCCTTATCGCCGATGGCAAAGGCGACTTCGATCACTCCGCCATCGCCACTTTCGTTGAGAGAGCATCTCACGTCGAAGTCAAAGCGCCCAAGTCATAGCGCCGCCTTTTCGGATCGCAGCCGGATGGGGGTGCGCCTGCTATCGCAGAAGAATGGGTGCCCCATCCTAGCGGCGCGTTTGCCGCTAGGGTGGGATCGCACAACCCCTAACCCCGCACGAAAAAGCTGACCACTGACACCTGATCACTGGCCACTGTCGCTTCCCCACCCGCCTCCGCCCGGCGTCTCAATCCTCAGCACGTCACCCTTCTTGAGCTCGCGGCTGCACTTTCCCGGCAACTCAATCTCCTCACCGCTGTCGGCCTTCACCACCGTCGCGCGGCCCGGCGCTCCATCGCCGCCGCCCGCCAATCCGTACGGCCTGAACTTCCTCCGATCCGCCAATAGCGTCACCTCCGCATCGGTCAGCAGTTCCACTTCACGGATCAACCCATCCCCGCCGCGAAACTTCCCCTCGCCGCCCGACCCATCGCGGTACGCATACCGCCGCACGCGAAACGGATACGCATATTCGAGCGCCTCAACCGGCGTATTCAGGGAATTCGTCATATGCGTGTGCACTCCGCTGATCCCATCCATGCCCGGCCGCGCGCCCATTCCGCCCGCCGCCGTCTCGTAGTACGCGAACGCTTCGCCGGTTCCCCCGCCCGCGCCCCCAATCGCGCGTCGATCGATCCTGCCGATCGTCACATTGCTCATCGTTCCCGCGCTCGCCGCCGGAACCCGCTCTGGCACAGCCTTTGCCAGCGCCCGCATCAGCACATCCACAATCCGTTGCGACGTCTCCACATTGCCGCCGGCCACTGCCGCAGGCGGCCGCGCATTCACAATCGATCCCTCGGGCGTATGCAGCGTCAGCGGCCGCAGAATTCCTTCCGTCGCCGGCGCATCCTCGGGCAGCAAACACCGCAGCACATAGAAGCACGCCGAAAGCGTGATCGCGCGAACCGCGTTCACCGCGCCTGCAACCTGCGCCGACGACCCCGCAAAATCCACGTCGATCGCCCCCGCCTCGGGGTCGATCTTGAGTCGCACCGCAATCCTGCGCGGCTCATCCGTCACGCCGTCATCATCCAGCCAATCGTCTGCGTCATACTCTCCCGCCGGCATCTTCTTGAGCTCCGCCCGCACCAGCCGTTCCGAATAATCGAGCAGCTCCTCGCCCCACGCTGCCAGCTTTTCCATGCCGAACTTCGCCGCTAGTTGCAGCACGCGCTGCTCGCCCACGCGGCACGCGCCCATCTGCGCGTCCAAATCGCCCTCGCGCTCCTGTGGCGTGCGCACGCTGCGCAGAATCCAATCGAGCACCTCTCGATCCACCGCTCCGCCACGCATAATTCGCACCGGCGCAATGCGAATCCCCTCGTCCTCAATCGTCGTCGCCGGACCCATCGATCCCGCAAACTTCCCGCCCACATCGGCGTGATGCGCACGATTCGCAACGTAAAACGCCGGCGCGTTCCCGCCTTCAAGAAACACCGGCAGCACCATGGTGATGTCGGGCAAATGCGTTCCGCCCGCATACGGATCGTTCAAAATCGCAATGTCTCCCGGCGCAAACTCGATCGCCGCAATCGCCGCCTGCACGCTCATCGGCATCGATCCCAAATGCACCGGCATGTGGTCGCCCATTGCGATCGCGCGCCCGCGCCCGTCAAACACCGCGCACGAATAATCGCGCCGCTCCTTGATGTTTGGCGAGAACGCCGTCCTTCTCAGCGCCGCGCCCATCTCCTCCGCAATCGAATGCACGGCGCACTGGAAGATCGCGAGGTCTACCGGATCGGCCGCCTGCGTCGTCATGCGCCCGCCTCCTCACTCAAATCGATCACCAGATTGCCCAGCCCATCCACGCGCGCCGTGCAACCCGGCGGCAGCAGCGTCGCCGCCGTGTACTCGGTGATCATCGCCGGTCCCGCAATCACATCGCCCGCCCGAAGCAGTTCGCGTTCGTAGAATCGCGTCGGTCTCCATCCGCCCTCAAACCAAACCTCGCGTTGGGCGCTGCAAGCTGCGCTTCCATCACCCGCAACAAGCGCGCCCCTTTCTGGCTCATACGGCTCGCTCGCCGCAATCATCCGTACGCGCACGTTCACAATCTCCACCAGCCGCGATTCATCCGCAAATCCGTACCGCTGCCGGTGTAATTCGTGGAACGCTTTCACCGACCGCTCCGGCGCCTGCGGATCGTACCGAACATTGAGCTCGTAACCCTGCCCCCGGTAACGCAGATCCAAACTCCGCTCGGCCACGCCGTTCAAGCCTTCCGCCGCAAACTCCGCCGCGCCCTGCTCCTCAAGTTCGCCGAAAATCTCGCCAACACTCTCCATCGCTTCGCCCGGCAGCATCACCGTGCGCGAAAAATCCTGCACCGTATCCGCCAGCAAAATTCCCACTGCTGAAAGTGCGCCCGGTAGTGCCGGAACCAGCACGCGTGGAATGCGCAGCGCCCGCGCCAGCGAGCACGCGTGCAGTGGCCCTCCGCCGCCAAACGCCACCAGCGTAAAATCGCGCGGATCGTGCCCCCGCTCCACCGAAATCACACGGATCGCCTTCTCCATCTGCGTCTCCACCACGCGCACAATCCCCGCCGCAAACTCTTCCACTGTTTCGAGGCCGCCTTTTTGCTCGCGCATCAAGCGCTGTGTGCGTTTGCCTTCCAACTGCACGCCTCCTCCTAAAAAGCTCTCCGCGTCCAACCGGCCGAGTACTAAGTTCGCGTCGGTTACAGCCGCTCGCTCGCCGCGCCCAAAACAAATCGGCCCCGGATCAGCCCCGGCCGACTCCGGCCCTACGCGCAGCATCCCTCCCGCATCGAACCGCGCAATCGATCCGCCGCCCGCGCCCGCCGTGTGAATGTCCAGCATCGGCACGCCAATCGGCACTCCGGCCACCACCGACTCGCGCGTGAGCTCCGCGCCTGTCGCGGCGCTGGCCACAAAAACATCGGTCGATGTGCCTCCCATATCGAACCCGATGATCTTGTCGAATCCCGCCCATTGCGCCATCCGGCACGCGCCCACCACGCCGCCCGCCGGCCCGCTCAGCACGGTGCGCACCGGCTCCTCCGCCGCCTGGCGCGCCGCAATAATCCCTCCCGACGACTGCATCACATCCACGCCCCCACCCTTGTATTTCTGGCTGACGCTCTGTTCCAAAGCTAATAAATAAATCTCCATCCGTGGCGCCAGGTACGCGTTCACCACCGTCGTCGATGCGCGCTCGTACTCGCGAAACTCCGGCAGAATCCGGTGTGACGCGGAGACCGGAATCCTCAACGTCCGCAGTTCCGCCTCCACGCGCTGCTCCGTCTTCGAATTCGCAAACGAAAACAGCAGGCTGATCGCGACAGCCTCTGCGCCGCTTGCCCGCACGGCCTCAACCAGCGCTGCCAACTCTTCGTCCGTCGGCTCGCGCAGAATCTCGCCCTCCGCGCTTACCCGCTCCGTAACTCCGAATCGCAGCTCTCTCGCGACAAGACATTCCGGCGCCGCCGAAAACCAGTCGTAGAGTCGCGCTCTCGCCTGCCTTCCGATCGCAATCGTGTCTTCAAACCCGGCCGTCGTCACAAACGCGACGCGAGCGCCGGTCCGCTCCAGCATCGTATTGGTGCCCACGGTCGTCCCATGGCGCACCTCCACATCTTCCGCGTCGCCCAACTGCCGCACGCCCTCGAGCACCGCGCGCGATGGGTCCGCCGGCGTCGAAAACATCTTCTTCACGCGGAGTTTTCCGTCAGCCAAACAGACGCAGTCGGTAAATGTGCCGCCGGTGTCGATTGCAATGCGCAAATCTGCTCGCTCCTCTTGCGTGGAGTCGCTAAGTCCGCTTCAGTTGTGAGATGAGTCTAAATGCCGGCTCCGTCGCCGACAGAACAGGCGAAAGGTGAAAACTGAGAACTGTCGGCTACGACAAGAATTCCGCAATCGCCTCGGCCACTGCGTTCTGCTCGTCCTCGCGCAGCTCCGGAAAAATAGGCAGCGCCAGCACCTCGCGCGCCGCCTGCTCCGCTTCAGGAAAATCGCCTTCGCCGTACCCCAACGGTTTGAGAGCTTCCTGAAGGTGCAGCGGTAAAGGATAGTAGATCTCCGACCCAATCCCACGCGCCGTGAGAAATTCCCGCATCGCGTCGCGCCGCACCACGCGAATCACATATTGATGCCACACATGTTTTGTCCCCGGCGCTTCATGCGGCAGCACCAACCCATTCGCCGGATACGGCCCATTCTCGGCAAGCCCAGCCCTGGCAAACAACCTGCCATATCGCGCTGCCAGCTCCCGGCGCGTCTCATTCCATGCGCCGATGTACTTCAGCTTCACCGTCAGCACCGCGCCCTGGAAGCCGTCCATGCGCGCGTTCCATCCCAGTTCGTCGTGGTGGTAGCGGCGCCGCATTCCCTGGTTGCGCAACATCTTCACCCGCTCCGCCACCTCATCCCGATTCGTCGTCACCATCCCCGCATCGCCCGCCGCGCTCAAATTCTTTGTAGGATAAAAACTGAATGCGGCCGCATCGCCCAGCGCACCGGCCTTCACGCCGTTCCACTCCGCGCCCCACGCCTGCGCCGCGTCCTCGACGATCGTCAGCCCGCGTTCACGACCAAGCTTTGAAAAGGCCGTCGCGTCGGCGCACAAACCATACAGATGCACCGGCAGAATCGCCTTCACTCCCGCTCCGCGCTTTCCATCCAGAACGGCTTCCACCTTCGCCGGTGACAAATTGAACGTTACCGGATCGATGTCCGCCAACACCGGCTTCGCCCCCGCTCGCAGGATCGAGCTCACTGAAGCGAAAAAGCTGAACGGCGTCGTCACCACCGCGTCCGTCGGCCCAACGCCAGCCCCCGCCAGCGCCAGCCACAGTGCGTCCGTTCCCGACGAGCAGCCCAGCGCGTGCTTCACTCCCAAATGCTCCGCTGCCGCCCGCTCAAACGCCACTACATGTTCGCCGAGAATAAACTGCTGCGTCTCCAGCACCTGCCCCAGCGCTTCCATCAGTTCCCCACGCAACGGCTCGTACTGCCGTTTCAGGTCCAGCATCGGAACCGGCGTGCGCGCGGCCCCACTGTTTTCGACCGCAGCCCGCTCCGGAATGGCAGTCTTTTGCATACCGCCCACTTTCACACTCCTCAACCACAAATCGATGCTATCAGCCGTGCAATCCTCGGCGTCCCGACCCATTCGCCTTTTACCTCTTTTCGCCTATTCGACGGCAAACACACAGCTTCGCCGCACAACGCGCCCCCAAAACCCCCTCCCAACCGATTCCACACCAGGCTTAACCCGCCCGTGGAGTTGAAATGGGCCGAAAATCCCTATAAAGTTGACCCATTGCGGGGTTTGCCGGCGCCGGGCGTTCCGGGGCCGTCCCGCGTATCTGAATTGCGGTCGAACAGCAGGTCCACAAACAACTTCAAAAAGAAAGTAGGAGATCGGCATATGGAGAACAAGCCGGCACAAAACATTCAGGACACCTTTCTGAACACGGTTCGGAAAGACAAATCCCCAATTACGATTTATCTGGTCAGCGGCGTCAAGCTGACAGGGAAGATCAGGTCGTTTGATAAATACTCTGTGCTCCTGGAAAACAACAGCCAGGAACAGTTGATTTTCAAACACGCCATTTCAACCGTGGTGAGCAACCGGAGCGTGATGCATAGCGAGCACCGTCCGGGTACCGTGTCATCGGGCATTGGACCGTCTGCCGTTCCGGCGCCGGTGCAATCGATATCCCAGGCGACCGCTGAGCAGCGTTAGCGCGGGAGCGCCCTTGCGCGGGAGCCTCTTCGATTGACACGCGAGGCGAATAGGTTGGGCAGCGCTCGTGGCCAGTCGAAATCCTCATCGGCCAATCCCGGCCGATCGGATAGCAGGCCGGGGTCCCCACGGAAAGGTCTTAGTCCGTGGGGTGACACGCCTGAGCGCGCCGTCCTCGTCGCTGTGGACCTCGAGGTCCGCTCGCGCCGCAAGGGCCTTGTAACCCCGGGTGAGCACTTCGGTGCCGGCCCGTCCGGTGATGCTGCGCCGCAAACGGCGCCATCACTGCCTTCCGATCGCTTCCCGGCTTCTTCGATTTCTTCCGGCGTGCACGCTCCCGGTTTTGACGTCGAAGAATCTCTCGCCGAGTTTCGCGAACTGCTCTTGAGCGCCGGTGGCCAGGTGGCTGCCGAACTCATTCAGCGTCGCCCTCACCCCGATCCCGCTACGCTCATCGGCTCCGGCAAAGTCGAGGAGATTGCCGCCGTCGCTGCCTTCACCAACGCCGATCTGGTTCTCTTCGATCACGACCTTTCGCCCACGCAACTACGCAACCTTGAAGCCGCGCTGCCCTGCCGCGTCCTCGATCGCACGCAGCTCATCCTCGACATCTTTGCCCGCCACGCACGCACTCGCGAGGGCCAGCTCC
>CAZANC010000061.1:0-15500 GCA_964486495.1 uncultured Occallatibacter sp.
TGGCCTACGTGCCCGGCAAGCCCGAGGACGATCCGCTCTTCCACTGTCTCCGCGGGGAGCTCGAAGAGCGGCTGGCCGACGCCATCGCGCATTTGCCCGACCGGGAGCGGCTGGTGATGACCCTCTACTACTACGAAGAGATGACCATGCGCGAGATTGGCCTGGCGCTGGGCGTGGTCGAGTCGCGCGTCTCGCAGGTCCACGCCTCTGCGGTGGTGCATCTGCGCGCCGCGCTGCGCGACCTGGCCGGCGTAGGCCGAGCAGAGCGGACGGGTCCGAAACCGTCGGCGCGGAGGAAATAATCGCGGCAGAAGGAAGCAAGCGGGCGGAAGGAAACTCGAAGGAAGGTACCCTTGGCTGAGAAAACGCTTAAGCAGGACGAGATCGATGCGCTGTTCGAAGCCGCGCGCAGCCAGGCGCCGGAGGCCGCGCATGCCGAAGTGCGCGCTAAGGTCGTGCCCTATAACTTCTCCTCGGCAGGCCAGATTTCGACCGAGCAGCTACGCGCCATCAGCATGCTCAACGATCTTTTCGCGCGCAATCTGACGCACAACCTGGCGGCGTGGCTGCGCACGCGGTTTCAGGTCAACCTGGTTTCGGCCGAGCAGATTCAGTTTAATGAGTTCCTGCTCAGGATTCCCGAGATCTGCTACGTGGCCTCGGTGCGCCTGGAGCCGCTGGGGGCCCTCGCGGTGCTGCAACTGGATATGGGGCTGGCGCCTCCTATCATCGATCTTCTGCTGGGCGGCGACGGCAAGGACGGACCGCTGCGCGAGCTGACCGACATCGAGGAATCGATTCTGGCCAGCGTGGTCGAGATCGTCTGCCGCGAGCTGACGGTGGCCTGGCAGCCGGTGGGGTTGAGCTTTCTCTACGAGCGGCGGCAGATGCAGACCCAGGTGGCGCGCATTATTTCAGTGGCCGAGAAGACGCTTTGTCTGAGCTTCGAGATTCGCATGCCGCACAGCTCGGGCCTCTTGAACCTGGCTTTTCCGGCTGTGGTCGCGAACACCATTCTGCGCCGGCTGACCACGGACTGGAGCCGGCGCCGCCGCCATGCGGGCGAGACTCGGGCGCGCATGGGCGAGGTGGCGCGCGACATCCGTTTTGGCTGTTCGCTGCAATTGCCGGCGGTGCGCCTGGCGGCAAGCGCTCTCGAACAGGTTGCGCCGGGCGACGTGCTCAGGCTCGATGTGGGCACCAGCGCCCTGTCGGAGTGGAGGGTTGCCGGCCAGCGTCTTTCGCTGGCCCAAGCCATGCGCCACGGGGCGCATCGCGCCGCTCGCATCGAGCGCGTTCTCGCCGGAGGTGAACGATGAAGACCTACTTCGAGTGCTGGGTCCAGGTGGCCGCAGCGCTGTTCTCGCAGGCCCTGGCCGGCGAGCCGGAGTTGAGCGAGGCGCTGCCCAAGCCGCTTGGCGCTGACGCATTCGGCTGGGCAGCCACGCTAAGCGGCGACGTTCACGGCCGGTTCGCGGTGGTCCTCGATGGCAAGGTTCTGGAGACGCCGCTGGTCGGCGAGGGCGCGGATCAGAAGGCCGGATGGGAGGAGTTGCTGCGTGAGGCGGCCAGCGCCGCGGCGGGAGACCTGCTGGCTTCGACGGGCAAGAAATGCCAGGTGGCGAGCTTCGCAGCGATCACTGGAGAGGCTAAGATCACGAACGCCTTTCAGCTCCGCTCAGGCGAACGCGCGTGGACGGTACTGGTGCGAGATGAGGTCGAGGAACATGCGGCCGAGCAGGCTGCTGCCTCCGCTCGCAAATCCGGGACGCAGGCTTCGCCGACCCCGGCTTTGTCGAATCCGGTCCCTTCAGACGACCTGAGGTCCGCGCCGGCGTTGAGCCCGGGCCTTGAGTTGCTGCTCGACGTCGAGCTCGAAGCGTCCTTGCGCTTCGGGTCGCGTGAGATGCCTCTCGGCGAGATTCTCGATCTGGGGCCGGGCGACGTGGTCGAGCTTGATCGCCATGTGGCCGATCCCGTGGACCTGATTGTGGGCGACAAAATTGTGGCGCGCGGCGAGGTGGTCCTGGTGAACGGCAACTTCGGGCTGCGCGTGACCGAGGTGGCAGCGCCGAGGAAGCGTCTGGAGAGCATTCGATGCCTCTTCTGAGCCGCCGACCTGGGCAGACCTTTCACCGGGCCCCACAGGAAAGCGCGGATAGGGAAGGGTCAGCAGCCAATCGCGCCTCTTCCTCGCCCTGGTTTCCGGGAGGCGTTGCGGCGGGGATTCGCGCAGGCATCTTCTCGACGTGCGCCAATCCCCGTTGTGGATCGGGCTGGCTGCGCCTCTGGCGTCGCCGCGAGTCGCCGGTCTTCGAAGGCGGATGGTGTTGCTCTTCTGGCTGCATGGCGGCGCGGGTAGATGCGGCGCTGAGCCGGGAGATGGACGGACGAGGCAGCCCGCGCGAAGGCCACCGGCATCGCATTCCGCTGGGCCTGGTCCTGCTTGAGCAAGGCTGGATCACGAACGGCGATCTGCGCCGGGCGCTCATGGCGCAGAAGGATGCGGGCGCCGGCCGGCTGGGAAGTTGGCTCGTTCGGAACCGGAGCGCCAGCGAGGAGCAGGTGACGCGTGCACTCGGCCTGCAATGGGGATGCCCGGTGCTGGGGATGGAGTTTCACCATCCCGAAGGGCTGACCGCGCTGGTGCCGCGGCTTTTTGTCGACGCGTTTGGAGCGCTGCCCCTGCGCGTGGCGGCGGGCAGAATTCTCTATCTGGGTTTCGAGGACCATCTCGATCCCGCGCTGGCACTGGCACTGGAGCGCATGACCGGACTCCAGGTCGAGGGCGGACTGGTCGAGGAGTCGGCGTTTCACCCGGCGCACACGCGGCTGCTCGAGGCGCGCTTCCCGGCTGCCGAACTGATCGAGGCGGCGACCGAGCCGGCGTTGTCGGCCGCCTTCGCCAACGCAGTGGAAAGAAACCGCCCGGTGGAGTCGCGTCTGGCGAGGGTGCACGACTGCCTGTGGCTGCGCATGTGGTTGCGCCCGCAAAGCGGGCCGGTGCCGGATATCGGCGCAATCCGCGATCTGATCGGTTCCGCGCGCATGCATTGAGGTGAGCCGGTCACGAAGGCGAGGATTCGAAAATCGCACTCCAAAATCGCTCTCCAAAATCGCTCTCAAGGATGGAGCCCGAGCGCCGATAGATCAGAGTGTGGAGGGGCTTGGGCATGAGCGGGATTCGAGCGCTGATTGTCGACGACTCCTCGGTGATGCGCAAGATCGTGGAGCGGGCCCTGCGCCAGGCCGGGCTGGAGTCGCTGGTTGTGCATGAGGCGGGCAGCGGCACCGAGGGGTTGGAAGTATTGAAGGACAAACCGGTAGACCTGATCCTCTCTGACATCAACATGCCCGCCATGGATGGCCTCGAGTTTCTGCGCCAGATTCGCGCGCAGAATCTGGCTCCCGGAGTTCCCGTGGTGATGATCACCACCGAATCGAGCGAGGAGCACGTGAAGCAGGCCATTCAGGCCGGAGCGCAGGGCTACATTCGCAAGCCATTCACCGCCGAGCAGGTGAAGGAGCGCGTTTTGCCGCTGGTGCGCGCGGCTTAGGGGGCAACATGGCTGCTTTGGACCTGGTCACGCGGGTCCGGCGTACGCCGAAGGATGACGGGAGGGTGCCGTGCTGTTGAATGGTGTGCGTTCCGCCGTCACGGGCGGGCAGAGCGGCGGCGGACACACAGGCGTCGCAAGCGCAGAGGCTGGGTGCGAAGGTGGCCGGGGTTCGGGTTGCGCAGATTCGGGTGGCGCGGGTTCGGTTTGCGAAGTTCCAGGTTACGAAAGTTCAAAGGAGCGTGCGATGGCGGTTTCATTGCGTGAATCCGTGCAACAGGTCTCCGATCCACGGAATCTGGATGCGAGTGTGGAAGAAGTCTTCCGGACGATGCTGGGGTTTGAGTGCAAGCGCGACACGCGACCGGCCGTCGGGGACAAGGAGTCGGTGACGGCGGTGGTGGGATTTGGCGGAATCCTGAGCGGCGCCTGCGTCTTCCGTTCGGGCGCCGGAACGGCCATAAAGATCGCCGCGCAGATGACGGGAATGGAGTTCACCGGAATCGACGACACAGTGAAGGACGGGATCGGCGAGATCTGCAACATGCTCGCCGGGGCGTGGAAGGGCAAGGTTCCAGAACTGGCGGCAAATACCGGGCTCTCGGTTCCCGCGGTCATAACCGGCCGTGACTACAACCTGCATGTGCAGGCCCCGGAGTTTCAGATTCATCACATTTATCGATTCGATGATCAGGTCTTCGAGGTCACGATCGTCTGCGACGGACTGCAGTAGAACAGTGAATAGGGAATAGCCAGTAGGGAATAGAAGAACAGGCAACAGCTTCTAGCTACGAGCGACCAGCTGCTAGCTTCTAGCTGGCCATGCTGAGTAGACGGCTGCGGCATGGACCAGAAGGCGACTTGGGAACTGGCGAGCGAGTTTGCCGATTGGCTGCGCCTCCGAGTCCGGCTCGATGAGCTAGTAGCTAGAGGGCGCTTTTGAAGCGGATTGGTTTCCTCCCACACTAATTCCCTTTAATCTTTTCCACCCCTTTTCGGTTCTCTTTCTGCAGAGATTCCCCTGTATGGACAGCGGCTATTATGCGGCGATGACGGGCCTGGTGGCGCGCACCCAGGCGCTGGACACGGCGGCGGCCAATCTGGCCAATGCGCAGACGCCGGGGTATCGCGCCGAGCGCGAGTTCTTTCGCTCCGTGCTGCTGGGGCCGGATGCGCCCGGCTCGCAATTCGACTCTCAGCTGGGCGAGACGGTGAACAACTACGGCCTGCTCGGCGGCGACCGGCTGAGCATGGCACAGGGCGCTCTCGAACAAACGGGTAATCCGCTCGATCTGGCCATTGAGGGCCAGGGATTCTTCATGGTCCAAACGCCGCAGGGCGTGCGCTACACACGAGACGGGAGTTTCCATCGCACCGAGAGCGGGCAGCTGGTGACCGAGGCCGATGAGCCGGTTCTGACTGCGGCGGGCCAGCCGATCGTGATTCCGCCGGGCGAAGTGTCGGTGGGCGGTGATGGAACGGTTTCGGTGGCGGGCGGCGCCGTGGCGGCTGTTGGCGTCGTCAGCTTTCCTGCCGGAACAGAGCTCACGCCCGAAGGCGCGAACCGCTATGTAGCGCCGCGAGGTGTAACGCCGGTCGCGGCCAAAGATGCGGCGGTGCATGAAGGCGCTCTTGAGGCCGCCAATCAGGACGTTGTCCAGGGATCGCTGAACTTGATCGTGATGCAGCGACAGGCGGAGATGATGCAGAGGGCGCTGACTGTCTTCCACACGGAGTTCAACAAGTTTGCCACCGAAGATCTGCCGAAAGTTTAGTCCAAGAAGGGAAGAAACTTCCCAATGAATGAGTCCAAGACCCCAAAAACGGGGACCGGGAAAAAACGAGGGGAAAAATGATTCGAGCCTTGTATACAGCCGCCAGCGGCATGAGCGCACAGCAAATGAATCTGGACACGATCGCCAACAACCTGGCCAACTCGTCGACGACGGGTTTCCGGCAACTGCGCCTGCAGTTCCAGGATATGATCTACCAGAACATGGTGACCCCCGGCGCGGCGCAGAGTCAGAATACGGTTTCAGCGGGACTGCAGATCGGCCTCGGAACCAAGTCGGCGGCGACCGAGGTCATTAACACCCAGGGCGAGCTGAACGAGACCGACAACCCTCTGGATGCGGCCATCCAGGGCGCGGGGTTTTTTCAGGTGCAGCGGCCCGACGGTACCATCGCATACACGCGCGCCGGCCAGTTCCACCTGAACAATCAGGGCACGATCGTGACTACTGATGGCGACCCGCTAATTCCGACGATCACGATTCCGTCGAATGCTACCGCAGTGACGATCACACAATATGGCGTCGTAAACGCGACCCTGGCCGGGCAGCAGAACCCTTCGCAGCTGGGCCAGATCCAACTGGCCACGTTTCCGAATCCCGGCGGCCTCGAAAGCATGGGCAACAACCTGCTGACGGCCACGCTCAGCTCCGGCGATCCGGTGCTGGGAAACCCCGGCGGGACTGAAGGCATGGGCACGCTGCAGCAGGGGTACCTCGAAAACTCCAATGTGGACGTGGTGACCGAGTTTGTGCAGATGGTGCTGGCGCAGCGCGCCTACGAATCGAACTCCAAGGTCATAAAAGCGGCAGACGATATGTATTCCGAAGTCAATAATATGACGCACTAATTTGCATGCAATCGTTGAGGAATGGACGAGGGGGGATGGGCAGGGTGACGGCGTGTGCGATGATTCGGGCGGCACTTGCGGTACTGGCGGCTGTGGCGGCGCTGCCGGCTGCTGGCCAGAACGCGACCGCCGGCGCACCGCCGGTTGAGCAACGGCTCGGCCAGGTGATCCGGGAGATCGATGATTCCGCGACGGGAGACCGGTGGCTGCTGGTTCGTGACACGAAGAATCCGGCAGGGCCGGGCAGAATGGTGCGGATCGAGACGGGAAAGGCGGGTTTGACGGGCGGAATCGAGGGAGCGCCGGCGCGGAAACGCACACAGAGCCCGACCGCCGCTCCAGTTCGTCCCGTAATTCATGCAGGCGACGCGGTGATCCTGGAGAAACACACCTCAGTGATCGATGCGCGACTGGAAGCCGTGGCGCTCGGGTCCGCGGCGGTTGGGGCTGAGTTCAAAGCGCGGTTGAAGATTGGCGGCAAGGTGTTGCGCGTGGTGGCGCTTGCGGCGGGAAGGGCGGAGATGACCCCGGAGAGTGAGGCGCAACCGTGAAGAGGAGTTGGACGGTGGCAGTGGTTGTAGGCGCGCTTCTGGCTGTGCCGGCCGGGACCTGGGCGAAGAAACCTAAGCCCGCAGTGCCTGCGATCAAGGCGACACCGCCGGAGGAGGCTTTGCGCGCCTATATCGGGAGGGTGCGCGCCCAGCAGGCGGCGGAGGTGCGGACGCCGGGATCGCTATGGAGCCCGAATGGCCAGTTGGTGCGCCTGGGCACGGATGTGAAGGCCTTCCGCATTCACGACGTGGTGATGATTGTGGTGGGCGAAAGCCTGACGGCTTCAACTGACGGCCAGGTAAAGAACTCAAGGGCTTCGAATGCCAACTCCGGAGTCACTTCGCTCTTCGGCGCGCTGAAGGCTTCCAATGCTTTGCAGAACCTGGTCGGCGCGACTGCCTCGTCAGGGCTGACGGCGCAGGGGCAGAGCACCACCGACTCCAGCCTGGCGACAACTTTTGGCGCCGAAGTGGTGGATGTGCTGCCCAACGGGATGCTGGTGGTGCAGGCGACGCGGCAGATCACTTTCTCGCAACAGACGCAACTAATCACGCTGCGCGGCCTGGTGCGGCCTGAAGATGTGAGCAACCAAAACCAGGTGCTTTCGACGGCCATGACCGATCTCGAGCTCGACGTGACGGGCAAGGGGATTGTGAACGACTCAACCTACCGATCGAATCCGCTGGTGCGTTTGCTGGAAAAGCTGGTGGTGTTCTGACATGAATCACGTGCCGGAGAGGACGATCGGGGGGCCGGTGACGGATAGGCAGGCTGCCTGCGCAGTTGCGGGAGTTCGACACCGCCGCTTGCCGCTCCGGCAGAGCCGGATGTTCTGGTGGTGGATGGCGGTGGCCGCGGTATGGCTTTTGTCGATCGCGCTGGTTCAGCCCGAGGAGCCCGGACAGAAGTCGCGGATCAAGGATGTAACCACCATCGAAGGCATTCGCGACAACCAATTGGTGGGTTACGGGCTCGTGGTCGGCTTGAAGGGCACAGGAGACAGCTCGCAGACGGTCTTTCCCGCGCAGACGCTGGTTTCGGCACTCGAGAAGATGGGCATCACCGTTCCGCAAACGGGATCGAACAGCGCCAGCAATATGCAGGTGAAAAACATGGCGGCGGTGTTTGTGGTGGCCACGCTGCCCCCGTTCAGCGGGCCGGGGTACAAGGTGGACGTTACGGTGTCTTCGGCCGGCGATGCGCGATCGATCGAAGGCGGAATCCTGCTGATGACGCCGCTTTACGGGCCGGATGGGCAGATTTACGCGCAGGCGCAGGGAGCGCTCGTGTTGGGAGGTTATACGGCCGCGTCGGGCGGCAGCTCAAAGCAGATGAATCATCCCACCACGGCGCGCATTCCGGGCGGCGCCATGGTGGAGCGGGCGTCGCCTTTCGACTTGAAGCAGATGCGAACTGTCAGCGTGATTTTGAACGACGCCGACTTTCACACCGCGGAGCAGATGGCGGATGCGATCAACCAGGCGCTGGGCTCAGCGCGAGCAAAGGCAATCGACAGCCGGCGCGTGGAGATTGCGGTCAAGCCCGACGAGGATGTGGCAGAACTGCTCGACAAAGTGGAGGAACTTGACATTCAAGTTTTTCCGCGGGCGCGCGTGGTGGTGAACGAGCGCACGGGAACGGTTGTGATTGGAGGCACGGTGCGGCTGCAGCCGGTGTCGATTCTGCACGGCGGGTTGAGCATCAACGTGATCACTCAAGTGGAAGTCTCGCAGCCCAACGCAATGTCGTCCGGGACGACGCAGGTAATGGAGCAGACCGCAGTGCAGGCCCAGGACAAGCCGGTGAACCGCATCGAGCTGAAAGAAGGCGCTACGGTGGAGGATTTGGTCGAGGAATTGCAGCGAACCGGAGCGGGAGCACGGGACGTGATCTCGATCCTGCAGGCGATGAAGGCCGCCGGCTCGCTGGACGCCGATCTGGAGGTGCTGTGAGGCAGAGACCAAGGGATCGAGAGAGAAAGGGACGGAGAAGACGGGTACCGGGCAATTGGGGACAAGGCGGGAAACAGGAGATTGAGGGTAACAATGCAGGTTGGATCGATTGCCGGAAACGCCGCCGCATCTGGCGCACAAGCGACGCCATCGCCGCGGCTGGTAAGGGCAGCGCACGAGTTTGAAGGGCAGATGATGAAGGAGTTATTGCACCCCATGATGGCCGGCGATGCGCTGACAGGCGCTGAAGATGGGGACTCGGATCTGGGTGCGACGTCAAGTTTGGGCTCAACTGGAGCGTTGGGCGAGTTTGCGTCCGAGGCGCTGGGGCAGGCGCTGAGCGAGCGCGGCGGTTTTGGAATTGCCGATCGGATTGTTAAAGAGCTCTCACACTCCGGTAACCAGCACGGAGACGGGAAGGTAACCAGAAATCTGCACGGCAATACCGTGATGAGAACTCCTGAATGACTAGAGTGATTAGCAGAGAGGCCGATAGACCCAGCAAGGAGCAAAACGTATGGATATTCGCAATAGTTTGGACGGTTTAAGGTCACTCTTGGGAGTGAACCCGACGCCCCAGTCTGCGCCGCAGTCCAAAGGGAGCACGGCCACGAGCGGGAGCGGATTCGATTCCGATCGGGCGACGTTCAGCGCCGCGGGGAATGAGGTCTCGCAGGCCCTCTCGGACGAGGGCGTTCGCACGGAAAAGGTTGCATCGATTCAATCGGCGCTGGCGGCGGGAACTTACGATGTGCCAGCTGCAGCGGTGGCCTCGAAATTGGTTGACGCGATGCTGAGCGGCGCGTAGGCCCTTCCGGCCGTCACGAAACTTGGGCGGGCTTGAAGAAACCGGAGCTGGCTTGACGAAACGAACCGGCGCAAACGTGAGCCCAACGAAACACGAAGGCGGGCAAAGGGGAGAGGAACGCGAGGCATGCAGGAGCTTGAGGCGCCGGCGGCGAATCCGGAATTGAAGGAGCTGGTGGTGGAAGCCTCGCGCGCGCTGGCTCGGTTGGATGCGCCGCGGCTCGAGGAGCTGGCGCTCTCCTGCGAGGCACTGAATCGGGATCTGGACTCGATGGACGCCGGAGAAAAGAGCGATCTGGCGCGCCAGGCGCGAGAGGCGGCGCCGGGCATGGCGGTACTCGGCCGAGTGTTGGCAGTGACGCGCGCCAACCAAAACGTGATGCGGCGGCTGCGCGAGATGCGCGAGCGGCGTCTCGAGTACAGCGAGAGGCTGATCCGCGCCGGTGCAGAAACGGTTGCGGAGGCCGGTGCTGAAGTGGAGGCGGTCCATGGGGACGATTAACTCCGCGTTGAGCGTGATGGCAGGGGCACTGGACGCCGACCAGGAAGCTTTGAACGTGGTGGCGAACAACGTGGCCAACGCCAACACGACCGGGTACACGGAGGAGAAGCCGGACTGGCAGGAGAACGCGCCCATCTCGGTTGGTGGTGTGCTCGTTGGCGACGGCGTGATGGAGACGGGGGCGACCTCGCAGCGCGACCGGGTGCTCGAGGAGCGGCTGGATCAGCAGCAGCAAATGGCCTCAGCATCGAGCACGCGGCTGACAGCCTTGAACAACATGCAGGCGTTGTTCACGCCGGATTCGGGCTCGTCAAGCGCGACGGCCGGAGACATCGGCAGCGACATCACCAGTTTCTTCGATTCCTTCTCGTCGCTCGAGAGCGATCCCACGGACAACGCTCTGCGCGAGCAGGTGTTGTCGTCGGCGTCGACCTTGGCCGGCGATATTTCCAGTGCGGCTAGCAGCCTGAACGGGCAGAGCGCGGCCATCAACCAGGAAACAACGGGCGTGGTGAGCCAAGTGAACTCGCTGACCAGCGCAATCGCGCAACTGAATCTTTCGATCGAGTCCAGCTCTCCGAGCTCCGATGCGGGAACGCTTGAAGATCAGCGCCAGCAGGACCTGAGCCAGCTCTCGCAACTCGTCGGAATCAACCAGGTGACCACGGAGAATAACGGATTGTCGGTGACGACAATCTCTGGGCAGTTGCTGGTCTCGGAGGGGCAGAACTTCCAACTGACTACGGGAACGGTGAATGGCGTTACGGATTTCTTTCTGGGCGGAACGGACATTACTTCGCAACTGGCATCGGGAGGCGGGCAACTGGGAGGGTATTTGACGGCACGGGACGTAGACATTCCCGGCGCAGTCAGTTCGCTCGACCAACTGGCTTATAGCATCTCGACCACGGTGAACGCCGAGAACAATGCGGGCACGGATTTGAATGGCGTTACAGGAACGCCGGCGAATCCGCTCTATATCTTCAAGGAGCCGGCGCAGGTGGCGGGAAGCGCGGCGGCGATGAGCGTGATCATGACCGATCCCAGCCAGGTTGCGGCGGCGGGAGCGGGAAACGGGACCGGGGACAACTCCAATGCGGTGGCGATGGCGGGCCTCGCCAACGGGCTGATCGTGAATGGACAGACGCCGATCAATTACTACTCGAACTTTGTTTCCACGCTCGGCTCGACTGTTTCCGAGGTGCAGACGGAGAACACGGCGCAGAACGCTTCGGTGACCCAGTTGCAGACGCAGAACAATGCGCTTTCAAGCGTGAACCTGAACGATGAAGCGGCGGCGATGTCGACGCTCGAGAACAGCTATCAGGCGGCCTCGCAGGTGTTCACGCTGCTGAACACCGTGATGGCCTCGGCGCTGAATCTGGGCCAGGAGACGGCGGTGTCATAAGAGCAGCTTTTAGCTTCTAGCTCCATCGTGCAGCGGCGGGACTTATTTCATATCTTCAAGAATGAAGGGCTCCGAAGATTCAAGACAAGTGGGTGAAACCGAAGAGCTGGAAGCTAGAGGATAGAAGCCAGGAGCTTGGGAAATGCGGGTTGATCCGACGTACATTACGAATCTGGTTGGTTCGCTCGACCAGACGCAGGCCAGCGAACAGCAGTTGAGCTCGGAGCTTTCGAGCGGCGTGAGCATCACGTCGCTGGGCCAGAACCCGGTGGGCGCGGGGGAAAATGTGCTCTTGCTCAACCAGATTCAGCAGGACGATTCTTTCACTGCGAGCTCGAACCTGGTGACAGGACAGTTGCAGGTGGCAGATTCGGCGCTGGGCAGCGTGGTAACGGAGCTGACGCAGGCGATCTCGCTGGCCACGAGCGCCAACACCGGGACGATGAACTCAAGCGATGTGAAATCGGTCGCCAATCAGATATCGGGAATTGCGGACGAGGTGCAGTCGCTGGCGAATACGAGCTATCAGGGACAGTACATTTTTGCGGGGGGAAAGACGACTGCGGCGCCATTCTCGACTTCGGCGGCGACATCGCCGGCGGTAACGAGCTACAACGGCGACGAGAATGTGAATTTTCTCGAGCTGCCCAACGGGCAGAAGATTCAGTTGAACTTGCCGGGCGATCAGATTTTTCTGGGCGCTGGGACGAACAGCGTCTTCGGTGCACTGAACGCGCTTGTTGCCGACTACTCAAGCGGGCAGGTGAACTCGCAGCAGGCGGCGAGCGACACGGCCGCGTTGAGCACGGCGTTGAATTTCGTTTCCCAGCAGCGCGTGACGGTCGACAGCTCGATCACGCAACTGAGCGCGGCGTCGGGCGCTGTAACAAGCGAGAAAACGCAGCTGACGGCAGCGCAGACCGATCTGATGCAGGCCGATCTTCCCACCATCTCAACGCAGCTTTCGCTGGCGGAAACGCAACAGACAGCCCTCGAAGACGTGATCGCGCAACTGGAGTCGACGTCGAACAGCCTGTTCAGCAAGCTGCAGGGATGAATCCGCGCCGGCGCGGACTGCGCCGTCTTCTCTATACTTGAGGCGAGAGGATTCTCCTTGTTTGCAGCGCTGCGTTTCTTGTGGAATGCGACGCGGGGCCACAGGCTGGCTCCGTGGCGGAGCGAATTTCTGCGCTGGCGCGTGGAGACTTACTCCGGCAAGCGCGCGGAGACGCTGACGGCGAAGACGGTGCTGGGATTCATGTGGACTGAGCGCTGGGAGCTATTGCGTTTTCTAGCCTGGACGGGGCAACTGGAGCGCGAGGCGCGAACAAGACAGGGAATCGGGAGCAGCCAATAGCCAGTAGAAAGAACAGGGAAATGGCGAATCTTCTTTGCCGGGCGGGAACCAAGCATCAGGAAGCGCGTAAGAAGCAGTAGGCGACTGCGGTTGGGCGCTGCAAGAAGGGGTGCGCATGGCGACTGGCAACGGAGCGGTGACGAGGAGAGGATTCGGCAAGTGGGCCGCGGCGGGGCTGGGAACAGTGGCTGTGGCTGGCACGGCAGGCTTCGCAACCTTTGAAGCCCTCGGGCACAGGGATAAGCGGCTTCGCCTGAAGAATGCGTCGGCGCCGGAAGTGACCGGGGCGAATTCCCTGGGCGCTCATGCGGCGGCGAGGGGATTGCTTTTCGGCGCGGCGGTCGATCCAGAGCTGCTGGATATCGAAGGCATTGCTCTGGGGCACACCGACGACGCGTACACACAGCTATTCGTTGAGCAGACGCGGATCCTGGTGGCGGAAAACGCAATGAAGTGGTTTGCGCTGCGGCCGGCGGCGGACCGGTTCGACTTTAGCAAAGCCGACCGCATGATGGGCTTTGCGCTGCTGATGGGGAAGGTAGTGCGGGGGCACAATCTGTGCTGGCATGAGGGGCTGCCGTCGTGGTTCACGAAAACGGTGAACAAGGATAATGCGCGGCAAATTCTGATTGACCACATTCGCACGGTGGCAGGTCGTTTTTGCGGACGGGTGCAAAGCTGGGACGTGGTGAATGAGGCGATTTGGCTTGAGGACGGAAGGCCGGATGGGTTGCGCAAGTGGCCGTGGCTGGAGATGATCGGGCCGGAGTACATTGAACTGGCGTTTCGCACGGCTGCGGAGGCTGATCCGCAGGCGAAGCTGACGTACAACGATTACGGAATCGAGACGGAAGCGCCGGATGAAGCGGCCAAGCGTGAGCAAGTGCTGGCGCTGCTGAAGAGGCTGAAAGCAAACGGCGTGCCGATTGGCGCATTGGGCGTGCAGAGCCATTTGCACGCGGCGGGTGAGCAGCCGGGCGCGGGGCTGCGCGAGTTTTTGAAGGAAGTGGCGGCGCTGGGGCTCGAGGTGTACATCACGGAGATGGACGTGGTGAGCGCGAGGATTGATGGCGGGAAAGCGGGGCGCGATCAAGCGACGGCGAAGGTCTACGGCGATTATGCTTCGCTGATGCTGGCCGACCCGAGCGTGAAGATGCTGTTGACGTGGGGATTGTCGAGCGGACACTCGTGGGTCAACGAGCCGGATCAAAGGATGAAGCGATTCCCGGACATCTGGAGCGAGGGACCGCTGCCATTTGACGACGACGATCGGCCGACCGAGGCGTTCTGGGCGTTGCGCGGGGCGTTTGACGGAGCGCCGCCGCGAGTTCGTGCGGCAAGTTAAGTAGATGGTGCGGGGCAACGTGCCATCGTGAGGGATGACGCGTCTATCCATTAAACTGGAACCCTGTATCGCATGAGCAGCCGTATTTCCTCCACATATATTGTCCGCGCATTTCTCCTGCTGGCGGCTTTCTGCTGGTCGCAACAGTTGCCGCCGGTTGAGCCGCCCGCGCCCATGCCGGTTCCGCAGGGCGGAGCGGCGAGTTTGCGCGTGACAACCACTGAAGTCCTGGTGCCGGCGCTGGTGGAAAAGAAGGACGGAGGCATTCTCTACGGGCTGAAGCCGGGCGATTTTGTGCTCGAAGATAACGGCGTGCCGCAGAAGATCAAGGTGCAGCCGGAGATGGACACGGCGCCTGTGGCACTTTTGGTTGCAGTCGAGCAGGGTGGCACGAGCGTGCTGGAGTTTGACAAGCTGGCCAGGCTGGGACCGCTGCTCGATGTGTTTCTTTCTGATCCGAGGAGCCAGGTGGCGCTGGTGGGATTCGATTCCGCGCCGCATTTGATCCAGGACTTCACGCCCTCAAACGACCAGGTAAACGCGGAGTTGACGCGGCTCGAGCCGGGTGATGGCGGAGCGGCGATTCTGGACACGGTGAACTACGCGGTGACGTTGCTCGAGTCGCAGCCCAAGGAGTACCGGCGTGTACTGCTGCTCATCAGCGAGGAGCGCGACCATGGCAGCAAGCACACCAAGCCGGTGCAGCTGATCAGGAAGATTGGCGAGTCGGATGTTCTGGTGCTGAGCGTTTCGTTTTCGCCGGCGCTGGCGGAGCTGGGGCACGATGTGAAGGATAGCGGCGAAGACCGGACGATGAGTTTGGAATCGGCGCTGGTAATGGCAGTGATGGCTTTCAAGAAGAATGTGGCCAGAGAAGTGGCGATGGAGAGCGGCGGCGAGTACACGATGTTTCTGGGGGACAAGGCGTTTGAGGCGCGGGTGATGACGGCGGCGCGGGATGCGCGCAACCGGTACCTGATTACGTTCAGCCCATCGGATCCGAAGCCGGGATTGCATACGATTCGCGTGCGGACGGTTGAGGATTATGGGGCGCGGATTGTGGCGCGGGCCAATTATTGGGCCGGAACGGGACCGTAGAAGAGACGTCCAAAGTCCATTCTGTATCGGTCTATATCGATCTGGGGCACGGCCTCGCTAGGCGAGCCTCCAAGGCGCCCGGTACTGCCGTGAAAGCAATTCGCTTGCCCCGGGATCGTCGAGAATCACTTCCCGCTTCACGTCCCAGCGGATTTTGCGGCCCACGAGCATGGAAATAAGGCCGAGGTGGCCGGGGATCGTGGAATGGTGCCCAGTTTCGACCGGTGCGATGGTCGGTTTGCGGCTTCTGACGGAATCGAGAAAGTTGCGCCGATGTTCCG
>CAZANC010000062.1:0-12123 GCA_964486495.1 uncultured Occallatibacter sp.
TTATGAGTAGCTCGACAAACGCTGACCGTCCCCTCGATACAGCCATTTCAGATGCACTTACCGACTTGGCCTTGGATCTTAGGTGGTCGTTTAATCACTCGGCGGACCAGCTTTGGGGGCAACTCGATCCAGAGCTCTGGGAACTGACCCATAATCCTTGGGTTCTGTTGCAAACCGTATCCCGGGAAAAGCTGCGAACTGTTACCTCCGACCCAGGATTTCAAAAACTCCTGGCTGATCTCCACCGCGAGAAAATGCTTGCCGAAGAGTCGGAAGCGTGGTTTCAAAAGGCGCATCCGAGTTCGGGCGTATCGACAATTGCATATTTCTCGATGGAGTTCATGTTGAGCGAGGCGCTGCCGATTTATTCTGGCGGACTCGGCAACGTTGCCGGAGATCAGCTCAAAGCCGCGAGTAACCTGGGCGTCCCTGTGATCGGAATTGGTTTGCTCTACCAGCAAGGCTATTTCCGGCAGGAAATCGATGCCCAGGGCCACCAGCAAGCTTTGTTCCCATTCAATGATCCTGGCCAGCTTCCGATTCAACCGGTGCGCGAGCCAAACGGCGAATGGCTGCGCCTGGCCGTCGCTATGCCTGGCTTTAAGTTGTGGATCAGAATCTGGCAAGTACAGGTGGGCCGGGTCAAGTTGTATTTGCTCGATACCAACGATCCCGCAAACCTTCCGTCCTTCCGCGGCATTACCTCCGAACTTTACGGAGGTGGACCGGAGCTGCGCTTGAGGCAGGAATTAGTCCTCGGTGTTGGAGGCTGGCGGCTCCTGCGAGCCTTGGGACTGCAGCCCGAGGTTTGCCACCTCAACGAAGGTCACGCCGCATTCGCGGTGCTGGAACGGGCGCGTTCATACATGGAAGACAATGGCAAGCCATTCAACGTCGCGCTTGCCGTCACTCGTCCCGGCAACCTTTTTACCACCCATACTGCCGTGGAGGCGGGCTTTGACCGCTTCGATCCCAGCCTCATCGAAAGATACCTCGGGAAGTATGCCGAGGAGAAACTGTCGATTTCGGTCGACGAGCTTCTGGCATTGGGGCGACGCGATCGCCAGGACTCGTCCGAACCGTTCAACATGGCGTATCTTGCGATCCACGGCAGCGGCGCTATCAACGGCGTCAGCAAATTGCACGGTCAAGTGAGCAGGCGGCTCTTTCAGCCCCTCTTTTCCAGGTGGCCTGAAGCAGAGGTGCCGGTAACGCACGTGACCAACGGTGTGCACACCCCTACCTGGGACTCTGCTGAAGCAGACCGCTTGTGGGAACTTAACTGCGGAAAACAATATTGGTACGGAACACTGGCAGACAAAGAAAAAGATATTCGTGCCGCCAGTGATTCCGACCTCTGGCAACTCCGCGCAGATCCCTGCAAGGATCTCGTTGCGTACGTCCGAAGACTTTACTCGCGTCAATTGGCAAGTCGGGGAGCGTCGCCGGAGGATCTCGCACAGGCCTCACTGATACTCGATGAAAATGCTTTGACTTTGGGATTTGCCCGTCGCTTTGCCACGTACAAACGCCCGAACCTTCTCCTTCACGATCCGGCGCGGCTTCTCAACATCCTGACGAATCAAGAGCGCCCCGTTCAGCTCGTGCTTGCAGGCAAGGCTCATCCCCAGGATGCCGAGGGCCAGGAAATGATCACGCAGTGGATTGAGTTCGCTCGCCGCCCTGAAGCTCGATCCCGTGTGGTCTTCCTTTCCGATTACGACGTTCTCATGGCAGAGCATCTGGTTCAGGGCGTGGACGTCTGGGTGAACACGCCGCGACGGCCTTGGGAAGCAAGCGGCACAAGCGGCATGAAGGTGCTGGTGAACGGCGGGTTGAATCTTTCGGAACTCGATGGCTGGTGGGCGGAGGCGTATTCCCCGGATGTAGGCTGGGCGATCGGAGATGGACGCGAACATGGGGAAGACCCTTCCTGGGACGCAGCTGAAGCTGAAAGTCTCTATGCCCTGCTCGAAACGGAGGTTATCCCGGAGTTCTATGCCCGCGACGAGCATGGAATTCCGCGCGGCTGGGTTGCCCGCATGCGTGAAAGTATGGCCCGCTTGACTCCGGTCTTTTCGACCAATCGCGTAGTCCGCCAATATACCGAAGAACACTATCTCTCTGCGGCAGCAACTTATCGCCAGCGCGCCGAGAATCGAGGTTCAGTGGGAGCCGATCTCGTTGCGTGGCAGGCCGAACTGGCGAAACACTGGTCAGCGCTGCGATTCGGCCCCGCGACCGTCGAGCAACAAAGCGAGCAATATCTATTTCACGTTCAGGTGTTTCTTGATGATATCGATCCCAACGCCGTGAGGGTCGAACTCTACGCGGAAGCGCAGAAAGACGGGCAACCGATCACGCAAGCTATGACTCGCGGCGAACGCCCGGCCGGAGCGACGAGTGCCTTCACCTACAGTGCTTCTGTTCCGACGAGTCGCCCGGTTGCCGACTACACACCACGTCTCGTTCCGCGGCACGAAGGAGCGCTCGTGCCGCTTGAGGCTCCTTTCATTTTGTGGCACGAAGCACCGTCCTGGCGATGATCTTGAGATTCGCTGCGACGCCGTTGAGAGGGGATTGCATCTTGAGGATTCCAACGATCGATCAGATAGCAGGACCGAGGCTGAGATCACTCCCGCGGACGCAAAAATGGAGGGACCAGGATGCCCGGCGAATCTCGACCGCCAAGTCTTTGGATAAGTTGATTGGCATTGCGAGAACGTCTTCTGCCATTTGTCTGCGTTTCATAGGACGTGCCAGCCTATTAACTGCGGCCGCGCTCTACGGCCAACCGGCCCCCAATATAACCATTCATTGGGACAAGGTCATTGTGGTCTCGAAATCCACGCCGACTTTGCAAGTGGTAGTCAATCCGCGGCTGAGGCACGGCGATCCTCTCAGTGCGGCTGCTTACAAAGCGGTGAATGAACTCGGCGCCGACTACGTTCGATTTGTGCCGTGGCTGCCGTATCCAAGACTCGCGGTTGCCGAGCTCGAGCCGCCGACTCCTCAAGAGACCTCGTGGAACTTCAATCTCATCGATCCCATGATGAAGGATTTCCTCGATGCCACAGCGGGACATTCCACAATCCTCAACTTCAGCACTTTGCCCGCGTGGTTGTTCAAGACCGGACAGCCCGTCCCCTATGCGCCTGACCCGGACCAAGTGAACTGGAATTACACGCAAGGCACCGAGTTGCGCGATTCGTCGGGCAAGGAGGTGGGGGACTACTATGCTCGGTTGGTGAGTTGGTACATCAACGGCGGATTCACCGACGAAAACGGCGTGCGGCACCGGTCGGGCTACCACTACAAGCTGCCCTATTGGGAGGTGCTTAACGAGGTTGACTTCGAGCACAATACGACTCCCGAGCAGTACACGGAGCGGTACGACGCGATTGTCGGCGCAATCCACCAAGTTTCGCCGGAGACGAAGTTTGTCGGTCTGGCGCTCGCCATGCCGGGCGTTGCTCCGCGCTTCTTCGAATACTTCCTCGACCACAAGAACCATCGACCGAACGCGCCGCTCGACATGATCTCGTATCATTTCTACGCATCGCCCTCAGCAGAGCAAGCACTCGACAGTTGGCAGTACTCATTCTTTGATCAGGAGGCCGGGTTCCTGAATACAGTTCGCTATGTTGAGGCAATTCGCAAGCGGCTTTCGCCGGAGACGCGAACGGATATCGACGAGCTCGGGGCGATTCTGCCGACCGACAACAAGCCCGGTGACAACATTCCGCCTCCGCCGCTCTACTGGAATCTGGCCGGCGCGCTTTATGCCGATCTTTTCATCGAGTTGTCACGTCTCGAGATCGACGTCATCGGCGAATCACAGCTGATTGGTTATCCCACGCAGTTTCCCAGCGTGAGCATGATGGACTGGACCACCAATCGGCCGAACGCGCGTTTTTGGGTGCTCAAGTTGATAAAGGACACCTTCCACCCAGGCGATCAGCTGGTGAAAACTTCGATCGGCTCGCCGGATGTGGTCGCGCAGGGATTCATAACGCCGGCTGGCCACAAGCTGCTGGTGGTGAACAAACGGAACCACGCCATCGAAATCCTGCTGCCCGATGCGGAAAAAGCGACCGCGCTTACGGTCGATTCGGAAGCAGCGGAGGGCCCGGCGCGGAGCGTAAATCTCACCGGCGAAAGAATCAAACTGGAGCCGTTCGCCGTAACGGTAGTGAGCTGGTAAGAACAGTTGAATGGAATATCAGTTCCGAGCTTTGCGGGCCTGTCCTTCGCCAGAATTTAATCCGGGGACGTAACAGAGCAGATTCTTAACCTCAGGGTCTCTCTGACGCCGATTTTCTGATGTGAGAAGGAATGTCCTATGACCATACGTAGTCACAGACCCGCCATTGCGCGAAAGATGCATCGTGATTGAGCTGATGGCTGCGACGTATGTTCCGTCTGGAGACCAGCCAAAGTCACCTCGCAACCTCCCGCTTTTTACACGCAGAGCCTTAAGTCACCCGTGTGTGGAGCGGAGAGGAATTCTCAAAGGGCAAGATTTCGAGCTAAACTCAAAAGCGGGTGCTCCAACTTTCCCGGACTCAGCACACGGGGCAGCTCAAAGCCAAATCTCAGAACCACTGTGCCGGTTCGAGGCCGTGTTTATGAACAATCAGGAAGAAACGGCAGCGCGACTTTTCGGAGAAGCGCTCAATCTGCGTCGGGACGAGCGGCGGGCTTTCCTGGATCAGGCATGTGACGGGCAGTCGGTTCTGCGCGGCAGGGTGGAGGCGCTGCTCAAGGAAAATGATGGCTTGCACGGCTTCCCGTCAGAATCGCCACTGATCCCACCCGAAAAACAGCCTCGGAAGGCGTCGTTCGCGAGCGGCGACCGTTTGGGCCGCTACACCGTTGTGCAGCTGCTGGGGCATGGCGGCATGGGGGTGGTTTACGAAGCGCATGACCGGGACCGCAACATCAACGTCGCGCTCAAAACCTTGCTTAACTTGAGCCCGAACGAACTTTTGCTCTTCAAGCAGGAGTTCCGCAGCGTCGTTGGTATCGTGCATCCCAACCTTGTCTCGCTCTACGAGCTTTTCGCTGAGGGAGAGGTCTGGTTCTTCACGATGGAATTGCTCTTAGGCAAGAATCTGATCAAAGCTTTGCGTTCGGACTGCCTTCCCTGCGAGTTTTCCATTTCAGGAGAGCTGCCGGGCGATGCGACGGCAAGTTCGCTCAATCGAGCGACGCGCACGACCGTTGCAGCTCCGGGGCCCTCGTTCCACAGGGACCGCGATTCCCAGGATGTGTTCGTAGTCCGCCAGCCGAAGGTGAGGGGCACAGCTCCGGACCCTGCAGCACTCCGCGACGCCATGTTGCAGGTGGCCCAAGGCCTGGTGGCAGTGCACAATGCAGGCAAGCTTCATCGCGATATCAAGCCTTCCAACATTATGCTTACGCCGGAAAGGCGGGCTGTAGTGCTTGACTTCGGGCTTGTGCAAGAGCTGGGTTCCGCCGATCCCACAAGCTACCAGGATTTTGCGGGAACCGCGGCCTACGCGCCGCCCGAGCAGATCGTCGGAAGCCCGCTTACTCCGGCGGCGGATTGGTACGCGCTAGGGGTAACGTTGTACCAATCCCTGACAGGCGCTCTTCCGTTCGTGGGCGGGGCAAAGGCGGTGCTCGAGGCCAAGGGCCGCCGCGATCTGATTGTCCCCAGCGAACTCGCGGATGGGGTGGACCCGGAGTTGGAAGCGCTCACTCTCGATCTACTCCATCCCATTCCGCGGCAAAGGCCTCAGGGAGACACAATCGTTTCGCGGCTAACCGGAAGTGGACTTGCCGGCCGCCGATCGGCCCCGGCCACGGCCGTGACGCCTTTGCGCGATCGGAAAGCGCCCTTCGTCGGCAGAGCCACTGAGATGGACAGGCTCCGCGCGGCGTTTGAATCCGCACGCACCGGAGAGACAGTTTTTGTCAGTGTCCACGGGTTTTCCGGGGTCGGCAAGACCACGGTGGTGGATCATTTTCTGAATTCGGCTTTGGATCAGGCCGTGATTCTGCGTGGACGGTGCTACGAGCAGGAGTCCGTGCCCTACAAAGCAGTCGATAGCATCATGGATACGCTCTGCCAGCAGTTGCTGCGCATGCCGGGCAGTGCGGTCACGTCATTGCTTCCGGGCAATATGGCCATGCTGGCGAGGCTCTTTCCGGTGCTGCGGCAGCTGCAACAGAACTCCTCGTGGACGGAGCCGGCTGCGGCAATAAGCGATCCGCGCCATGCGCGGCGGATGGCAATTGCGGCCCTGCGTGACCTGCTGCGGCGTCTGGCGCAACGCCGCCGCATCATCTTGGCAATTGACGATCTGCAATGGGGCGACACCGACAGCGCCACGCTGATGGCTGAGTTACTGGCCGCGCCGGATCCTCCGCCGATGCTGGTACTGTGCATCTTCAGGCGCGAGTATGCGGATCGGAGCACCTGCCTTAAGACCCTTTTGCCTACGCTCAGAGAGAATCCGGTGCTCAACCGCATCGATCTCCCTGTTGAGCCATTGACAGCGGGTGAGGCACAGGCATTCGCCAGGCAACTCATGGGAGAACGAGACAGCCACGCGATCGCGGAGATCGTCGCGGATTCTGGCGGCAGCCCGTATTTCATCAAGGTACTCGCGGAGTACGCCGGCGCCGGGCAGATGGATTCCGTGAGAGGTGTGAGCCTGGAACAGGCATTTGCAAGCCGGCTTTCCAGTCTTGCTCCCGATGCCCAGCGGTTGCTGGAGGTAATCGCCGTTCATGGGTTGCCTCTTCCGCAGATTGATGCCTACCGGGCAGCAGATTTGGCGCGACGGGACCCTGCGCCGTTGGCGGCGCTTCGATACGCAAATCTGATCCGCAGCACCGGAACAGGTGAAACCGACGAGGTGGAAACCTATCACGATCGCGTTCGAGAGACCGTGGTGGCGAGTCTTTCGACGGAGACGAGACGCGAACGGCACAAGGCACTTGCCGCCACTCTGGCAGAGACAGGACGGGCCGATGCCGAAACCCTGGCCGTCCACTACGAGGAGGCGGGAGACAAGGAAAGGGCCGGTGAACTGTTTGAGGTAGCGGCGGATCGCGCCTCAGCGACTTTGGCGTTTGACCGGGCCGCCATGTTTTATCAAAGTTCGTTACGCTTGCGGAACCTGGGTACAAGTGCCGAATTTGCGTTGCGGCAGCGATTGGCGGAGGCGCTTGCCAATGCGCGCGGAGGCGTGGAAGCAGCGGCGGCGTTTGAGAGCGCGGCCAAACTGGCCGATGCGGAAAACAAACTTGCGCTCGAGCGACGCGCGGCGTTTTACTACATGTCCAGCGGCCGGGTAGAGCAGGGGCGGGTCGTACTGGAGCGCGTGATGAAACGTGTTCGCCTGCGGCTTCCCAAGACCCGGGCCGGTGTGCTGGCCCTTCTTGCAGTGCGAACTCTGCGGCTGGCGTTGCTGCGATTGGATTTTCAGGAGCGCTCCGAGGAGAAGATCCCCGAACCGTTGCGCGAACGATTTGACGCGGCATACGCCATGGCCGCGCCAATGGGCATGATCGATGGCGCCCAGGGAATGAGTTTCGGCGCATTCTGCCTGAGGGTGGCATTGCGGGCAGGAGACCCGGTGCGCATGGTTTACGGCCTGCATGTGGGCGGATACGGCATGACCCTGCAGGGTGAGCGCGGCCGGCGGCGTGCAGCCAGGCTGCTGGATACTGCGCGCACAATCTCCGCGCGGCGAGCCGACGTCAAGCTGGCTGCAACGGTAGCTTTCTCGGCGGCAGCCCAGTTCTACGTCGTTGGCGAGTGGCGCCTGGCCCTGGAGTACCTTGAGGAGTCCGAGCAGCTCTACGCCAAGTGCCCGGGAACGCACTGGGAGCTCGCCAGCACCAGGATTCTGCGGATGTATTCGCTGCACTTGCTTGGCGAGTTTTCCAGGATCGCACGAGACTACGAACACATTCTCAAGGAAGCAAGGGAACTCGATGACCTGTACACCTGCGTGTGCGTGGAGACTTCCTGCCAGCCGATGGCGCTGCTTGCTGCGGACCGGGTGGCTGAGGCGCGGGAAGCGGTCTATTCCGGACTCGCCCGCTGGAAGGTTGAGCAGTATGGACTGCAGCAGGTGATGGCAGCGCAGACGCTGAGTTTGGTCGCCTTCTATGAAGGCACCGCAAGCGGCATGATGGGAGAGATGCAGGAGCAATGGCGGCTACTGAAGTCATCGGGGATGGCAAGCTTTGAAAACCTGCGCATCGATTTGCTTGACCGCGTAGGCCGAACCGGCCTGGCTGCAGCCGGTGCGGCGAATGCGACCGAAGACGATCGCAGAGCCGGCCTGCGAATGGCGCGCAATGCCCTTCGACAATTGAAGAAGCAGACGCTTGGCTGGGCCCGTGGCAAAGCGACCATTGTCGAAGCAGGTCTCCAGGCGGCAAATGGCGACCGAATCGGGGCTGCCGGGCTCCTGATGAAGGCAATCGAGCAGTTTTCGCAGGTGGGGATGCGCGCAACCGAGGCTTCCTGCCGGCTTTACGCGGCATCGCTCATCGGCGGAGAGCGCGGCGCGGAGATGGACAAGGCCGCTCGCCTCTGGTTTGCCTCGCAAAACATCGTCAACGCGGATAGAATGGCAGCGATGTTTGTCGGCGGTATCCTCCCCTCAAATCCAGCCATGAGGAACTGATGACTCTCGATCGGCCGCTTCGTTTGGTTTTGGGATGGATCCTGTGGCTTTATCAGCAGGTTTGGTATCACTGGTTCGCCTCCATCCTGCTGGGGTTTTGGGATACGTTTTTCGGCATCATCTACCGCATACAGGGACGTTTGTTCCACATCGGCCTTTGGAAGGACTGGCAGAACCGGCCATCGCCACCTTATCCCATTCCGATGACCAAACACGACATCCCGGTCCAACCGGAGCGTTCGGACGCCGCCGGCCAGTATATTGCCACCATGGTTGCGACCTACGCGGACGCGGACGAGCTTCAGAAGGACCTGCCATCAGGCGCCAAGCTCGATCCGGCGCACATTCATAACGGCAAGCATGCTGTGATCTACATGTTCGGCTATACCCAGAACCTTCGTCGTGTGTGGAACCCGTTGCCTGGCATCGATTACATGGAGTTCGCGGTCGGAATCCCCAGTATCCGTATTACAGGACAACAGGGTTACGACTTTCCCTTCTTCTATCTGCCCACTTTGTACCTGAGCCGGCTTTACCCGGTGGTGATGGGGTGGATGGTCGGCTACCGGAAGCATTGGGGATGGGTTTATGGAGAAGACAAAACTTACTTCATCAACCGGCTGGGCGGAAAAAAGGTTCTATCCGCGAGTTTTGAAGTTGGCGACTTGCGGCCGCTCATCATGGGTGGTCCGAAGGCAGTGGACTGGCGCAAGCTGCTGAATCAACCGCAAGCCAACGGGTTCGGGCCGGAGCAGTTCCTGTACCTGCACTACCACTGGGACTGGAAGGACGCGCTCCTGCAGCCGGTGAGCGCCGACGTGCAAGTGTTCGAGGCGCTGCCCGGACTGCAACCGGGCAAGTACCATTACGAGCCGCTTAACCTGGGCGAGTGGAAAGACGGAATGTTGCCGTCGGGAGGCTTTCGGCTATGCGCCCCGTTCGAGCTGTTGTCCCCATTCAGCAGCCAGGTGCTGGCGAATTTTCACATGAAAGTACCATCCGCGGCGCCCTAGGCGCCGGGGGCCGCGTCAGGCGCGATCGGGATCTCACTTCCGAGTGCGGCGTAAATGTGATCGGGCTTGCCGCAGATTGCCTTCGACGCGAGCATTCCCGAAATGACTGTTGCTTCAATGCATCCGAGGTTCAGGTCGGTCAGCGTCCAGTCGCCAGCCAGGAAAAGGTTCTCGAAACCAGACTTGCCGGGCGGCAATCGGAATTTCGTGGTTTTCGGCAGGCTCAGGCAATAGAGTTCCGTGGGATCGATGTTTACCCGGAAGAACTGCGTTTGGAAGTTCGGAACCGCCGGATCGAGGGCGCAGTTGACCAGTGCCGCATCATCGAACTTCGATGGATCGGCGGGATTGCGCATTGCGGGCCAGATGAGCCCGCAGTTCTGATCGATGAATCCGCGCGCGTATGCTCTGACGCGCTCGAGTTCCGCAGCAGGATAATCCGCCGCCGAAAACGGCGCCTGAGGATCGTCCGGAATCACATTACAGAAATACGCGATCTGCTTCACGTTTGCTGAAGCGGGCCAGGTCTCGCGCGGAATCAGATCCGACATATCTGACCAGGTGTCGAATGGCTCCACCCAACCGCAACCGATGCCGCGGGCGTTTGGCCAGCCTGCTTCCGCGAGGCTCTTGTTCATCCACAACTGCAGTCCCTGCGTGCGCACAGTTTCCATATTCGCAACCATGTCCGCCCAACCGTTGTCGGCTGCGATCAACTCCTGGCACAGATACTTGTGCGCTCCGAGTGAAATTCCATAGATCACCAGGTCAAAATCCCGCCCCCTTTGCAGGGTCTTGGGATTACTGGGCGGCGGTGCGCCCTGCCAGTCGGTCCACCAGGATTCCAAATTCGGGTTCTTGCACTGCCGGATGGATTCGGCTTCCGCAAGTTGCGCCCAGTCGGGCTCGGTTGGCCATACGGGAATCCCGTCGCATCCTCTGAAGAGCGGCTGGTATTCGCCGCCGCCCTTGATGGTCGCCTGCACATGAATATCAATATGGTCGACAGTCTTCTTGTCGGCTGACAGGCCGAGATTCGTCACCTTATTGAAGAACTCAAATTTCACGCCGCGGTCGCGCAGCACCAGATAGATGGGCGAGAAAATGGTCTCGCCCATACCCGCATTCATCCACCACATCAGCGCGCCGCGGTAGGTGAACATGAGACGCAGCGTGCCATAGAGCGTGGTGCCCGCAGCCATGCGCATCAAGGGTTTCTCGCCATGCTGATAGCCGAAACACGCGTCGTACATGCCGATGGTGAGCGGAGAGACCGCGTTGTGGCAACCGTGACGTTTGAGCCAGTCGATGAAGTCTTCGTCGTCGATCGACAGAAAGCCCTTGTGCAGCAAGTCATCTTCCAGAATGCCGATCACCGCGGTCAACGCGGTCTCGACGATGATGATCATGCGTCGCAGCTCTGTATCGGTCTCCAGCACATCCAGGACCAGGCCTATCAATTTATCGAGAAAGGCGCGAATCCATTCCGCGATCGACTTGTGATCATCTGACTTGTGCTGTTTCACATCCACGTGCATCGCGCCCGCGTAAGCCACAACGCGATGCAGGATGGTGTGGGGTTGCTGCGGCACGGCATGGTCCGGCAACTCCGGCATGTTGCCAACTGCATCTTCCAATTTCGCGACCCCGATGTCGTATAGCTCTACCAGCAGCTTGTGCTGGTCCCTGTGCCGATCCAACTCGGCGGTGGCGAAACCGATGAGCATCCTGACAAAATCCCAGGGGGTGGGCGGCACCATCTTGTTGTCGAAGATCTCGTCCGATCCCGGAAAATCACTGTCATTGCCGGGCCAGTTGATGTTCCACACCTGCCATTTCCCCATGTACTGCTCCATCATTGGGGTGTAGCGCATGGGCGTGAACGCCTTTTTCGCGTCGGTGAACGGCGAGCCGGGCATGAGTTGTTTCTGGTTAGCCTCTTCGTAAACGCGGCGAATCACGCGGAAGGCGTTCTCATAGAAGCCCATCCACAGATGGATGCCGTGTTCCTCGATGCGATCGTGCATGCTGCGGTTGCGCCCGCTTGCTCCCTTGCCGCCCAGCCGCCATCCCATCTGGTACACGGTGATGTCGTATTTACTTTTCCAGTCCGGGTCGCTGGTAATCTCGAACACCGCACTGAGAGATCCAATTCCCCCGCCCAACACCGCTATCTTTTGCATCGCCTCTCCTCGCTCGATTCCAACTGTCAATCCCCTAAGAACAGGGCAGACCCGGAAGCATACCCCTCTTGGCGCGATTGATGATCGCGCAATACCAGAATGAAGATGACGCCATTAGCCAGCGACGTGATGTATCATAATACAAGAGTTTCCCCTCCCACGCTTCCGGTCATAATCCTTTCGTATTCAATGCAATGCCTGCACGGGATTCGCCAACGAAGCAGTGCTCCCCGAGCGGCGCTTTGGAGATTGGCT
>CAZANC010000062.1:12223-15462 GCA_964486495.1 uncultured Occallatibacter sp.
GCACGGGATTCGCCAACGAAGCAGTGCTCCCCGAGCGGCGCTTTGGAGATTGGCTCAAGTGAAAAGCTGGCACTTGGCGTGCGCCGCGGGGTTGTTGCTGCTTGCCCGGATTTCCTTCGCGAGCGGGGCAACTGGCGCCCTTGTCGGCAACGTCACCGACCCGACCGGGGCGGTGATTGTGGGCGCGACTGTCTCGGCGAAGAACCAGTCGACTGGAATTTCACGCTTTACCGTGACCTCCGCAACCGGTGACTACGATATCGTCCTCCTGCAGCCAGGCGCCTATGAGGTCACGGTTCGCCAGGCAGGTTTCAACACCGCTGTCTTCGCAGAGATTCACGTTGATGTGGATCAGATTGTCCGCGTGGATGCGCGGCTCAAGGTGGAAGCCAGAGCGGAGCAGGTGCTGGTGACCGATGAGGTTCCGCTCCTCGATTCGGAGGACACGACCATCGGAGCGGTGGTGGAACACAACTCCGTCTCGGATCTCCCGCTTAACGAGCGTAACTTCCTGAATTTCACCTTTCTCGTTCCTGGCGCCCAGCTGCCGGTGGCCGGGTCCAACCTGTCGACCCAGGGCGGAAGCGTCATCGTGAATGGAGCGAGAGAAACCTCCAACACCTTTCTGATCGATGGCCTAGACAATAACAGCCCGTTGATCGGGAGGTCCACTCTTTTGCCTTCAGTGGACGCCATTGAGGAGTTCAAGGTTCAGTCCAGCACCTCTTCTGCGGAATACGGCCGGGGCGGAGGGGCGCAGATCAACCTGGTGTTGCGCTCGGGCACCAACCACCTGCACGGGTCTCTATTCGAGTTCCTGCGCAATCGCCGGCTGGACGCCAAAAACTACTTTGACTTGCCCAACTGTCAGCCCAACGCAGCGGCAGGCACGTGCGGCTCCATCCCGGAGTACATTCGCAACCAGTTTGGCGGAACTTTTGGAGGCCCGATTGTCCGCAATCGAAGCTTCTTCTTTGTAAGTTACGAGGGACTCCAGCTCCGCCAGGCCGACACGCGAGAATCCACCGTGCCCTCCCAGGACGAGCGGAGCGCAGTCCTTAATTCGTTACCGCCGACTTATCTCAACCCGGCCGGCGTAGCTGCGCTAAACCTGTATCCAGCGGCAAATGTTGGAAGCGATCTCGCCAGCTCGACGTTATACCTGGCGGCGCCGGTCATTCAAGACGCGACCCACCTGGGCACGATCAAGATCGATGACCAGCTGAGCAACCGCGACGCCCTCTCGGTGCACTACGGTATCTCCGACCAGGAGCGATATAACCCATACGATTACGGATTCAGTGTCAGCGACCTGCCAGGATATGGAGACTTCCCTTTCTACCGCGGACAGAATATGGGGCTGAATTGGCTGCACAGCTTCACGCCCCGCGTGACCAACGAATTCCGCACGGGCTACAACCGCGATCGGCTGGGTCTTTTTCAGCAGAATGAGGGCATGAACCGTAATGGCCAGCTCGGCTTCCCTTCGCCGGCCAATCCGCGGGACTATGGCTATCCAATTCTTCAGGTCACGGGCTATGAGAACATCGGCGAACCATTTCAGGCGCCGGAAAACAACGCGATCGCGACGCTGGAGCTGAGCGATAATCTGGCGTGGTCGCCGGTTTTCGCCGGCTCCCGTCATCACTTCCGGTTCGGCGGCGATTACCGGCGCATCGGCGACAACGGCTACATCGATTTCTACTCGCGCGGCGACTTTATCTTTCTCGGAGTCACGGGAAACTCGATTGAAGACCTGTTGCTTGGGCTGCCAGCCGCGGCGCTGATGGGCTTCGGCGATTCGTCGTCGCATCTTCGGAACAACGAGTCGGCGCTTTACGGGCTGGATGACCTTCACCTCACCTCGCGCCTCACGCTGAACCTTGGCCTGCGCTGGGAATACAATTCCGCGCCCTACGACGTAAAGAGCCCGTTGAGCAGGGCTGACCTGAGCGCCAATTCACTCGCCTGCACACCCATGCCGAATTGCCAGTTTTTACTGGCGGGGGAAGATGGCGTGCCGCGTGGGCTGTTCAACACCGGGAAGAAAGACTTTGCTCCGCGCGTCGGCATTGCCTGGCGCCCGCTGAAGACGGAGAAGCTCGTGGCGCGCTCCGCTTACGGCGTGTTCTGGGACGCGGCTGTATTCATTCCCAGCTCGCTCACCAAAGAGAACCCGCCATCCTATGAATTCGATTACTTTCTGAACTCCGGTACGAATGTCATCCAGAACATATTGCAATCGCCGGTGAGTTATATTATTTCTTTTCTTCCCGCCTTGAACTACCACGACACCTACATGCAACAGTGGAGCACCGGAGTTGAATACGAGTTGACACCGCAGTTATTGCTGGAGACCGAGTATGTGGGGTCGAAGGGAACACACCTCAAGGGCTTCCACGATGCCAACCAGTCAGAACCGGGCGGGCTGCCGCCATATCCCCAGTTCGGCAGCCTGGCGATGATCGATACCAGCCGGGCAAGCAACTATAACTCGCTCCAAGCTCGCCTTGAGCAAAGACCATGGCATGGACTGTCCTATCTATTGGCCTACACCTGGTCCAAGTCCATCGATAACGGCTCTGAACTGTTCAGCAGCGCCACCGAAGGACAATACGCACAGAATGGGAACGATCTTCGCGGCGAACGCGGTCTTTCCGGGTTCGACACGCGCCATCGCCTGGTGTGGAGCGGCGTCTATGAGGTTCCTCCGCTGAAGGAAGGTCGCTCCAGGAAAGCTCTGGCAATGTTGCGCTCATGGCAACTGGGTTCAATTGTGTCTCTCCAGAGCGGCCAGCCGTTTACGATTTTCCGCTCCGTCTACCAGAGTGACACAACGTTGATCATAGGCGCTGATCGGCCCGATCTGATCGCGGATCCGTATCGGGCTGGGCCGGTCGACAGCAACCCGGATCCAGAGTGCCAATCTACGATCTCGGCAGGTGGCCGTGCGGCCGACCGGACGCGAACCGTGCAGACGTGGATCAACCCCTGCGCCTATTCCAATCCAAATCTGCTCGGCCAGTACCGCTTCGGTACCTCGCCGCGTAATGGAGTGATTGGCCCGGGCTTGATCGACACCGACCTGAGCGTCAGCCGGAACTTCGGCTTGTCACGAGAATCGCAGCGGCTCAACCTGCGAGGCGATTTTTTCAATCTGTTCAATCACCCCAACTTCGATCCGCCGGTGAATATCTTTGATTCTCTGAACTTCGGGAGCCTGCCCTCGGCAAATCGGT
>CAZANC010000063.1:0-15378 GCA_964486495.1 uncultured Occallatibacter sp.
AAATCGCCTGATTCTTTTCGCCGGGGCCGACCGCAGCGGATCGGTCTGCCCCAGCTTCACACCCAATCACCAATTGAATTTCAAGTCCCCCCGGTCTCAGCTGCACGCTGCGAGCCAAAAGCTGGAAGCTAGAAGCTACCTTCGTCACGCCGCCTTCGTCTCTTCCTCTTCGTCATTCTCCGTTGGCTTTGCTTCGGCCTTCTCTCTCCACAACTGGTCCGGAACTAGAATTTCCGACAGACTCGGCCCGTCCCAATCATCGTCCTCGCCGTCTTTCTTCTTTTTCTTTTCGATCAGCGACAACACCATCGCTGCGGAACGCATGTCGCCATTCTCGGTCTCCTTTACCAGCGCGTCGGCGATCGGCCCAGAGTTTTCCTTCACCACCTTCTTCACCGCGTGGCGCAGCGCCTTCTTCGCTCCCTTGCTTTCCTCCTTCTCATCCTCTTCCGTCGCTTTCTTTTTGCTCTTGTCCGGCGTTTCCGCCGCAGCCTTCTCGTCGCCGTCTCCACCTGCCTCCGCGTTTTTGCCGCCGCCCCTCCGCGGAATCGTCACCACCTTGCTCTTCGCTTCCTGCTTTTTCCTGGTCAATTTGCTCTTTCCCATTGCTCCACCATTCCGGCCACCCATCCACGGTCCTTCCCAAGCCGCGGAAAAGGAAAAGGGGCAACCCGGCTACCGAGTCGCCCCTCCGCTCTCTTCTTCTTTCCTCGTACCCGCGCCCGCCGCGGTGATGGCCCGAAGAAGATCGGAAAAGCCTCTCGGCTTCTCCGTCAGTCAGAATCATTTCTGTATGATTGCTTCCAGCTTACTCCAAACCGCATAAATTACCTGCAAACTTCGCCCACATGAATCTTCTGCATGTTTTCAATCACTTAGCGAAATTCTTGCCCTCCGTGCATTTGACAAATTTTTGAACCCCTCGCCTCGCCGCGCCTTAAAAGCCTGCTTTCCGCCGCCGGACCCTTTAGCTCCTGGCCATTTGCTCTTAGCTTCATCCAACTCGCTCCGGCCGCATCAGCTCTACTCCTGCTACGCACCCTCGAAGCTGATCGCTGACGGCCAACGCCTGCGTCTCATGCCTCTTACTTGCCATTGATTCATGCCTTGCGCCGTGGTATACAACTCCCAGTTCTTCGTGCCGCTTACAACAGATTTTTCTTTTGCATTTTCGCTTTTCGTCCGTCGAAGCAGGGTCCGAACACCGCAACAACACCCGGCGATGGGAGTCCTCGTCATGCGCATCTTCGCGGCCATTGCCGCTTCCTTCGGTGCTCTTCTTCTCTCTGGCTGCGCCGGCATGCCGGCCGTCACCACTTCCTCCACAGGTTCCGTCTCCGGCACAACTCTCCGTGGCTCGGTCCATGGCGGCCAGAACCCCATTGTCGGCGCGCACGTCTATCTCTACGCCATCAACGACAACACCTACGGAGGCCCCGGCATCGCTCCTAACAGCACCAACACTTCGGTGTCGTTGCTCCATAACTCGGCCAACACCACTGAAGACGCCAACAACCACTACTACGTCACCACCGACCCGTACGGCAACTTCACCATTACCGGCGACTACAGTTGTCCCAGTTCCTACGCGCATCTCTACTTCTACGCTTTCGACGGCGATCCCGGCCTGGGCTCAGGCGCAAATTCGGCCATCACCCTCATGGCCCCCGCGCCGGCCTGCAACACTTCTGCATCCACCGATGTAAACGAAGTCTCGACCGTCGTAACCGCCTACGCGTTTGCCGGTTTTGCCAGCGACCCGACGCACATCTCGAGTTCCAACACCACGCTGGCCGCCACCGGACTCACCAACGCGGCCAACAACATCAGCAACCTTGAAGACATCAGCCTGAGTGTCGCCCTCGCCACCACCCCCGCAGGCAACGGCACCGTGCCGCAAGCGGAAATCAACTCCATCGCCAACATCCTCGCTGCGTGCGTCAACTCCACCGGCCCCGGTTCCACGCAATGCTCCACGCTCTTCTCCAACGCCACCAACAACGGCGTTCAACCCATTGACACCGCAACCGCCGCACTCAACATCGCGCACTATCCCGGCGCCAACGTCGCCAACCTGTTCGGCCTCCAGACCGCCAACTCACCCTTTCAGCCCATGCTGCCCTCCACCCCTGTGCCCAATGATTTCACCATCGCCGTCAGCTACACCGGCGGCGGCTTGAATTCACCCGTTCCCATTGCCATCGACGCCGCGGGCGACGTGTGGCTGGGAAACACGGCAACCGGAGCCAACACCGTCACCGAGCTCAGCCCCGTCGGCGCGCCCATCTCCACCTCTGCTGGCTACTCCGGCGGCGGAATCGTCGATCCCTACAGCATTGCCATCGACAGCTCCGGCAATCTCTGGACCGCAAACGTCACTCCAAATAGCCTCAGCAAACTCGGCTCCAACGGCACGCCGGTCTCCACTTCCGCCGGTTACACCGGCGGCGGCCTCAACGCCCCCTATGCCATCGCCTTTGACCCGGTTGGCCACGTCTGGGTTGTGAACAACGTCGGCTCCAGCCTCAGCGAGTTCAGCTCCAGCGGCACGGCGATTACAACTTCTACCGGCGACACCGGCGGCGGCATCAGCAACGATCCTGTTTCCTTAGCCATCGACGCCTCGGGCGATATCTGGGTAACCGACAGCATCACTCTCGGCGCCCTCAGCGAATTCAACTCCGCCGGCGCGTCTGCCGGCATGCCTATTTCCGCTTCCACCGGCGATACCGGTGGCGGCCTGGCGGATCCCTGGGGCCTCGCCATCGATGCCTCCGGCAATGTCTGGGTTGCCGACAGTTCAACGGGCGCTGACAGAATCAGCCTGTTCGGCGCCTCCGGTACGCCCATCTCCAGCGCTACCGGATACACCGGCGGCGGCCTCAATATTCCCGAGGGCATCGCCATCGATGGCGCCGGCAACGTCTGGGTCGCAAATCGTGGCACCACCGCTACCTCTCCGCCCTACCCCGACAGCGCCATCAGCGAGTTCAACTCCTCGGGAACTGCAATCTCTCCCTCCACCGGCTACCAAGCCGGCCTGAATCTCTCTCTCTGCATCGCCGTTGATGGCTCCGGAAATGTCTGGGTCACGAATGCCTCGCTCAACACCGTCACCGAATTCGTCGGCGCTGGGTCGCCGGTGGTTACTCCCATCGTCGCCAATCTTCTTTATCCCTACGCCAACCGCGCCGTCAACCGCCCCTGATCGGAGGCTAAGCGGCCCAATCTCGCCCTCTCACGAAAATGGGTCGTCCATCCTTTGCCTTTTTTCTGGCGAAGGGTGGGATCGTGCAAACTCGTCCTCACCCATACGCCCCTGGTTCCTACCCCCCTTCGTGCCCCTCCTTCCCTCCGGCTATTTCAGATTGCGCCGATGCCGTTGACATGTAATCATTCGCCTGTTCCTCGTGCCCGCACTTCAAGCAAATTCTGGATCGAAAATGCGCCTTCGAGCCTCCGTCCTCTCCGCCGGATTGTTCCTGATCGCCTGCTCTGCCGCCTGCGCTGTTTTTGCCCAGACTGCCGATTTCCAGCAAGACCGTGCCCCAATCGCCGTCCTCAACGGTCCCTGGCGCTTCCATGCCGGCGACGATCCCTCCTTCGCCAATCCAGCATTCGACGATTCCGCGTGGTCGCTCCTCACCGCTGACAAAGGCTGGTCGCAGCAGGGATATCCGGGCTACGGCGGCGTCGCCTGGTACCGGCTCGCTATCACCCTTCCCGAGAATCACGGTCCGCTCGCCCTCTACATCCCCAACGTCCACGTCAGTTGCCAGGTCTACGCCAATGGCCGCCTCATCGGCCAAAAAGGCGGCTTGCCTCCGCATCCGCATTGGGTCATGCAGTACCGCTTGCTTTTCCCCATCCCCGACGACCTCGCATCCTCGCCCCGCTTGCTCCTCGCCATCCGCGTCTGGACCCCGCCGAAATTCGCGGCCCGTCTTGACGGAGGACTCCATCCCGCGCCGCGTATCGGCGACGCCCGCGACATCGAGCATTCGCGCGCGCTCGGCGGCTACGAGCTTTACTGGGAAAACTCCTACCTGGTGCTTGAGCTGTTCGCCAACTCCATTGGCGCTCTGGCCAGCCTCATCATGTTCGCCCTGCGCCGCAAGGAACGCGAATATCTCTGGTTCGGCATCTACCTTTCCATCTGGACGTTCTACGGCCTCGCCGCAATCACCAGCATCTATCGGCCGGTGTCGTACTATCTCTCCAACGAAACGATCATTCTGCTCATCGCGTCGGGGTTTTACGCTGGCGTCGAGTTTTATACGGCGATGTGCAGGCAAGGACGCGGCTGGCTTTACCGAGCGGCTGTGTTCTTCGTTCTTGCTGTGCTGTGCCTGTCCCAACTCTCCGGCCTCCTGCCTCAATACAACTTCTCGATCCTCTACGCGTGGGCATATTCGGGTGTATGGACGTGCGTCGCTGCGATGGTCTACCGCGCATGGAGGGCCGGCAGCAAAGACGGCAGGCTCTTGATGCTTCCGGCAACGATCGCCACGATCCCTTCCGTACTCCATGCGGTCATTGTCACTCCGCCGTTTGCTCACCAGGTCTGGGCGCTGGCCATCGAACATTTCTTCGACCATGCAATCCGCTGGCCGTTCCCCTACGACTTCGGGTCATTCATCGGCGACTTCACCAATCTTCTGGTGCTATTTGTCGTCATTAACCGCTTTGCCCGCAGCCGCCGCGACGAGGAGCGCCTCGAGTCCGAACTCGAAGCCGCGCGCGCTGTGCAGCAGGTCCTCATCCCCGACGAAGTCCCCACCATTCCGGGTTTCCAGGTTCACGCCGTCTACAATCCCGCGAGCCAGGTCGGCGGCGACTTCTTCCAGATCGTCGCCACACAAACCGGCGCCGCGCTCGTCGTCATCGGCGATGTCAGCGGCAAAGGCATGCCCGCCGCCATGACCGTCTCGCTTCTCGTCGGAACCTTCCGCACCCTCGCCCACTACACACAGAGCCCCGCCGAAATCCTCCAGGCCATGAACCAGCGCATGCTCGCCCGCTCCGGCGGCGGATTCACCACCTGCCTTGTGCTTCGCGCCGATCTCGGCGGCTCCGTGATCGCCGCGAACGCCGGGCATCTCGCGCCCTACCTCGCCGGCCGCGAAGTCTCCGTCGACGTCGGCCTTCCCCTCGGCCTCACTGCCGACTCCCGCTATATTGAGACTCGCTTCCACATCAATCCGGGCGACGAGCTCACCCTGCTAACCGACGGCGTTCTCGAGGCCCGTAACCCGCAGGGCGAGCTCTTTGGCTTCGAACGCACCGCCGCAGTTTCCACTGAACCAATCCAGAACATCGCCCGTGCGGCCAGCACCTTTGGCCAGCAGGACGATGTCACCGTCGTCCGCCTCGCCCTCGAGCCCCCTTCGATCTCACGTCCGCCCGCCTTCGTCCTTTCCAGCGAGCCGGCGCCCTCCTAACTCGACGCGGACGATGGCCGAATTGTCCAGATTCTGGAACATGGGACACTTCAAACCCATCCTCGTCCCTCGTCTCGATCCCTCCGCTAACCCCGCTGCTTCGCTGATAGCATTCCCCTATGCTTCTCTCACATCGAAGCTTCAGGTTTGCCTCTCTTTTTCTGGCGCTCTGCGCCGCTTCCCTCAATCGCGCACAATCCGCCGCCCCCGCGCAAACCCCGCCTGCGCAAACCATTGCCGCGCCGCCATCGGCCGAGCTCAACGAGATCCTCTCCAGGCAGAACCGCGCCCGCACCATCGCTCAGGTCGCAGTCTCGCCCGATGGCAAGCGCATCGCGTGGCTCGAGGCCGGCCAGATTCGCGTCGCCCCGTTTCGCAATCTCGTCCAGAGCCAGCCTGTCACCGCCGGAGTGTCCAGCCAGTCCTGCCCGGCCTTCAATCTCATCTGGTCGCCCGACTCCGACTCCATCGCCTTCCTCTCCAATTGTGCGGATCCCCCCGACCAACCCACTCAGCCCGATCTCTTCGTCTCTCATCTCGACGGCAAACCAGCCACTCGCCTCACCGAACTCCATGGCTACGTCGACGCGCCGGCTTTCTCTCCCGACGGAAAGAGCATCGCGTTCCTCTACGTCGAGGGCGCAACCCGCCCCTCCGGCGCGCTCGCCGCTGAAACTCCGCCCTCCGGCGTCATCGGAGAAGATCACATCGAAATTCAGCGAGTCGCCGTAGTCCCGGCCGATGCCTCCCAACCCGTTGCCCCCGGCTTTGTCACACCGTCAAATCTTCACGTCTTCGAGTTCGATTGGTCGCCCGATTCCAAATCCCTCGCCTACATTGCTGCAGACCCTCCCGGCGAAAATAACTGGTGGGTCGCCATACTCCACACGCGAACCGTCGCCGCAGCCGCGATCACCAAACCTGCGGGTGCCCCAGGTCCCGCCTCTGGGACCTGGGATAGCACGACCTCAAAACCCACCGCCATTCTTTCCCCTGCCGACGTCTCCGGCCCGCTCCACGGCCTGCAAATCGCCGTTCCCCGCTGGTCGCCCGACGGTAAAACAATCGCTTTCATTGGCGGCCTCATGAGCGATCAAGGCGCCACCGGCGGCGATGTCTGGACCGTCCCCTCCGAGGGCGGCCTGCCTATCGACCTAACTCCCAATCGTCCCGCCTCCGCCCAATGGTTCGCCTGGGACGACAATCAGTCCCTCTACGTCGCCGAAATCGCTGGAGGAGACGAACGCCTCATTCATCTGCAAATCCCCGCAAGCCCCGGCGCTACCGCAACCTCTGGCGAAACCATCTTCACCATTCCCGGCGATATAGGTTCGGGCCAATTCGATCCCAGCCTCTCCGCCTCCGCCGATCGCTCCCTCTTTGTCTTTCAGGCCAGCTCATTCAATACCCCGCCCGAGATCTTCGCCGCTCGCGCCAAGCAGGATCCGTCCGTCCACTCCGCCGACACTGCGCGCCTCTTCCAGCTCTCCCACTTCAACGACGGCGTCAAGCCGTCCTGGGGCGATTCCGTTTCGCTCTCATGGAGGAACGACGGCTTTCAGATTCAGGGCTGGCTCTTGCTTCCCAAGGAATACGATCCGGCGAAGAAGTATCCGCTCCTCGTCGAGGTCCACGGCGGCCCGGCCTCTTCAGTTACCTCGCGCTGGGACGGCGGAGCAGGCGGCATCAGCGCCACCACTTTTTCCATGCTCGGCTACTTTGTCCTCTTGCCCAATCCCCGTGGCAGCTACGGCCAGGGCGAGGCCTTCACCGAGGCCAATCGCAAGGACTTCGGATACGGCGACCTGCGCGACATACTCGCCGGCGTCGACACCGTTCTCGCCAGGTACTCCGTCGATCCCAATCGCATCGGCATTGCCGGCTGGAGCTATGGCGGCTTCATGACCATGTTCGCCGTCACCCAGACCCATCGCTTCCGCGCCGCGGTGGCGGGAGCGGGCATCTCCGATTGGCTTTCCTATTACGGCGAAAACTCCATCGATCAGTGGATGATCCCCTACTTCGGCGCCTCCGTTTATGACGACCCCGCGATGTATGCGAAGAGTTCGCCCATCACTTTCATAGAACAGGTGAAAACTCCAACCCTCACCGTTGTTGGCGACCGCGATGGCGAATGTCCCGCGCCGCAGTCCTTCGAGTTCTGGCATGCGCTGCGCGACCTGCACATTCCGGCGCAGTTAGTCGTCTATCCCAACGAAGGCCACGGCTTCTCCGATCCAGCCGATCGCCGCGACGTCCTCGAACGCGCCGTCGATTGGTTTGCCCGCTACATGCCGCCCAACCCATAATCCACCAGCCGCCTTCCTACTGCTCCCTATCGGCCACTCTCTGCTTTTCTCGGCCGTAGCCCCAGTAGTCCCTTAGACCCTCAATCCCTTTTCTCTCCTGCTCTCGAAGTCCTTCCGTAGCAGTCTATTTGCCAGTGCCCTGTCGCGATCACGGCGCATGCCACAGACAGGCCCATCCTGATACACTTTTTTCTTGGAGTATTTAGCATGCGTTTCGTCCTTTTGGCAGCACGCGGCAGTGTGCCGCCGGCAACCAGCTGCCGCAGTGCGACTCACCCGCCGCTGGCCTTTCGACGGCCCGGCCGTGAGCTTCGGCGGGAGCGGTGATCACTCATTCTTCTTTTCGTCTCTTTTCAAATCCGTTCCGCGGTTCTAAGGCGGGACGGGGAGGATTCATGCGGCGGTTCTTGACGCTTGTTTGTTTGCTTGGCTTGGCTGTACCGGCCGGAATTTCCATCTCTGGTTGCGTGCGTAATCCAGCGGGCAATTATTGCAACGGCCTCGGGTACGGGCCAACCCTCACCCAGGTGACCAACCTCACGCTGCAGCCGCAAATCGCCGGCATTTCTCTTGCCTTCGGACAGACCACTCAGGTTCAGTCGCCGCAAGCCACCACTTGCAAAGGCGACCAGGCATCAATCTCCGGGTCCCAAATCAGCTACGGAACCTCCAACAATCAACTGGTCGACCTCGCGCCCAACGGCGGTATTTGCGCCGGCACCTGGAACCGAAACAGCGGCGGCGGCATCGCCGACTACACCTACTGCAACTACCCCAATCCCTTGCCTTCGACCGGCGGTCTGCCTTACGCCATTGCCTACATCACCGCGACGGCCGATTCGGTCACTTCCAATCCAGTCACGGTCTACATCCACGCCCCGATTTCCAGCATCAACTTGGTGACCACGCCGCTCGCTGGCGCGCCTGCACAGGGCTGCTACTCGCAGAACCAGCAGGCCAGCCTCGACGCGCAGGCGTTTTACAGCTCCAATGGAACGCAGACTCTCCTCTGCGCTCCGGGTTCCAATACGCTCCCAGAGTGCTCCTCCTCCATCGGGACGCTCAGCTTTGCCACCGGCAACTCGGCAGTGGCGACTATTGATTCCGCCACCAATGTCATCACCGCGCAGCAACCCGGCACCACCGTGATCACCGCGACCATCGCACAAACCGCTTCCTCGGCCGGATACTTTTCCACTTGTCCGCCCAAATCGATCAGTCTTGCTTTGGCCAACGGAAGCACGAAGGGCGTCGTCACGCAGGGTGTTGCGCAAGACCTCACCACAACAGTCACTGATACCCTCGGCCATACCATCACCGGCCTTACGCTGACCTACGAGTCCACCAACCCGATCGATATTTTTGGGGCCGGCACCATCAGTCCGTCTTTCCCCGGCGTCGCTACGTTAACCGCGCTCTGCAAACCGCCGGGTTGCAACCCAGCTCCCATCAACGAGCTCGGTTTGAACGGGACCGGATTGCCCATCGCCTCCAACCCAGTCGACATCATTGCTCCCGGCGCCACCAGTGACTTTGTTTGGTTCGCGGCGCCAAACCAGTCGCAATACTTTTCTTCAATCGAGCTCCTTACCGGCACGCCCGGCTCCACCGTGCGCCTGCCCTACGTACCCAACTCCCTGGTCATGGACCAGACGGGAAACTCTCTCTTCTTCGGCTCGCTCCACGAGTTGATGGTTTACTCCACCCTTAACAACTCCATCACCAAACAGGACACGTCGGTTCCCGGCGTCGTGCTCGCGGTTTCTCCGAATGGCGGTTCCTTGCTTATCAACGATCAGGTGCGTGGTCTCTTCTACCTTTACAACACCTCGGGCAGCATCAGCTCCACCCTCGGTGGCTTGGGAGCCGCCGCAGCGTGGACGCAGGATTCGAATACTCTCTATATCGTCGATAGCGCTGCCCTCGGCCCCAATCACACCGATACGCTTTATGTGCACGACGCCAACTCCGGCTGGTCCAGTTCTTTGCTGGCCTGCTCCACCTCCAATACATCGCCGGCGGTTTGCAATTCTAGTTTGGGCACAACGGTATCAGGTGGCGCGACGAGTTTGGCCATTACCGTTCCCGGCTTGGGCGCCTGGCTCTCCGGCAATCCAACAGTTGCGCACACCTGGTGCCCTTCCGGCACGGTTGGCAGCAACGGGACCATTCAGTTCTATCCCCAAAGCGACTCCCAAAACGTGCTCACCGACGTGCTCGGCGCCACCTCTGATGGTGCGCACATTCTCGGCGCTTCGTTGACGGGCAGCAGCATTGCGCTCGACGATATTGGCGTGAAGATTCCGACGACGGTTTGTCCCGGAGTGGGGCCAGGAATCCCGGCGAATGGCGGAAATCTCGCTCCGCTCTCCACGGATCCCTCGAGCGATGGAACAGTGAACCTCACCGGCGTAACCGACGCAACCGCCGTCAACCAGGTCGTCGCCGGCACGGCGCCCACCACCGCCTCTGTGACGACGGCCGCGCCGATCGCTTTCGTCACCTACTCGACGCCTTCCACATCCACCACCGCGGCGCAACTTCCTTATTACCTGCCTCAAGTAACCGGCGTCGGACCGGTCGGCTACGTGACCTTCGCCGACAGCACGTCTGCGACACCACCCATCGCGCCGCTCGCGGGCGCATTTTCGCCCGACCATTCCATCTTCTTCGTCTCCACCGCTGGCGACAACGAAATTCACCTCATCACCATTCCCGCTAGCCTCAGCCTCGCTGCGCCCCCGACCGATACGCAACAGTTGAGCCCCGGTTTGCCCGCGTGCACGCCAGTCTCCGACGGCGGCAACGACGCCGGCTGTCAATATCCGACGACTTTGCCGGCGCCAACTCCGACCACCGTGGTTCCCGCGACGGTCATTACGGTCAAGCCGCGCTCGGTTACGTAGCCGCGGCGAACAACCAAGCGCAGGCCTCGCGAACTTACCACCCAGACGGGTGCATCACCAAGGCTCCGCTTCGGCGCAGTCTCCCTAACTTCGCCGTCTTCTCGCTAACTCGCTCCCTTGCTCCCTTGTTCCCAGTCTTCTCGGTCCCTTGTTCCCTCGTTCCCTCGGTCCCTGTCTTTTACAATCGACTCATGATCAAGGGAATCGCCTTTCTGCGGCCTGCAGGCAGTGCCGCGGCCTATGACCGGCTTGCGGGTTTCTTTGCCGCGTTGGGTTTCGCGCCTGGCAAAGGTTGGCAGGAGGAGGAATCCCGCGGCGCATCGTTTCTCGCTCCGCTCGGCAATCTGGAATTCGTCGACGGAAGGTTCCCATCCACCGCCGATATCCTTGTCGAAGTCACATCGCTCGACTCCGTCCACCAGGTCGCCGAAGCATGGCTCCGCGCCCATGCAGTTCCGGGCCAGTCCGGTGATTCGGCCGTTTCGCGGCTTTCATCGATCGCTGAGACGCATTGGCGTTCGCGCCTCTTCACTGTCGAGCCGGAGCCCGGCTTCCGCTTCAGCTTCTGGGCGTGGACCGATCCCGTGAAGGGAAAGCCTGTCGCCCTGGAGGGCGATCTGTCAGCCGCGGGAATGAAGTTTGCCGTCGTGGTCGCTCGCTGGAACGCAGTCGTGACCGACCGTCTGCTTGAGGGCTCCCTTGACGCCCTCCTGCGCAGCGGCGCGGCGCGCTCCGATATTCAGGTTGTGCGCGTCCCCGGCGCTTGGGAGATTCCCGCCGCGGCTCGCGCCTGCGCGGCCAGCGGTCGAGTTGATGCCGTCGTCACTCTGGGTTGCCTGTTGCGCGGTGAAACCGCCCACTATGAAGCCATCTACAACGAGGTCGCCCGCGGCATCGGCCAATCCCAGCAGGAGACCGGCGTGCCCCACAGCTTTGGCGTGCTCACTTGCGAAACCCTCGAGCAGGCGCTCGACCGCGCCGGTATCAAGGGCGGCAACAAGGGATTTGAGGCCGCCACCGCAGCCATCGAGATGGTGAGCCTGCGCAGGAAACTCGAGCAAGGTGGCCCCGCTTGACCTCGCGCCATCGCCGTAAGTCCCGCGAGTTCGCCATGCAGATGCTGTTTCAGGCCGACATCGGCCATCAGACTCCCGACGAAGTTCGAGCTACGTTCTGGAAGGCCGGCGATCCCGTCGAACCCGAAGTGCGCGACTTTGCCGAGGAGCTTTTTCGGATTGCCAATGAACAGCAGTCGAAGATCGACGGCCTCATCGCCGAGCACTCGGCGCACTGGCGGCTGGAACGGATGCCCGCCGTCGATCGCAATCTGCTGCGCATGGCCGTGGCCGAACTCGTCGGCGTCAAATCCACGCCTTTCCCTGTGGTCATCAACGAGGCGCTTGAAATCGGCCGCCGTTACTGCGCCACTGAGTCGATCAACTTCCTCAATGGCGTCCTCGACTCCATCGCGCGAAGCGTGATCGCGAGCAAGCAGTGAAGCGTAGACGGTGCGCTTCCGTCAATTTGGTCTAAGTGTTTTCCCTGTCTCTTGAAGCAACTCGCTGCGGCCGCCCTGCTATCCTTGATCTCGTGATTTCGCACACCTGCCACAAAGGAATGTTGGTGCTGGTCCTGCTTCCCTCCTTGGCAATCGCAGCCTGCCACAGGGAAGTTCAGGCGGTGGCGGGCGTCGAAAAGGATGCTGAAAAAGCCGAGCACAAGGCGCAGGCTGCGGCTACTGAGCGCGAACAGGAGCGCGCTGAGCTCGACCAGATTGCGCTGCCCACCAAAAGTCTCTATATCGATATCCACGACCCAGCGCAATGGGCCAATCCGTTTCTCTCGGTTGGAGCCGACACAATCGGACTGCGCATCATCATGTCCGACGCGAATCCCAGCCCGGTAGGGGAGGGAACCATGCTCCGCCCTGTGGCCGCGCGCCGCCAGGAGCTCGACTTGCGCCTCTCCGACCTGAGCGCTGCCGTGGCCGCCATTCCTGCAGGCGCGTGGCCTTATGGCCGCGTCATCGCTGTCGCCGAATCTCCCTCCGCCGAACCCAAAGATCGCCCCAAAGTCCGCCGCAACGTCGAAGCCGTCATTCGTCAGCTCAACGACCTTGGCGTCGTTGTCGAAGAGTGGCCGGCGAGGTAACCCTGCCGATCTCGCTCGCCGAGCCCCGTCCAGGCCACTGCTCTATGCAGTACGCGCGCGCTAACCACCGCCTCCCCAGGCGCGCTACCATTGCAGCGTGAGCTCTTCCGCGTTTGCCATCCTTTCCAATCCCACGCCACTCGCCCATGAGCAATTTTCGGCTCACCGTGAGCTTGAGGCCCTGCTGAAGAAATCGCTTCGCGGCGAAGTCCGCTTCGATCTTGGCTCGCGCGCTCTTTACGCTTCCGATGCATCGAACTACCGCCAGCTGCCGATCGGCGTCATTTTTCCGCGCGACGCGGCCGACGTTGAGGCTGCGCTGGCCGCTTGCCGCGCCACCGGCGCTGCCGTTCTTCCGCGCGGCGCGGGCACCAGTCTCGCCGGCCAGTGCGTTAACGTGGCCGTAGTCTTCGACTTTTCTCGTTTCATGAATTCGCTTGAGGAGCTGGACCCCGCGAAGCGGCTGGCCCGCGTTGAGCCAGGCATCGTTCTCGATCGCCTTCGCGGCGCGGCAGAGCTCCACCACCTCACCTACGCCCCCGATCCGGCCACGCATTCCCGCTGCACCCTCGGCGGCATGATCGGCAACAACAGTTGCGGCGTTCATGGCCTGCTCGGCGGCAAAGTCGTTGACAACGTCGAATCCCTCGACATCGTCCTCTACGACGGCACGCGCATGACCGTCGGCGTCACTCCGCCCGATCGCCTCGAAGCTCTCAGCCACGCCGGCGGCCGCGCGGGCCAAATCTACTCCGGCCTCGCGCGCATCCGCGACCGCTACGCCGCTCTGGTCCGCGAAAAGTTTCCCCGCATCCCGCGCCGCGTCTCCGGCTACAACCTCGACGAGCTCCTGCCCGAAAACAACTTCAATGTCGCGCGCGCGCTGGTCGGCTCCGAAGGCACCTGCGCCAACATCGTCTCCGCCACTCTCAACCTCACCGCCAGCCCGCCCTTCCGCGTGCTCACCGTGCTTGGCTTCAACGATCCCTTCCTCTCCGCCGACGCGGTCCCGCTCGCCCTCGAGCACAACCCCATCGGGCTTGAAGGCTTTGATTTTTTACTGATCGATTTCATGCGCCGCAAGGGCCTGGCGCTGCGCGGGCTCGACCAGCTTCCCCCCGGTGTAGGCTTCTTGCTCGTCGAAATGGGCGCGCGGTCCGCTGAAGAGGCTCGAGCCAAGGCCGACGCACTATCTCTCGCATCGCAGTCGTGGCCATCTCCGCCGGTCGCTCACATCTGCGCGCCGGACGAAGCCGCGGCAGTGTGGAGCGTGCGCGAATCCGCGCTCGGCGCCATGGTCTTCGTGCCCGGAGAGCCCGATCGCTGGGAAGGCTGGGAGGACGCCGCCGTTCCTCCCGCGCGCCTTGGCGACTATCTGCGCGCTATCACCCAGCTCATGGCCGAATACGGCTTCCGCAGCCCGCTCTACGGCCACTACGGTCAGGGCTGCGTGCACACCCGCATCAACTTCGACTTTCGCAGCGCCGAGGGCATTCGCACCTTCCGCGAATTCATCGAGCGCGCAGCTGAAGTCGTCCTCTCCTTCGGTGGGTCGCTCTCTGGCGAGCACGGCGACGGCCAGGCGCGCGCCGCTCTATTGCCAAAAATGTTCGGGCCCGAGCTCATCGATGCCTTCCGCGAGTTCAAAGCGCTCTGGGATCCGGACAACCGCATGAATCCCGGCAAGCTTTCAGATTCCGTGCGTGTCTATGACCCCACGGAGAACCTGCGCCACCCGCACGGTAGCGCCGATCTCCAGACCGGCAGTCGTGGGGGCGTCCACGCCCCCACCTATCCAATCTCTCAGGGAAACCGCTCCGCACCTGAAACGCACTTCGCTTTCGCCAAAGACAATGGCTCTCTCGAACGCGCCACCGAGCGCTGCGTCGGCGTGGGCGCCTGCCGCAACACTGTGGGCGGCGTCATGTGTCCCAGTTACCGCGCCACCGGAGAGGAGCAGCACTCCACCCGCGGCCGCGCTCATCTGTTGTCGGAGATGCTCGTCGGAGCCCTTCGCGACGAAGGCTTCCAAAGCCGCGCGGTCGACGAAGCCCTCGACCTCTGCTTGAGTTGCAAGGCTTGCAAAACCGAATGTCCAGTGCAGGTGGACATGGCCGCCTACAAGTCGGAATTCCTTTGGCAGCGCTACAAAGGCCGCCTGCACCCGCTCCACCACTACATCTTCGGCTTTGCCGACCGCCTCGCCCGCTACGGCGCGCTCGCCCCGTCCCTCACCAATATGATCTTGACCGGCTCCCTCTTGAGCCCGCTCGTCAAGCGCATCGCTGGCGTAGCCCGCGAACGACAGTTGCCGCGCCTGGCCGCGAAAAGCTTTCAAAAAACGCGGACCACTGTTCGGAAATCCGGGGGAATCCCCACGAATCCCGTCCAAAAGTCCGCCCCACCGCAGGTGGTGCTGTGGACCGACACATGGAACAACTATTACCACCCGCAATCGCTTTCCGCCGCCGAAACCATCCTCACTCAAGCCGGATTTCAAGTTGAAGTTCCCCGCAGCCACATCTGCTGCGGGCGTCCGCTCTACGATTTCGGTCTTCTCGGCGCGGCCCG
>CAZANC010000064.1:0-15337 GCA_964486495.1 uncultured Occallatibacter sp.
CGGCCATCGCCTGACGAAGCTCTTCCTGCGTGTTCATGACGATGGGTCCGTACCAAGCCACCGGTTCCTCGAGCGGCTTGCCCGAGACGAGCAGGAAACGGATGCCCTCGGGACCGGCCTGGACGACAATTTCATCGCCGCGGTCGAAGAGAACGAGCGAATGGTTGTTCGCATCGTAGACCGGCTCGGCATTCGGGTTGACGGCTGATTCCGTGAGCACAGCCTGAGGCTCAGAGGCGTCGCGGAAAGTTCCCGCGCCGGCAAAGACGTAGGCGAAGGCGTTGCGGGTTGTCTCGACCTTGATCCTCTTGCGCTTGAAGGGCGGAATGGAAATGTCGACGTAGCGCGCGTCGACCGAGTATTGCCCGGCGGCGACTCCCTCGACCGGACCGGTTTGGCCCCAGAATTCGCCGCAGATGATGCGCGCTTTGGTTCCATCATCCTCGGTGACCTCGGGAATGGCGTCGGACGGAATGTCCTGGTAGCGCGGGTCGGTCATCTTGAGCGACGCGGGCAGGTTGGCCCAGAGCTGAAAGCCGTGCATGCGTCCGCGCTCGTCGCCTTTGGGCATCTCCTGGTGGAGGATGCCGCTGCCGGCGGTCATCCACTGGACGTCGCCTGCGGTCATGCGGCCCTTGTTGCCGAGCGAGTCACCGTGCGCCACTTCTCCGGCAAGGACATACGTGATGGTTTCAATACCGCGGTGCGGGTGCCATGGAAAACCGGCCAGGTAGTCAGCGGGATTCTCGTTGCGAAAGTCGTCGAGCAAGAGAAACGGATCGAATTCGGCGGTTTTGCCGAAGCCGAAGGCGCGCTGGAGCTTGACGCCCGCTCCCTCAATGGTGGGCTTGGTTTGATAGATCTCTTTTACGGCTCTGAGCGACATGGTGGACCTCCGGTTTTTTGAAAACCAAAGCGACGCGGCGGGCAACCTGCGTCGCCCGCTACGGAAAACCGCTTGGATTCGATGTGGATCGTACAGCTGTTTGATGCGCGAGGAACATCCCGGTTGCAACCGGCACGTCCGGGACGCCAGCGGCTAAACGCAGCTAGCCGATTCCTGTCTCAGGCGGCTTTGATGAACTCGACGTCGAGAGTGATGGCCACGTCTTCGCCCACCAGCACGCCGCCGGCTTCAAGAGTCGAATTCCAGGTGAGCCCGAAATCCTTGCGGTTGATTTTTGCGGTCGCGGTAAGACCGATGCGCGTATTGCCCCATGGATCCTTTGCGGGCTCGCTCACCTCCTCGACATTCAAAACGACCGGTTTGGTAACGCCGTGGATGGTCAGGTCACCCGTAACGGCAAAGCCGTCGCCCTTTTTCTCGATGTGGGTTGATTTGAAGGTCATGGCGGGGAACTGCTCCACGTGGAAGAAGTCCGGGCTCTTGAGATGGCCGTCGCGCTGCGCGTCCTGCGTGTTGACGGTGCTGACGTCGATGGAGACTTCAAGGGTGGATTGGGTGTGGTCGGCATCGACGCGGTGCAGGACACCGCTGATTCCGCTGAACTTGCCTCTGACGTTGGAGATCATCATGTGCTTGACCTTGAACTCGGCCGCGGAGTGTGCGGGATCGATGTTCCAGGTGGAGGTGGCGGTAGTAGGGGTCATGGTGGGTTGCTCCTTTTCATTTCGTTGGATGCAGGAGGGGGATATTCGTTGCAACAAGTATTTGGCCGAGGCCGGCGCCTGCCGGAGTGGACAGAAGCCTTATGCTTGGTACCAGACTCTCTGTGAGCGACTTTGCCCAAACCGTGAAGCAGCAGGCCGACATCGTTAAGGTGATCGAGAGCTATATCCGCCTGCGCAAGGCCGGGGCGCAACGGTTTACGGGGCTGTGCCCGTTCCACAAGGAGAAGACGCCTTCATTCAGCGTGCACGCGGGGCAGCAGTTCTTTTACTGCTTCGGCTGCCAGGCTACGGGGGACGTATTCAGCTTTGTGGGCAAGATCGAGAATGTCGGCTTTCCCGAAGCGGTACGGATTGTGGCGCAGAAGTGCGGGATTCCACTGCCCAAGCGGGAGTTCTCCTCGCCGGAGGAAGCCGCGGGAGCGCGATTGCGGACCAAGCTGCTGGAGCTGCACGAGACGGCCGCGGCGTGGTTTGAAGAGCAGTTGCGCGGGCCAGGAGGAGCATTGGCGCGGGAATACCTGGCAGGGCGAGGAATGACGGAAGAGGGGATCAAGAGATTCAGGATCGGGTACGCGCCGGACGGCTTTCACGCTTTGCACGAGCGACTGGGAGGCGTTGCCGACGAGGAGACACTTCGCGCGAGCGGGCTATTCAGCTCGAAGGAGCAAGGTGACGGCGGCCAGGGGCCGATCTACGACCGGTTCCGCAAGCGGGTGATGTTTCCCATTGCGAACGAGGGCGGGAGGGTGATTGCGTTTACGGCGCGAACACTCGAGACGGGCGAGAAGGCGGGAGCGAAATACATCAACTCACCAGAGACGCCGCTCTACTCGAAGGGGCAGGTGCTGTTCAATTTGGACAAGGCTAAACCGGCAATTCGCGCGCTGGAGTTTGCCCTGATGGTGGAGGGCCAGATGGACTGCATCAGCGTGTTTCTGGCCGGGATCCAGAACGTGATTGCAACGAGCGGGACGGCTTTTACCGAGCAGCAGGTGGCGATCCTGAAGCGGCACACCCAGAATGTCGTGGTCAGCTTCGATCCGGATGTTGCTGGGGCAAATGCCACCGAGAAAACTCTCGCCCTGCTCATCGAAGAAGGCTTCAAAGTCAAGATCGTTAATCGGTCCTTTAGAGACAGCGGCATGGACCCCGATCGATTTGTTCGTGAGATGGGTGAAGCGGATTTTCGCACGGCCATCGACACTCAAGACCGGGGAGCAAATAGTCGCAAGGCGAGGACCGACGACGAATTGCGTCAGGCGATCCGCGGTGCCCAGTGGTACGACGATTACATGATTGAACGTGCGAAGCAGCTCTTTCCCGGTAACAGCACCGATCAGAAAGTGAAGGCGATGAATTTCCTGCTGCCGCACATCCGGAGGATGCCGGAGACGCTCGCCAGGGAACAGTTTGCGGCGGATGCGGCGCAGAAATTGGGAATCGGGTCGGCGGTACTGCGCGAGGAACTGCGGCAGGCGGCGTTGCGGCGGCGAGAGCGGGTGGAGGAGCGGGCGGCGAAATTGACAGAGGTGGAGCGCGTACTGCTGCGGGCTCTGGCAGTGACTGATCCTGATGGCGCGGAGTCGCGGCTACTGGCGACGGAAGCGCTGACGAACAACGCTGGATGGTTTGAGCATCTGGGAGCATTCGGGGCGATGCAGGCGCTAGCGAGTCGGGCGGCAAAAGACCCTATGGAGGCCGTGGTAGATCCGGGCCAGCGGGCGCTGCTGGCTGAGGCGCTTCTGGGGGAGAGTCGACCGCCGGAGGCAAACGAGGTGGAGAGCGCGGTGCAGGAGGTTCAGGAGCGCGCGATCGAAGGCCGACTGAGGGACTTGAGGGCGCAGATTGCCGAGGCCGAGCGGAATGGCGACTTTGCTGGGCTGGCGATTTTAACCCAGAAGAAGCTGGAACTGGACCAGGCACTGCGGCGACTGCACGGCAAGAAGGCGCAAGAGCGGTAGCAGTTTATGAGGCCTTTGCCGGTCCGCCGAATTGGCCAAATCGTGCGTCGAATTGGCCTTTCCGAGCGTCTAATGTGTGAGTGAAGGACCGGGACCGGGTGGATGGGCAACGGGCCCGAGCCGCCTTGCAGGCATTGGACCGGGCTGATTTTCCGGCGAGTTTTTGCTGGTGCGAGCAAGGGCTGTTGTGGTAATCTATTGATCTCAGTGAGGATGCGCGCCCCCTTTGCCCCACACATGAGCTTCGGCTCGCGGGCGACTCAGGCGAAACCTGAAGCGCTGCCATCCTGTTCCGAGAAAAGCTAAAACCGCTTTTGCGGGCTTGCGGATGTGTAGGCAAGCGAGGATTTCCTTTGGGAAGTCTTCATTTTGTGCGTCTGAAACTGTGCGCGGTGCGAGTTTGCGAAGGACCGAAGAGCACGGATCAATCTGCGCGGATGGGCTGCGCAGGCGAGGGATGTGACGGGACCGCTTTGAGTAATGCGGGGCCCGGGATGAAATCGGGCGGGACGTTCCATGTGACTGCGTCTAGCCGAAGAGAGTAGGAAACCATTGGCGATTGAAGACAAATTCGAAGAGGATGTGCAAGGTCTGATCGAGACCGGCAAGGAGAAGGGCTATCTCACCTACGGCGAAGTGAACGACGCATTGCCGGACGAGATTGGCTCTCCCGACGACCTGGACGATTTGATCACGACCATCGGCACGCAGGGCATCGACCTGCTCGACACTCCGAAATTCCCCGGCGACAAGGACTTTGAGCTGGAGGAGGGAGAGGACGTCGAGCTGGACCTGACGCCGGGAACGCTGGAGAAGACCAACGACCCGGTGCGCATGTATCTGCGCGAGATGGGAACCGTGCCGCTGCTGACGCGCGAGGGCGAGGTGGAGATTGCCAAGCGCATCGAGCGCGGGCAGAACCGCGTGCTCAAGGCGATTTCGCGTTCGCCGATCGTGATCCGCGAGATAGCGGCATTGGGCGAGGACCTGAAGCGCGGCGTGCGCAACGTAAAAGAGGTGGTGATCTTCGACGAAGAAGAGCTCACCGAAGAGGTAGTGCAGACGCGCGTGAAGGCCACTGTGGCGCGCACGGACGCGCTGGTGAAGCACCAGAGGAAAGTTGCGCAGATTGAAGAGAAGCAGGCGGCGATCTCGTCGACCAACAAGGCAAAGGTGAAGGAGGCGCGTCGGCTGCGCTGGGCCGTGGGCCGCGAGAAGGTTTTCATCTCGCGCATCGTGCGTGAACTGAAGTACACGGCGCTGGAGCGCAAGCGCCTGCTGGACAAGGTCAACAAGACCGTGGACACCATGCGCACACTGGAGCGCCAGGTCCGCTCGCTGGAGCAGAAGTACGAGGCGTCAAAGAGCGAGGAGATGAAGAAGGAGTACCGGCGCCAGCAAAAGAACTGCCGGACGGATCTCGAGAAGATCGAAGGCGACGCGGGCGTGTCGATTGTGGAGCTGAAGCGCACGCAGCGCGAGATGATCCAGGGCGACATGGACGCCGAGCAGGCGAAGCGCGAGCTGATTGAGGCGAACCTGCGGCTGGTGGTGTCGATCGCCAAGAAATACACGAACCGCGGATTGCAGTTCCTCGACCTGATTCAAGAAGGCAACATCGGCCTGATGAAGGCGGTGGACAAGTTCGAGTACCGGCGCGGCTACAAGTTTTCGACGTATGCAACGTGGTGGATCCGGCAGGCGATCACGAGGGCCATCGCGGACCAAGCGCGGACGATCCGCATTCCGGTGCACATGATCGAGACGATCAACAAGCTCATTCGCACGAGCCGCCAGCTCGTGCAGGAGCTCGGCCGCGAACCTTCGAGCGAGGAAATTGCGCGGCGCATGGACATTCCGGTGGCCAAGGTGCGCAAGGTGCTGAAGATCGCACAGGAGCCTATCTCACTGGAGACGCCGATCGGCGAAGAGGAAGACTCGCACCTGGGCGACTTTATCGAAGATCGCCAGGCGGTTTCGCCTTCGGAAGCGGTGATTGGGGTGAACCTGAAGGAGTACACGTCGCAGGTGCTGCGCACGTTGACGCCGCGCGAAGAGCGGGTGATCAAGATGCGCTTCGGGTTGGAAGACGGCTCGGAGCATACGCTCGAAGAAGTTGGCCAGAGCTTCCAGGTGACGCGCGAGCGCATCCGGCAGATCGAGGCCAAGGCGCTGCGCAAACTGCGGCATCCGAGCCGGAGCCGCAAGCTGAAGGCGTTCGTCGAGGGCGTGAAAGAGATGTAACGGTCTGCTCGAACAAAGACTTTTCAGGCCGCAGCTTTTGAAGAAGCTGCGGCCTTTTTGCGTGCGCAAAGCGCCAGAACGGGCCGGGCCAAAGATTTCGCTAGGATCGAGTGACGCTTTCGAATTGAGCCGCCGATACATGTAGAGAGGTGTGTTCCCTGCCCGCACCGCGTATGCAGGACGACAAAAGAACACTGCCGTCTCCGCGGGTGGATCGAGCGAGCAGCGGGTGGGGCGGAGTGCGCGACCAGGGGGCTCGGATATGACGAACCAAATTCTATTTGTTGACGATGACAGGCGCGCGCTGGATGGCTACAAGCGGCTCTTGCGTAGTGTATTCGAAGTCGAGACCGCCAGCAGCGGGATGCAGGGATTGGCAGCGATTCAGGTTTTGGGACCGTTTGCAGTGGTTGTCTCAGACATGCGCATGACGGGCATGAATGGCGCAGAGTTTCTAGCGCGGGTACGGGAGTTGGCGCCGCAAACTGTAAGGATTGTGCTGACCGGGTATAAAGATCTGGATTGCGCGATCGAGGCGGTGAATGACGGACAGATCTTCCGTTACCTGAATAAGCCCTGCGACAAGGATGAACTGGTGAGCACGATCCGCCGTGGATTGGCGAAGTACCAGAGCGATGCAGAGGACGACGAACTCATCAAGGAGACCAGGCAGCGCAGAATGGAAGCGGCACGAGACGGCTTGTGCGAGACCATTCCCCTGAAATGAATCGCTTCGTGCCGGCCGAGTTGCCACGTCTCCACAAGCTGATTGCACAATGCGCTCCTGCGCCAACACAACGCCGTGGTGTGAATCTCGAACAAAACGCCCGTGGGACTGAGATACAGCCGGCACAGAGGACGCAATGCGCGCTCCCCTGTGCCGGATGTTCGTTGCGTCATTTGTATTAATGCGGTAAGACAAGCAGGTCGGCTGCCAGTAACTTGTCCGTCAGCCTGTCCAAAGCCAGCGGAAACCGGTAGCCAACTGTCCTGATACCGATGCCGAGCATCAGAGCAGCTTCCTCCTGGGTGTAATCCTGAAGCACTACCCGGCCCAAGAGCTCCCGATCGAGAATACTGAGTTGGCTCAGGCAGTTCTCGATATCGAGGACGAAGATGACCGCGTCCTCGAATGTTCGAACGGGCCGGCTGGATGCCCAACCGCGCCCGACCGAATCGCCCAGGATCGAAGGCGCCCTGCCCACCTGCGTGGAAGCGTAAAGATAGCGCCGCAACAAGCTCTCGGTGTGCTTCCGGTAGAAGGCCAGGTTGGCCGGAGGCTTGTAGTCGTGCTTTCCAAGCTTTAATTCAGGCCGCTCCGCGGATTGTTGTTTCGATCTCCTTTGTTCACTTTGCCAGGCTGCCTCAGCGGAGCTGGCGTCCCATTCCATTGGCAACTGAAAGGCTGCGCTCATTGCGCACCTCCAGCTGCCTCAGCCACCGCCCAAACTCTGGCAAGCTGCTTACGGCTCGGTCGTCCGCGCCGCCTGCGACTTTCCGGCGATGGAAAATCTCTTAGTTTAAATTCGCATTCCTTGCAGTACACATTCCCTTGAGTCTGGGCCCGGTACCAAAGGCAACCACATCCTTCGCAAACCTTCAATTGCACGCGCACATCCATGACTGGTTCTCCGCATATTTTTCTTCTCCCGACGGAATTTGGTGATGCACGTTGTTCCCCGGGGTAAAGAGAACCAGGCAGGACAACTCAGGTTTCTCATGTCCTGATGGGGGATTGCCGCCCGAGCTCTCTTGTTTTCTGTCATGACGATCGGCGCGCAGATCCTGGAATATTCTCGACTGACTCGTCTGGAACGCTCCAAATGGGGCGCTCCAGTGCGGGAACGGAGATGCCGGCTCAATCAAAGCTGCTCCGGCAATCGTCAATCACGGCCGCGAGAGGCAGAAGTCTGCCTCCGCCTAAACGATTGGCGATAAAGCATTTCCAAAAGATTCCCACAAGTCAAAGTGTGATTCAGTAAAGCTATTGTGGGGAAATGCATCTCTTACGTCAACGTCACGTTACCACTTTCCAGTCATTGCCTTTTCAATTACCACCAAGACGCTCAAAATGAAGGCAAATAAGCCCTAATAGTTTTGCGAGAGGAAATGAGACGAGATATCGTCCCATTGCTGGCGGCAAATTTTCCACAGATGAATTTCACGCAGATGCACGAGCACCTCCGCCTGGAACTGCTGCGCAGATTACAGCGGGGAACACTCAGCGTCTCGCTACTGGGCCGGCAGACCGGATTTGGGCAGGCCCATATTTCCAACTTTCTGCATAGCCGAAGACAACTCTCGTTGGAGGCCATGGACCGGATCCTGGCGGCGCAGCATTTGACGGTCGCCGATCTGCTGCCTTCCGTGCAAAGGCCGGAACCGTTATCCGGCAGCGATGGGGTCTGCGCGGTCCCGGTTGTCTCGCACGCAGTGGCGCTCTTCGAGCCGGTGATCCGGCCAACCGTGATTCAATCGCTTCTGTACCTGCCGGCGGCTGCGCTCGAATCGGTTCACTCACGGGCGTCGGGAACCAGGCGGGCATGGGAGCGGTTTGTCGCGGTTCGCGTGGCGGCTGCCGACGCCCCACCGATGGAGCCGCTGGTGCTACCAGAGGCAATCGCGCTCATCGATCGGCACTACAATTCGCTGCTGCCGTACCGCCCTGATCGCATGAATCTCTACGCGGTTCGGCAGGGCTCGCATCTGACATTCCGATATGTGGATTTCGTCGCCAGCCGTCTGGTGTTACGTCCACACAACCTTGCTTTCCCGGTGTCGTTGATTGAAGTGGACCCGGGAGAGTCGCCCAACGAGTTGCTGGCCGGGCGGGTTGCGCTGATCTTGAACGAGCTGTGAACAGCAATGCATGATGTGGGGCCGCGAATGGCGTGGCCGGGCGGTGTTTCAACTCGCGGAATATTTTCCGTTTGCCAGGTCGCGTTCGGCTTCGGCGAGGTCCTCGGGCCGGCCGAGATCGCGCCAGTAAGACTCATCGGCGCGAAAGGCGAGGATCGCTTCACCCTGAGCGGCGAGACGGAGGTAGGCGGGGATGATGGAGAAGGCGTCTTCCTCGGGCAAGTTGGAGAAGATGCGTGGCGAAAGGACCTGAATGCCACTGAAGCCGAACGAGTGGACCGGTCGCGCAGAGACGGCCCACTCGGTTTCTCGATCGCGACCGATGCGGCGGCCGCAGAGCTGGCCTTGCTCGTCGAAGAGAAGATAGCGCGAGGAGTTGCGCTGCTGAACGGCCAGGGTGGCGAGTGCGTTGTGTTCGGCGTGAAAGCGGACCATGCGCGCAAGATCGATGGTGCTGAGGACATCGACGTTGTGGACGATGAAAGGCTCTTGCGCGCTTTTGCCGGCTTCCAGGAAAAACCAGGCGGCTTTCTTGAGGCCACCGCCGGTATCGAGCAAGACCTCCTCGCGGGAGATTTCAATACGCATGCCGAAGTTGCGATTGGCCTGGAGGTAATCGAAGATTTTGTCGGCGAAGTGATGGACATTGAGAATGACTTCGCTGACGCCGAAGGCACGCAGGCGGCTGAGGGTGAGCTCAAGGAGAGTACGGCCGGCGACGGTGACCAGCGCTTTGGGGCGTTCATCGGTGAGCGGACGCAGGCGCGTGCCCAGGCCTGCGGCGAAAACCATCGCCTTCATTTACTTTGCTTCCCCCAACAATCCAAGTTTTTCGAGCTCGATGTGACGGACGACAACTTCGATGCCGGTGACGCCGCGCAGATGATTGGCTAGCTGCTCCGCGAGATAGACCGAGCGATGCTGGCCACCGGTGCAGCCAAAGGAGACCATCAAGCTGGAGAATCCGCGATGACGATAGTTGGCGACACTGGTATCGACTAGCGAAATGGCGTGCGACAGGAATTGGTGGACGCTCTCCTGACGGTCGAGATACGCGATGACGGGCTGGTCGCGGCCGGTGAGTGAGCGGAATTGTTCTTCGCGGCCGGGATTGGGCAGACTGCGCGCATCGAAGACGAATCCGCCGCCGTTGCCTGATTCATCGGCAGGCATGGAGTGGTGGAAAGAAAAGCTGAAGATGCGAACGATCAAACCCGTGGAAGGCGCGGCGCTGTGCTGCAGCTTTTCGCTGGATGACATTCTTTCGAGAGCATCGAGCAGGGCCGGCAGTGCGACGGGCAACTTGACGTGTTCCGCGAGCCAGCGCAGGTTTTTGAGCGCGTAGGGAACGCTCTCAAGGAAATGCGGCTTGCGCTCGTAGAATCCGCGGAAGCCGTACGCGCCCAGCGCCTGCAGGATACGGACGTAGACGAAGGCGTAATAGTGCTCCATGAATGCGTCGCGTTTGAGGTCGACGGAGCCGGCGAGCGAATCGAGATAGTGGTCGAGGAGTTGCTGGCGCAGATCCGGCGGCAGATCGGCCTTGCCGTCGAACAGAAGCGATGCGATGTCGTATTGCAGCGCGCCCTTGCGGCCGCCCTGGTAGTCGACGAACCAGGGATGGCCGTCGCGCAGCATGATGTTGCGCGACTGGAAATCGCGATAGAGAAAGTAATCGTGATCGGCGCCGAGCAGAAATTTGGTGAGGCGCGTGAAATCGACTTCGAGCGCTTGCTCGTTGAAGGGTATGGCGGCGAGGCGGAGAAAGTAATACTTGAAATAATTCAAATCCCAGGCGATGGACTGGCGGTCGAAGCTCGCACGCGGATAGCAGACCTTGTAATTCAGATCGCGTCCCGCCTCGACCTGGAAGCGAGGGAGGACGGCGACAACTTCGCGATACGCTTCAACGACCTGGGGCGCGATGTCGCGCCCGGAACGATTGGCGCTGAGGAATTCGAAGAGAGTGGTGTTGCCCAGGTCTTCTTCGAGATAAGCTCCGTTGCTCAAATCCTCGGCAAAGATCTCCGGTACCGGGAGCCGGTGACGGCGGAAATGGCGGGAGAACTCGAGAAAAGCAACATTCTCTTCGCGCACGGAATGGATAATGCCAATGGCGGTGTGCCGTGCGCCGGCGAGGCGAACGATGACGCGCCCGGAACCGCCGAGTTGGCCCTGGAGCGGCATAACGCGCTCTGGCGGCGACTGGAAGTGCTGCTCGAAAAGGCGTCTGAGAACGTCCATGAAAGGCTACAGGGGTTGGCTCACGCTGCTTCGACAACAATAGTCACGCAGGGGAAGTGGACGCAAGGCGTGGAGGCACAAGAACTCAATCGACGTCGTGCGAGGTATCGGGATCGTCGAATCGAGTAAATCGAGACGCGAAGACAAGGTGCACGATGCCGGTAGGACCGTTACGCTGCTTGGAAATGATGAGCTCCGATTTGGCCTTTTCTTCCTTCGTCATCTCCTCGTCGCGCTTGTAGTAACTATCGCGGTGAATGAAGGCAACAACATCGGCGTCCTGTTCAATGGAACCGGACTCGCGCAAATCGCTCAGCAAAGGGCGCTTATCGTCGCGTTTTTCGTTGCTACGCGAGAGTTGCGAGAGCGCAATCACCGGTACCTGGAGCTCTTTGGCCATCGCCTTGAGGCCGCGTGAGATCGCGGATACCTCCTGAACGCGGTTCTCGTAACCTTTACGGCTTGCACCGGGCTGCGTGGCCGACATCAATTGCAGGTAGTCGACCACGATGAGATTGAGACCGCCGGCGTTTTGCTTGAGGCGGCGGGCCTTGGCGCGCATCTCGGCTACTGTGGTGCTTGCCGAATCATCAATGAAGATGCGCGATTCGATGAGTTGTTCCAGTGCCATCTGCAGTTTTTCCTGGTCCTTTCCCCCTATATGGCCAGCCTGCATCATTCTCTGGTCAACCCACGCCTGAGATGCCAACATGCGGCGCAGGAGCGACTCCCTGCTCATTTCCAGGCTGAAAATGGCCACGACGGAGCGGTGATATAAGGCAGCATTTTGCGCGATGTTGATAGCCAAAGCGGTCTTGCCCATTGAGGGGCGCGCAGCAATGATGATCAACTCGCCTCTCTGAAGCCCCCTCGTCATTTCATCGAATTTCTTGAAGCCGGTTTGAAGGCCGGTAATCGTGAGGCTCTGCTTGTAGAGGTTGTCGATGGAGCCGAAGGAGTCGCGGACGATGATGTCAAGGGGCTGCAGGCCTTGAGCGAGGCCGGCTTCGCTGACCTCGAGCAATTGCGACTCGGTCTCATCAAGGACGCCAATCGCATCCTGACTCTGGTCGGCAGCCTTGGCGATGGCGGCCGAGCAGATGCCCATTAGGCGGCGCAACATGCTCTTGTCCTTGACGATGCGGACGTAATCCTCGATGACCGGGCGGCGGGGCAAACCTTCAGTGAGGGAGGCCAGGTAGGCGACGCCGCCGACGGACTCGACCTCTTTGTAGCGCGAGAGCTCTTCTCGAAGCGTGACGATGTCCACGGTGCGGCCGGTGTCGATCAACTCACTCATTCGAAGGAAGATGCGGCGATGGGAGTCGAGAGAAAAGTCGTCGGCCTTGAGGGCTTCGGCGGCCTCGGCGTGGGCGGCGTTGTCGAGCAGGATCGCACCCAGGATGGTCTTTTCCGCGTCAAGATTCGCGGGCAGACCAGCTTCAAGAGTGAGGTCGGGGACGGTGGCCATAGGAAAGAGTGTAGGCCAGAACCGGCCGACCGCGGATTGTGGACAAGGTTCCCCGGACGTGGAAGCTGAGGAAAACGCGGACCGGCTGAGCCGGTCAGACGATTGAACCTTCAGAATGTTGAATTCCGGTCGTTCGACCCCGTTCGTGTTCCTCCCGTTTCCCCGGAGTTGCCCAGGAGCGGGTGCTGGTCATTTACGGATTGAGGCGCGCGAAGACGGTGTCGAAATTGCCTGATTCGGCGGCGAAGCGGAGGGTTTTCACATTCTCGACGCAGATCTCCGGCGGCGTGGGCTGCGATTTGAGGATCTCCATGGCTTCTGCGATGAACTTGTCGAGCGGCATGGCGCGCGGGTTTTTGGCGCCATCCATCAAGTTGGTGGCGACGTAGGGAGGAATCAGCTCGAGAACTTCGATACGGGTGTTGCGGAGTTGCGCGCGGAGCGAGAGCGTGTAGGAGTGGAGGGCGGCCTTGGTAGCGCAGTACGTGGGCGTGTTTGCCATGGGCAGGAATGCCAACCCCGATGAGACGTTCATGATGGTGGCGTGCGGCTGCTTTTGGAGATGCGGCAGCAAGGCCGCAGTGAGGCGGATGGGGCCGAGCAGATTGGTGGCGACGATGGCCTCAGTGTCCGCCAAGTCGGGCTGCTGCTCGAGAAGATTCTCGCGGCGCATGATACCGGCGTTGTTGATGAGGACGTTGATAGAGGGAAACTCAGCGATAACATGCGCGACAAACGCGCGGATGGGGGCGCGGTGTTCGATATCGAGCTGGAGCGACTTGATGCCAGGGTTGGCGGCAGTGGTTTCGTCGAGAGCGCTGAGGCGGCGGCCGGAGATGATGACCTGGTTGCCGAGAGCGTGGAGGGACTCAGCGAGGCCGCGGCCAATGCCAGAGCCGCCGCCAGTGATGAGGATCGTGTTGCCGGTGGGATTCATGAGAGCTGTTGCCTCTAACTGGCATGATAGCCGGGTTTGGTAAGGCTCCGGTGATTAGGGCCACCGGCGAGAAGAGAGCCAAAATGGGCCGGGGCGGGCAGTTATTTACCACCTTGAGACCGATCTACTACTGAGTGATTTAAATCACTCGCCGACCGCTTGACCCAAATGGATAATGAAGCATCGATTACGAAGCAACGCCTTTGCCGGGCATCTTTGTTGTCGACCTCGACTGATTCTGTTCGGCGCCTTGCCGATAGCAGTTGAAGGAGGATGCCGACATGGCAACCCAACCATTCGACAATGTTCACCTGCTGACAGCTTCGCCTTCCCTGCTTGCGCCTCAATTGCAGATGAGCAGTTATGCCCCCACGGTGGCTGGAGCTGATGCTTTGGAGAGCGGAGCAGTTCGAGCAGACGCGGAGTGGCCTGCCGAGGCGATTGTCAATCTGCATCGATTAGGGAAGGGCGTATGCTGGGCGCTAGGCATCGAGGGCGCGACAGCATTGAGCATTTACGGCATCTGGTATCTGTGGCATCTTTGGCTGTAAGTCGCACCGGCATACCGAACCTTTGCAGGAAATTCGACTCGCCTTTGAGCAGCAAAACGATTCCCTCTTCCGATCTTTTGCATCCAAACGAAGGCGATACATACTTTAGTGTCATTTCGAGCGGGCGATCCGCATTTTAGTCTTCAAATCTGCGATGATGGCGAGATGTGCCTGAGGGCACTTTAAACAGATAGGATCCACCGTCCAAGTGAAACCCGCAATGCGCCGTGTGGCGCTGATCTACAACCCGGCTTCAGGCCAATACTCCGCGCGAAGGCATGCGGCCGTCGGCGAGATCAAGGCCGTGCTCCAAGAAGCGGGGATTGAGGCGGAGGCATTCGAAACCGGAGCACCGGGCAGCGCGACAACCCTTGCAGAACAGGCCGTGCGTGAAGGCTTCGATACGATTCTGGCTTGCGGCGGCGACGGCACGGTCCATGAGGCCGTGCAGAGCATGGTCGGCACCGACGTGGCGCTGGGAGTGGTTCCACTGGGCACTGCCAACGCCCTGGCAGCGGACCTGGGACTGATCGCATCGCCAGCCAAAGTTGCGCGCAAGCTGCTGGATTCCACACCGGCTCGGGTATCAGTCGGTCGTATCCACTACAAGGACAACGCCGGAAACTCCGGCTCACGCTATTTCATCGTGGCGGCGGGAATCGGCGCCGATGCATTGCTGATGTCGCGGCTGGACTCGCGGCTGAAGCGAAGACTGGGATATGTTCTCTATCTGATCGAGGCATTCCGGATTTGGGCGACCTCGCCATTTCCACTTTTCGAGGCGGAACTACCGTCGAATGGAAACGGCGGCGGACGCGTGGTGGAAGTTTCGCAGTTGCTGGCCGTGCGGGTCCGTTCCTTCGGCGGAGTCTTGCGCACGCTTGCTCCAGGCGCCAGTTTGCGCAATGGCAGCCTGAGCATGCTGGCTTTCAAGACGCAAAGCCGGTTGCACTACCTCTCATTTCTGCTCGCTGTAATCGCTGGGCGGCACACGTTCAACCGTGACGTGGAACTGATGAACTCGCCGTCTATCGAGTGTCGCGCACGCAACGGCTGCGCCGATCATCTCTTCGTCGAAGCGGACGGAGAGGTTCTGGGCTCTCTGCCGGTGCGGCTCGAAGTCGTGCCCCACTCGCTTACGCTGCTGATCCCATCGGGCGCGCAACCGTGACGAGCACGGCGTGGTCAGGTTTTTCCCGCACTATGTGGCGACAGATTCCCCCGAGCGGGGCCTTGCCCAGAAGGACGTTCCCGACTCATTCCTCGTAGAGATAGCCTTTGGCGGTCTCCTGGAAACGGCGCAGATCGTCTGCCTTCCAGCCTTCGCAACGGTGGAGCTCGCGGGCAAGCAGATCAGCGACGGCCGGTGCGGCATCGATGGCAGCGCGCGCATCGAGAAAGAGAGCTCGGGTGCGGCGGGCGAGCACATCCTCGACCG
>CAZANC010000065.1:0-14554 GCA_964486495.1 uncultured Occallatibacter sp.
GACGCGGGAACCCCACACTCCTACCGCTGCGCAGGCGCTAGGCCTGCTGAAGCCATCATCGTGACCATGCTTCAGGCGCCGGCAGACCATCCTCTGTCGCTGCGGCCGCCCGTTGTCGTGGCGCCAGTTCGACCGGCACTACCTGTAACGCCACCGAGATTGAACTTAGCCGACGGCAAATAGCGGCTGCCTAGTTCGTTGTTGGTGAAGGATTCAATTCCCCGTAGGTGGGGTACGGAGCAGGCTCGGTGCTGGTGGACATCGCGGCCAGTGTCTTCAGATCTGCCTGTACCTGCGCCCAAACGCGGGGCTTTTGCTTGGTTGTGATTGGCGCGTTGGGGTCGGAATAGTACGACTGCACATCGCTCTTGATCCCCGGCGGAATCGGTTGACTCGGGTCGCGAGTCAGGCGGTGCAAAAGCTCCGCATAGGTTTGGTCGGTAAGAAAATAGCCGCCGGGCTTGACCACTAGCCCTGTGTCCAGGTCGCGATTGGGCAGCGGATGCTGCGGATCCCGTGGACCTAGCGGATCGGTCAAGGCCGCCACGCTCGCTGGCCGTGGCTGCCCCGCTTCCGTTGGTGTAAAGAAGGCCAGGCGATCGCGAAACACCGTAATGGCTGAGAGCAGGCTGTGCATGTAGTCGGCCTCGGCCGCCGGGCTGGGGCCCTTCACCGCGACCATCGACAGCGGGCCAACCTTGGGCAGCACACAGAGCAGGGCAGCGATGAAATGCGTCTCGAAGCCCGCTTTCTTGCGATAGGCGGCCCAATTGTAGAGCGTCGCCGCCTCCGCCGATTCCTTCTCAATCTCTTTCGCGTCGGCCGTATCCGGTTCCGCCACCTCGTGGCCGCGCCTCATCAGAGTCACCGCGTATGCCACTCGGGGAATGAACTTCCGCGTCGCAGACTGGTACTCCTTCAGGTTGAATTTATGCCGCTCGCCGTTAGCGAAATCGTCGGTCACTCCGTACGTCTCAAAGAACGCCAGTGCAAGCTGGTGCGTCGGAACCCTGATCCCGATATGGCGCAAATAGTCCAGCGGCGCCAGGCGGTGCTTCGCAATCTGATCGATATCAAAGGCGAACTCAACTTGCACATGCTGGTGCCTGCCCTCGGCATAGTTCACGCTCGGTCCGTAGCGCGCCGCCAGACCGGGGAACTGGAGCGCGACGGCGCGGTTCGTCGCTTGCGAGTGCCCAATGGAATCGCCAATGTAGTGTGATTCCGCGCCCACCGCAAAGGCCAGCTCGTTGGCGTTGTGCGCATTACGGAAGAGCGCCACAACAAAATCACCAGAGCGCACATAGTGCGTCAGGTCCGAAAAAAACCCGTCGCCGAAAGGGTAGTACCCCATGTCCTGAATCACGCACCCGCCGTAAGCGAAGGAGCGCGCGCGGTCCAGTTCGGCCGGCGTGAGATTGGGATAGCGGCTCTTCAGGAAGGGAACAATCGAGTCGTTCCATGTGAGGTCAATGAGCTGCTCATGCGTCAGCAAGGAATAAGCAGCCGCCTGCCGGAGACCGCACATCGGCAACAGCAACAGAATCAGAGCGATGTTTCGCAGTCGGTTGAAAGGCATGGTCATCGGGCCGCGCGGGGCGCCGTTCGGGGATTTGATGAGGTGAAAGCCGATCCCGCTTTCATTGTAGGTGAACATCGGCGCGCCGGTGGGGCCAATCGTTCGTCGCATTGGTTCTCTTCACTGCCCCCGTGGCCCGTCGAAAGGTGGCGCGAAGCGACGATGAATTGCAGACTAATTGCAACGGATAAGGTGCAATTTCTCAAATCAGATTCTATGATTACCAAGCAGACCGGAACAAACCGGCACAACTCCCGATGTTGCACTCCTCGACGGGTTGTTTCGGCAGGTTAGTCGACTCGACCCATCACGCTCAGCTCGCGTGCCCGAATACAACCAGATCCGCAGCCCGCATTCACCCCCGAAAGCCGACGCGGTCGCCCCACACATCGGTTGATCTGAATTGCACCGTAAGTAGTGCGCAGCAATTGTGAGTGCTGCGCAAGCGCAGGTATCATGATCCTTTATGGGATCTCCGCCGCCAATCCAGTTCGCCACACTAAGCATGTGGGACACGTTGCTCCTCATGGCCCTGGCATTGGTGGTCTTCGGCCCGCGGCGGCTCCCCAAGATCGGTCGCCAGCTCGGCAAGCTGATGTACGAGTTCCGCAAAGCCTCCAACGACTTCAAATTCCAGATGGAAGAAGAGTTACGCAACGCCGAGGATGCTGACCGGCGCAAGAAGGAAGAAGAGGAGCGCCAACGCGCCCTGGCGGCAGCCCCACCGCCGGCGCAACTCGAAACGACGGCCTCTCAGACCCCCGCGGCCCCATCCACAACACAGGAATCCGGCGCGCCAGCTTTAACGGAAAGTCCTTACTCTGAGGGGACCGACCCCAATATCAAAGCCGAGGAAGCGCGTATAGAAACGCCCGCGCCGCCCACCAACGAATCGGCCGATCTTGGGGATGCCGCTGCGGCCATCCCGCACATCCAGCCACCTTCCACCGGCGAGACCGTTTCCGCTGATCCGCCGTCCAGAACCCCGGAAAGCGCCACCCCTGAAGCCGAACGATCGGAGCCGGCCGCACACCATGGTTGACCCCCAGGAAGCCCTCGAAAAAGCGCGCAAAGCTGTCACAGATCGCGCCGAGCTCCCCGGCATGAGCCTCATGGAGCACCTCGAGGAGCTGCGCAAGCGTCTCGTTCACTCCGCCATCTATCTCGGCATCGGCTTCATCGTTGCTTACGTCTTCCACGAGCGCCTCTATGGATTCATACAGGCCCCACTCACCAAGCTCGGCATCAAGCTCAACTACACCCATCCCATGGACCCGCTCAACCTTTATCTGCAGGTCTCGCTCATCGGCGGAGCCATCATCGCCTCGCCATTCATCCTCTATCAAGTGTGGCTCTTCATCGCCCCAGGCCTCTACCAGAAAGAGAAGCGTTTCGTTATTCCCTTTATGACCGCTACAGTCGGCCTGTTCCTCGCCGGCGCGGCCTTCGGCTACTTTTACGTTCTCCCCGGCGCCCTCAAGATCCTCATCATCGGCTTCGGCAGCAAATTCAACCCCGTCGTCACCATCGAGGAATACACAGGCTTCTTTCTCTCCATCATTCTCGGCCTGGGCGTCAGCTTCGAGCTGCCCATCCTCATCTTCTTCCTCGCGCTTTTCGGAATCGTCAGCCCGAAGTTTCTCTGGAAGAACATTCGTTACGCCATTCTGGCGGTCTTTCTGGTTGCCGCCATCATCTGCCCCAGCCCCGACCCCGGCACGATGTGCATTTACGCTGTTCCCATGCTGGCTCTCTACTTGGTCGGCATTGGCGTAGCCTGGTGGGTCCACCCCGCGCGTAGAAAGAAAAAGGAGGCTGCGGGATGACTTTTTCCTGGTCTCGGAAAAGAGCTGTGCTGATGCCCGCGCTGCCGGGCGCCCCATCCTTAGCGCGCCTTTGTTTTTGCGGCGAGGGTGGGATGGCGCGACCCTCAATCTTCCTCGTCGCGCTCCTTATCACTCCCTTCGCTGCATCTGCACAGCACTTTGATGGCGCCGGCGCCTACGAGTACGCGCACGAGTTCGCCGCCATCGGCCCGCGCTGGCCCACCGGCCCCGGCCACGTCAAAGCTGAGGAGTTTCTCCGCTCCCACTTCCAGCGGAACCATGACCAGCTCGAAGAGGACACGTTCACCGCCAACTCTCCCATCGGCCCGGTCCCAATGTGCAACTTCATCGTTCGTTTCCCCGGCACCAAGCCCGGCGTCATCGTCCTCGCCACGCACTACGAAACCAACTACCCGCTGCGCAACATCAACTTCGTCGGCGCCAACGACGGCGCATCCACCACTGGCCTTCTCATGTCGATCGCCGACCGCCTCCGAGATCAGGCTACCCATTCACCAAGCAAAAAGCTCGACGGCTACTCCGTTTGGCTCGTCTTCTTTGACGGCGAAGAGGCCATTGAGCAATGGTCGGCCTCCGACTCCACTTACGGCAGCCGCCATCTCGCCGCCAAATGGGGCCGCGACGGGACTCTCAACCAGATCAAGGCCTTCCTGCTCGCCGACATGATCGGCGACAAGGAACTCGACGTTCAACGCGAAACCCGTTCCACCGCCTGGCTCGTCTCGGTCGTTGCCGATGCAGCCAGGAAGTTTGGCTATCAGCGCTATTTTTTCCAGCAGGAGATGGAGGTCGAGGACGATCATCTGCCCTTTGTCGAGCGCGGCGTGCCGTCGATCGATGTGATTGACCTTGATTACGGGCCCAACAACAGCTATCACCACACGGCGCAGGACACGATGGACAAAATCAGCGCCCACAGCTTGACGATCGACGGAGACGTGTTTCTGGAGTCGATCCGGTTGATCGATCAGCGGAATTAGCTGCTAGCCTCTAGCTTCTAGCTGCTAGACATTTGTGCCTGGGGTTGCAATCTTGACGTTGCAGCCGCGGTCTTAGTCGGCACGAAAGAGCTAAAGGCTAGAAGCTATGAGCTGGAAGCTGGAAACAAGGAGCAGCACGTGTCTCAAGCAGAAATCGGAATCATCGGCGGCAGCGGGCTCTACTCCATGCCCGGATTTACCAACATTCACGAGGAGCGCGTAGAGACGCCTTTCGGCTCACCGTCTGAAGCCTTCGTCCTCGGCGATCTCGAGGGCCGAAAGGTCGCCTTTCTTGCACGCCACGGTCGCGGCCACCGCATCCTTCCCTCCGAGCTCAATTTCCGGGCCAACATTTATGCCTTCAAGAAACTCGGCGTCGAGCGCATCATTTCCGTTTCCGCTGTCGGCTCTCTCAAAGAAGAGCACAAGCCCACCGATTTCGTCATGCCCGATCAGTTCATCGATCGCACCTTCCACCGCATCGCCACCTTCTTCGGCGACGGCATCGTCGGCCACGTCGCATTCGGTGATCCCGTCTGCGCGACCGTCGCAAAAGCCGCCGCCGATGCCTGCGCGAAAGTTGGTGTCGTGGGCAAGCTCGGAGGCACCTACGTCTGCATGGAGGGCCCGCAGTTCTCTACCAGGGCCGAATCGAACCTCTATCGCAGTTGGGGCGCTGATGTCATCGGCATGACCAACCTGCAGGAGGCCAAGCTCGCACGCGAAGCCGAAATCTGCTACGCCACCATCGCCATGGTTACCGACTACGACTGCTGGCGCGAAGGTCACGACGCCGTCACCGTCGAGGAGATCGTCGCCGTGCTGCACAAGAACGCCGACAATGCAGCGAAAGTGGTCAGGGCCGCCGTCGCCGCGATGCCTCGTAAGCGAACCTGCCTGTGCGTCTCGGCCGCGAAGTTCGCCGTGCTCACGCAGCCCGACGCCATTCCCGCTGCCGCCAAGGAGCGGCTCAAGCTGCTTTTCGGTAAATACCTCGGCTGGTAGGCCAAAGCGGTGTTAGCGGTGTTAGCGGAACTGGCGGAGCTTACAAGGACAGCAGGACCAGAACTGACGCCGCCAACTCCGCTAGCCCCGCCAACTTGCTACCCTTACATCTGAGGAAGACCAACTTATGTCCATCACCGTAGTCGGCAGCGTGGCTTACGATTCCATTGAAACTCCCGCCGGACGCCGCGAGCGCTGCCTCGGCGGCGCCGCCACCTATTTTTCGCTCGCCGCCAGCTTCTTTACCGATGTGCGCGTCATTGCAGTGGTCGGCGAGGACTTCGGCCGCAAACAGGAAGCTGTTTTTGCCGCACGCAACATCGATACGCGCGGCATCGAACATACCGCCGGAAAGAGTTTCTTCTGGGAAGGCTCCTACCTCGAGAACATCAACGAGGCGAAGACTCGCAACACCGAGCTCAACGTCTTTGCATCTTTCGAACCCAAAATCCCCGACGCCTACCGCGACTCCGAGTTCCTCTTTCTTGCCAACATCGACCCCGTTCTTCAACGCCGTGTGCGCGATGCCATGCCAGGCGTCAAGCTCGTCGCCGGCGACACCATGAATTACTGGATCAAGGACCATCGTCCGGCTCTGCTTGAAGTTCTCAAGGGCCTCGACGTTCTGCTCATCAACGATACCGAGGCCCGTATGCTGGCCGGCAACAACAACCTCGTTCAGGCTGCGCGCGGCGTCATCGCTCTCGGCCCTCGCGCGCTGGTCGTCAAGCACGGCGAGTACGGCGCGACATTGTTCTATAGCTCTCCTTCAAAAAACCGTGGCGAAGAGCTCCGCACCTTCAAAGCTCCAGCCCTTCCGCTCAAAGAGGTCATCGACCCAACCGGAGCCGGCGACAGCTTTGCCGGCGGTTTCTTCGGCTATCTTGCTTCGCAGCCCGAGCAGACGCCCGCCGCCTGGCGCCACGCCATGTTTTACGGCAGCGTCATGGGTTCCTACGCCTGCGAGCGCTTCGGCACCGAGCGCCTGCAGCAGATCACGCGCGCCGAAATCGATGCGCGCTTCAACCTCTTTCGCGAGATCACGCACCTTGACTGAGAAGAGGATTTCCAATGCGGAAGGTTGGGCCGTTCTGGCCTTCTGCATGGCCGCCTCAGTGGCCGCCATTCTTTGGAGCTGGCGTCACGGTGCGATGCTCAACTACGGCGATGCCGTTGCTCATCTGCACATCGCGCGCCGCGTCTTCGATTCCCGCACGCCGCGCTTCTCCGAGCTCGGCTCGGTGTGGCTGCCGCTCCCACACATTCTTCTTCTGCCCTTCGTGCAGAATTACTTCTGGTGGGCTACCGGACTCGCCGCCATCATTCCATCGTCGCTTTCCTACATTGCTTCCTGCGCCGGCATCTATCGCCTGGCGCGGAACTGGCTCGACCCAGCGCCCGCGGCTCTTGCGCTCGTCTTCTTCGCCCTCAATCCCAATCTCCTTTACCTGCAGACCACAGCCATGACCGAGCCGCTTTTCCTTTGCGAATTCATCTGGATCGTGGTCTGGCTTGTGGAATGGCGCACCGCCCTCGACGGTGAGACTGCAGCCGTTAGCTTCGAACTACGCTCGGCTCCGCAGGTATCGCGCTCGAACATTGCGCACTCAGTGCGACTCCAGGCCTGCATCGCAACCGCGCTCGTCGCCGCCATTTTTACGCGCTACGACGGCTGGATCATCGCCCTCATTGCCTGGAGCGGCGTTGCAATCACGCTGCTCGGCCATGCGGCCAGGGGCGAGCGCGGACGCCTCGGTGCGCCTGCGTTTTGGCTGGCCACTGTCGCTATCGCCGCCGCGCCCCTTCTCTGGTTTCTCTACAACTCTGTCTGCTTTGGCGACTGGCTTTATTTCGCTCGCGGTCCGTTCTCCGCAAGAGCCATCGAACTCCGCACCGCCGCGTCGGCTGGTTGGCCGCTGCATCCCGGTTGGCACAGCCCGTGGGTCGCGCTCCTCTTCTACCTCAAGGTTTCCGAGCTCGACTCCGTCGCCGCTCCCGGTTGGAGCAATGTCTGGGGCAACATCGTCCTTGCCATTGCCGCGCTCGGAACTGTCGCCGCATGGCTCGTCAAAAAATCCGCCGCACGCCGCCGCGCTCTGGCCTGGACATTCCTGCTGTGGCTACCTGTCCCGTTTTACGCGTGGTCCGTTGCGTACGGATCGGTCCCCATCTTTTTTCCCGCGTGGTGGCCGTACACCTGGTACAACACACGCTACGGCCTCGAACTTCTGCCCGCTCTCGCGCTCGGCCTCGGTTTCGCGGCCCAATTCATTGCCGACAGCCTCGGCCGCATCAAAGTTCCGAGTCTCCCACTTTTTATTCCCAAACTCGCGCTTACGCTCCTCTTAGCTTTCGCAGGCCTCAACGTTTTTGCGCTCCTGTGCTCCGGCCCGATCGTCTTCGTTGAAGGCACCAAGAACGCTGACGCACGCCAACCTTACGACAACGCCATTCCACCGGCTCTCAAGTCGTTGCTCATCCACGATCCACGCGCGCCCGTGCTCATGAACACATCCCTCTACCCTGAGATCGTTGCCTCCACCGGCATTCCTCTCCGTCAGACCATCAACGAGAGCGACCTCGAAATCTATCGCTCCGCCCTCGCAGCGCCAGCCAGCCACGCCGCCATCATCGTCACATTCGACGGCGACGAGATAGACAAAGCCGTCAAAGCGAATCTCGCCGACCTCAAGCTGATGGACCGCTTCACAGCTAAAGATCAGCCATCGGCCGCGATTTATGCCTCCACTAAATGGCTCGATCGTTCCCATGTTTCTTTCTAAGCAGCCTCTTGCATCAGTCGGCACGTCGAAGCATTCCGGCTGCAAACCCAGCTCGCTTCGGTGTTAGCATCGGGCTGGGAAGCACAGTGATTTTCGCAGCCGCACAACTCGCTCGTCCATTTGCCGTCCGCGATCCGGAGGAAGATTGATTCCCTTCGACAAAGCTCACGCGTGCGGCAACGATTTCCTCATCGTGACCGAAGAAGCCGCGGCAGGCCACGATCCCGCAGCTCTCACGCGCCGCCTCTGCCATCGCAACACCGGCATTGGCGCCGATGGCATTGAGTTTTTTGCCTGGAAAAACGAGTCTGGCCCGGGCCCACGTTCCGGCCGCATCCGCCTCCACAATGCCGACGGCTCCATCGCCGAGATCAGCGGCAATGGCACGCGCTGCGTCGCCGCGTGGATGGCCGAATCACTCGGCTCGAAGCCCGGCGACACGCTCGAAATCACCACCGATGCCGGTCTCCGCGTCTGCCGCATCGACGCCGTCCGCAATCACGACGACTTCACCGTCGAAGTGACCACCGCAATGGGCGTGCCCCGGTTTGCACCGCACACACTCAAACTGATCGACGGTGTTGAGGTCGTCGGCGTCGAAGTCTCCACCGGTAATCCCCACTTCGTCGTTCTCGTCGAAAAGCCCGACTTCAACGTCGCCCACCGCGCTTGGACCGGGATCGGCGCGGAGATTTACACGCATCGCGATTTCCCCAATCACACCAACGTCGAGTTTGTGCGTGTCGTGAGCGAGCACGAGATCGAGATTCGCATCTTTGAGCGCGGAGTGGGCCCCACCAGTTCTTCCGGAACCGGCAGCTCGGCCGCGGCCACAGCGGCGCTCGCGTTGCGCCGGTGCATCTCGCCGCTCAAGGTTGTTGCGCCGGGCGGCGCACAGACCGTTGCCTGGGACGGGCCCGGCACTGAACTGCATCTCACCGGGCCTGCCGCGCTCATCGCCCGTGGGGAGGCCTGGTGAAATGAAGGCCCTCCTCAAGCCGCCGCCAATCGCGCTGGATGCTGCCATCAGCATCGTCGCCCCGGCCTCCTTTGCGCAACCCGATCGCGTCGATCGCGGCGTCGCAGCCTTCCGCGCGCTGGGCTATGCGCCAAAATTCGCGGCCAACGCACTCCTGCGCGAGCCGCTCTACTTTGCCGGAACCCCGCAGCAGCGCCTCGGCGATCTTCACGCGGCCTTTGCCGATCCTGACACCGCCGCAATCATGTCGATTCGCGGCGGCTACGGGTCAAACTACCTGCTTGATAACCTCGATCTTGAAACCATCGCGGTGCACCCCAAGCCGTTCTTTGCCTATAGTGACCTGACCGGCATCCAGCTCCGCCTGCTCGACGAACTGGGCCTGCCCGTCTTTCACGGCCCCATGCTCGCGGCTGATTTCTATCTCCCCAACGGCGTGCATCTTGAAAGCTTTCGCGCCGCACTGGCAGGCGAGCCCTACAGTGTCGGCGCTGCTGAAGGCCTTCGTCCTTTGACGCCCACCGCGGCCCCCTCCGCGGTCCGCGGCACTCTTTATGGCGGCTGCCTCAGCATTCTCATTTCGCTTCTCGGCACACCATGGGAGCCCAGCACCGAGGGCGCTCTGCTCTTTCTTGAAGACACGCGCGTCAAGCCCTACCAGATCGATCGCATGCTCTGGCAACTGCGCAACGCTGGGAAGCTCGAAGGCGTTCGCGGCATCGTCTTCGGCGAGATGCTCGATTGCGCTTCGTCCGGAGCCCCTGCGTCGCTGCTCGAAGAAGCGATTCTCAATGCTCTCGATGGTCTCGATGTGCCCGTCGCCATCGGCCTCCGCAGCGGCCACGTCTCGCGCGAAAATGTCACGCTCACGTTCGGCGTCGAAGCCGAACTCGCCGTCGGCGACAGCGCCCAACTCTGCATCCTCGAGCCGGCGGTGAAGAAGTGACCGCATCGCCGCGCCACATCCACCTCATCGGCATCTGCGGCACCGCCATGGCCTCACTCGCCGGCCTTCTGCAGCTCAAGGGCCACCGCATCACCGGCTCCGACAAAGCCGCCTATCCGCCCATGAGCGATCTGCTTCGATCGCTCGGCATCCCGATCCTCGAGCCTTACAGCGAATCCAATCTCGATCCTGTGCCGGACCTCGTCGTCGTCGGCAACGCGCTCTCCCGCGGCAACCCCGAAATCGAGCGCGTGCTTGACGACCGCATTCCCTTCACCTCCATGGCCGCTCTCCTGCGCGAAGAGTTCCTCTCCGGTCGCGAATCCCTCGTCGTCGCCGGAACCCACGGCAAAACCACCACTACTAGCATGCTCGCCTGGATATACCAGGTCGCAGCGCGCAACAATCCCTTGCTCGAGCCTTCGTTCCTCATCGGCGGCGTCGCGGAAAACTTCGGCACGAGCTTCCAGCTCCGCCCTACGCGCAATTTCATTCTTGAAGGCGACGAATACGACACCGCTTTCTTCGACAAGGGCCCCAAGTTTCTTCACTACTTTCCCGCCGCGCTCATCCTCACGCACGTTGAGTTCGATCACGCCGACATCTACGCCGATCTGGAAGCCGTCAAGACTGCCTTCAAGCGTCTCGTCAATCTTGTCCCGCGTCGCGGCCTCATTGTCGCCTACGACGGCAGCCCGAACGTGACCGAATGTGTGAGCCACGCCTTCTGCCCAGTCGAGCGCTATGGATTTACCGAAGGCGCCAATTGGCGCATCCGCAATCTTCGCTACGAATCTGGCCGCATGCGCTGGGAAGTTCTTCGCTCCGGTGTCGCCTGGTCTGACTTCAACATGCACCTGGCCGGCGAGCACAACGCCCTCAACGCCACAGCCGCTGCCGCCCTCGCTGCCGCCGCCGGCATCCCTGCTGCCGCCATCGCCGAAGCTGTCTCGACTTTCCAGAGCGTCAAGCGCCGCCTCGAGGTCCGCGCAGAAATCAACGGCATCACCCTCATCGAGGACTTCGCCCACCACCCCACGGCCATTCGCGAGACCCTCCGTGCGTTGCGCTCCGTTTACCCCGGCGCACGCCTTTGGGCCGTGCTCGAGCCGCGTTCGAACACGCTGCGCCGCAAAGTCCTTGCCGCCGACCTCGTTCAGAGCCTCGCTCTCGCCGATCGCGTCATCCTCGCCGCTGTCTATCAGCAGGAGCGCATTGCGGAGGCTGAACGCCTGCACCCGGAGGAAGTTGTCCGAGCCCTCAACGACGCAGGAACGCCCGCGGAGCTTCTCGCCGACGCTGACGCCATCGTCTCCAACCTCGCGCCGCAGCTCGCGACCGGCGATGTCGTCGCCATCCTTTCCAACGGCGGCTTCGACGGCATCTACGAGAAGCTGCCCACGCGCTTGCGTGAGCGCTTTGCCGCCGCCAGCTAGGAACAAGGGTCACGCATGATCTGGTCGCTCATCTTCATCACCAACATGGTCGTCCTGGGAATTCCCTCGGCCCTTCTCTTCATTCCCTGGTGCTGGATCACCGGCAACGTGCTTCCGCTCTACAAGGCAACGCGCTTCATGCTCGCCTCGAGTTGCCGCCTCGCCGGTGTGCGCTTCCAGGTCGAAGGCCTCGACCGCATCCCCCGCGACCGCGCCTGCATCTTCATGTCGAACCACGTCTCCAATCTCGACCCGCCCGCGCTCATCTCGCTCATCCCTGGCCGTACCTCCGCCTTCATGAAGCGGTCTCTCATGAATCTTCCGATCCTCGGCACCGGCTTCCGCCAGGGCGAGTTCATCGCCGTGGATCGCAGCGGCAACCCTGCCGACGCGCAGCGCAGCGTGGCTGAAGCTCAGCGCGTTCTCGCGAAAGGCGTGCACATTACCACATTTGTTGAAGGCACTCGCTCGCCCGACGGCCGCATGTTGCCCTTCAAGAAGGGCCCGTTCTTTCTCGCCATGGCCGCGGGCGCGCCGTGCATTCCCGTTTCCATCTACGGCACAGAATCCATCCTGGGCAAGGGCAGCCAGCGCATCCATCCCGGCCAAGCCCACATCATCTTCCACGATCCAATCGACCCCGCCGCACTCGCCACGCGCGACGAGCTCATGCGCACCGTCCGCGCCGCCGTCGCCTCGGGACTGCCCGAATGGATGCGGACATAGTTCCCAAAAGCCCAATGTGCGCGCGAACCCCAACTCAGCACGAAAAATCTGACCACTGATCACTGACCACCGGCCACTGTGAGTGCGATACTCACCTTTGCACATCCATCCTGACTGCTCATGATCGTCTCACTCATCGTCTTCGTCACCATCGTCTTCCTGGCCCTTCCCTCGGCGGCCATCTTCATTCCGTTTACGCTTCTCACAGGCAACGTCGGCCCGCTCTACGCCGTTGGCTCCTGGATTGCTCGTGTTGCCATCCGAGTCGCAGGCATTCGAATTCAAATCCAAGGCAAGGAAAAAATCCCTCCCGGTCGCGCCTGCATTCTCATGGCGAATCACCTCTCCAATCTCGACGCGCCTGCGCTTATGTCCCACCTCCCCAGCCGCACTGTGGTCTTCCTCAAACGCCCGCTCATGAAGATTCCCATCCTCGGCTACGCTTTCAAGCTGGCGGGCTTCATTCCCGTCGCCCGCGACGGCACTGTAGAAGGCGCGCAACTCGCCGTCGCCGACGCCGAGCGCGTCCTCGCCAGCGGCTTGCACATCACCACATTTGTTGAAGGCATGCGCTCGCCCGACGGCCGCATGCTGCCCTTTAAGAAAGGCACTTTTTATCTCGCCAAAGACTCCGGCGCGTCCTGCATCCCCATCTCAATTTTCGGAAGTGAGAAGATCCTTCCGCCGGGGAGCCTGCGGATCCGCCCGGGTGTCGTGCACATCATCTTTCACCCGCCGCTCGACCCCGCGAACTACGCCACGCGCGACGAGCTCTCTGACGCCGTTCGCGCCGCCATCGCCTCCGCACTGCCGGAGTGGATGCGGACAAACTGATCCGGTCGCGTTAGAATTGGCCATTCGTCAGGTCCTACGATGAACGAAACGGATTATCAGAGCTACTACGAGCAGCTGACGGACGATCAACTCCGCCTCGTCCTTGCGGATAAGCAGGATCTTCTACCCGAGGCTGTCGCCGTTTTGGATCGCGAGGTAAAACGACGCAACCTGGGTCCAGCCGAGCTGCCGCATTGGAAGCCCCTGTCAGAGACAAATCAGCCAGTTCGCTGTCTGGAAGATTACCCGGAATATTACCAGTTGGCCGCGAGAAGGCGACTCGCCAACAGATTCGCGATTCCGATCGCGCTCGCACCGCTTGTCCTTGGACTGGCATTCGCGAAACGAGTCGTTGAGAACCCAGATGGTTTCGCGTTGCTCGCCGGGGCCTGGTGCTTGGTTGTCGTCTTGTATGCCTGGAGTCTTTCGGTTCGTTGGTTTCGTTTTCGGTGCCCACAATGTGGTGAAAGCTTCGGCAGAGGTGGAGATTGTTTCTATTGCGGGTTCCCAAGGAGTGCACCGGTGGATCAGGCGTAGCCCCTACGGCTGCACCATCGCGTTGTATCCGTCGTTCAGCAGCCGCGCGCACATGCGGTTGGCTTCCTCGTGCGTTGCGAACGGCCCGATGCGTACATGAATCAGCCCATCCGACGGCTCTCGCTGAGCGTTTGCCGCGTACCCGCGCTTGCGTAGAGCATTCACCAGCACGCCGGCATCCTCGGGGTGTGACACCGCGGCAACCTGCACCATGAACTGACCTGCGGCGCCTGGCAACGCGGGACGCACCGTGGGCGCCGCCGCCGGCGACCCGCCATGCGATCCATTTCCCGTCGCTGGGATTGCCGGCGACACCGGCGCGGGCGCCTGAGTCGGCGCCGCATGTGCTGGCGCCGCCGCGGGCGAACTCGTGGGTGAAGAGTTTTGTCCGGCCTTCGGCGTTGACGGTGTCGCCGGATTCGCGCCGCCATCCGCGGCCGGCGGCGTTGTGCCGTCACTTGCCGGCGAATCTGGCGGCGCTGGCGCCTGCGCGTCTGCTGAGGGCTTGGGAATCGATTCGTTTGGCTGCAACGGCTCCTGGTCGGGAGCGGCCGTTGGCGCGGCAGGCTGCGTGGCCGTCGCCGGCGGCGATGCCGAACCGTGATGACCCACCGCGTATCCCAGCCAGAAGGATAGCCCGCAAACGAGGATGAGTCCGAAGACACTGCCGACAAGCGCACCCCACCCAAGTGTCAGCTCGGTGTCGTGCCCGCGCTCCTCGGGTTCATCGCCGTCCGGCCCTTCACTGTCAAAATATCCTCGCATCGACCGCCTTCACCGCATCCGCCTTTCCTGGTCGCCCACGCCCTATGGCTGCTTCTCCGCCGGCTTCATCTGGGCCGAAAACTTGTTCAGCAGCGACATCAGCTCCATCGGCAGCGGGAAGACGATCGTCGTGTTCT
>CAZANC010000066.1:0-14417 GCA_964486495.1 uncultured Occallatibacter sp.
GAAAGCCTGCGTTGATGACTCTGGTTTTTGTCGCGCCGATTTTGCAACAAAGCGACGCCTTGCGCCGTCTCCTACAATGCATCGCCTGCAGCAATTGCAACATCGGCGGGAGAATGCCGGGACCGTTGTCCCAATGCTTCACGGGCAGGTGGAACGAGGAACCGAATTCGTGGGGCAGAGGTAAAAGGCCGTAGCTGCCAGACGGCTCGAAAAGTCGGGGCCTGCTTCGGGGGGAGGAGACTCCGATTTAGAGACCTGGGACAACAAAGTGCCTCACTCGGGAGTCGGGGGACATAACGAGTGAGGCACCGTGTTTTGAAGAGCAGGGAATAGCCGCCGCCAGCCACGCAAGTGCGCCGGCGCGCAAGCTCACTGGGTCGCCGGCGTCACGCCCACAATCCCGCAATTCACTTTGGTCAAGCCTTGCACGGCCGCTCCTATATCGAGGTTGCCGAATTGTTCCGTCTCTCCGGCTTTAACCGCTGCGCCAGTTTGGTCCGTTAGCTGCACGTGCTTTTGCGCCAAATCGGAGCCGCTCTGGTTATATTGGTCGCATTCCATATCCGCCGATTGTATGGATACGGTCGACTGGTTCACCCATTGCTGGTTGGTGAGCTGCACATCTCCATTCACCACGCTCCACTGCGTGGTGTAGATCTGCTGCGCGATGATCGCGGCATTCGGTCCTGCTGGCGGTGCGCCCCCAGGCGTCGGCGTTGGCGTCGGTCCCGGATTATCGTGTGTGCCGATCCACCAAAGCCCGAAAATGACAGCGGCAATGATGATCACCCACCAGACGCCCCCATGGTGCTTGGGCACCTCCTGCGGCATGGCCATCATCGGGATCTGTCCCGGCGCGGGATAGTACGGTGGATAGGGCGTCGCGGGCGGCGCTGCCGCGGGCGGCGCATACGGAGCAGCCGCAACCGGGGGAGGCGAAACCGGAGTATACGCAACTGGAGGAGCCGCTGCCACTGGCGCGCTCGCCGGCGCAGCCTGCCCGCTCACATCGTTCCCGCAGCTTACGCAGAATCGCTCATTGCCTGCCAACTGTGTGCCACATTTTGGGCAGAATGCCATACTCGCCTTTTCTCCTCTGCATGCTCGCGCATGCTGCTCCAGACTGGTGGGGTTCCAGGGTTCAAGTGCCTTCCCTGGCGCCGTTCGAGCCCGAATCTCCTCTTTGCGGACTGCTTATCACGAATTGTACGGCTGGTGGACCGCCTCTTGGAAGAATTTGATTTGTATCTATGGCCGAAAGGCGGAGCGATTCCGCTCGTTGGGTCCCGCAAGGTCCGCTTGTCGGAAGCGATTCCTGAGGTTCTCAACTGAAGGGCTGGCTGGCCGATAAGAGAACTGTGGGATGCCCTATGCGCTCGATTCCCTGGGCTGGAATGCATCGCGTTCCGGGAAGGGTCGAATCGGTAGTGGTTTCGAAATGAAGACTTGCGTGGTGATCGCCGCCCGCCAGGACACTCGCGATCTCATGGCCGCCTCACTCCAGGCAAGGGGGCTGGACGCAGCCTTGTTGGCTTCATTGGGAGAGTTGCGCTGCGCCCTGGAGAGAGTTCCTGCGTGTGGGATTCTGTTGGAACTGGCCGCTGCGATCAGAGCTTCGAAGCAGGTTAAAGAAGACGCACGTGAGCTGTTTGAACTTTATCCTTTTGCCAAATTCCGCCTGGCCTGTAGTGAAGCATCGATCCTTGGCGATACCCTGGATTCCTTTGCGCAGAAATGCCTGGCGTTTGAGCCAAGGAAAATCCCGGCGAGCGTCAGGGAATCCAGGTTTCTTGCCGTCTACCTGTCCGCTGACGAGACCTTCACGGATGCCGAGAAGGTGGTGACCGCGGACATCTCCGCTCGCGGATGCTTTCTGTACAGTGCGCGGGAGTGGACGCCCGGCAGCCGTGTATGGCTAAAGTTTCTCGGCGTTGAAGCAGTCTTTTGCGGCAGCGTGTGCTCAACGCGGCCCTGGGGCAACAACAAGCTGCTGCCCGGCATTGGTGTCAGGCTCGACACCAGTTTCCCTGAAATCGGGTGACGTGCTTGTCCCCAACCTCAAAGCCGCGGAAGGGCGACGGGTTCCCGCTTCCGATGGCGCGCGACCTCCGTTGAATCCCGGTTCATTCTACGTATGGGGGAATGTGATGTAATGAGTGGCGTTCGATCCCCATTTCAAAGGAGGTCACATGCCTACCATCACAACCAAAGACGGCTTGGAAATTTTCTATAAGGACTGGGGAACTGGCCAGCCCATTGTCTTCAGCCATGGATGGCCGCTGTCGGCAGATGACTGGGACACGCAGATGCTGTTCTTCCTCGCTCGCGGCTATCGCGTGATTGCCCATGACCGCCGCGGCCACGGGCGTTCCAGCCAAACCGCCGATGGGCACGATCTGGACCATTATGCCGATGACCTGGCCGCTCTAACGGCTCATCTCGATCTAAGAAACGCGATCCATGTGGGCCACTCTACCGGAGGCGGCGAAGTGACGCGCTATCTGGGTCGGCACGGCGAAAGCCGTGTGGCCAAAGCGGCGCTGATCAGCGCGATACCTCCGTTGATGGTGAAGACGGCGGCCAATCCGCTGGGACTGCCCAAGGCGGTGTTTGACGATCTGCAGGCGCAACTGGCGGCCAATCGCTCGCAGTTCTATCTCGACCTGCCGACCGGACCTTTCTATGGCTTCAACCGGCCGGGCGTGAAATCCCTTGAGTCCGCGATCAGGAATTGGTGGCGCCAGGGAATGATGGGTGGCGCCAAGGCGCACTATGACGGCATTGTGGCCTTCTCCCAGACCGATTTCACTGAGGACTTGAAGAAGATCACCGTTCCGGTGCTGGTAATCCATAGCGAAGACGACCAGATCGTTCCTTACGTCGCATCCGGGCCGTTGACCGCGAAGTTGTTGAAGAACGGAACCCTGAAAACCTACAAGGATTTCCCGCACGGCATGATCACTACGCAAGCGGAGACGGTCAACGCAGATCTGCTGGCGTTCTTCAAGGGCTAAAGAGATTGGGGCTACAGCAGTTTCGGAATTGGTGTAGACCGAATGCACTCAGCAAAGTGGCATTTTCATCAAGAAAATGCCGCCTTTTAATGCTCTCAAAAAGTCTACGTTAATTCCGAAACTGCTCTAAGGGGTCTTCTTTCCCGCTGGCGGTTTTGCCGGATCGAGGTGCGATTGCACGCCAGGCTTGCGCATGGGGCTAGCCGCGTTTGTCCGCTGCGCCGGAGTCGCGCTTGTGCCTGAGCCATTTGGCGAGGCCGAGCGCGAGCAGCATCAGGCCGAAGGGAATGCACATGAGCGCAACGATGAGCGCGAACCAGCCGGCGTTGCTGCTGGCGCCCAGGCGCGAGTAGCCCCCGAGCACGGTGACCAGCAGAAGCACGCAAAGCACACCCGTTCCCACCATCGAGCCGCCCCATTGAAGAAGCTGCCGCGTGCCATCGTCTGGTTGCGTGGGTCCTTGCGTGGGGCGATTCGGTTCGGAGATCGGCGGGGTTGAGGGCATGGCTTTCTAGTGCGCAGATTCTAACTTCCCATTGCCAGTCGCAGCATGACGTAGGTGATGACGCCGGTGACAGAGACATAGAGCCAGATGGGAAACGTCCAGCGCGCGATGCGGCGGTGCTGCGGGATCCGGCCCGACAGCGAGAAGAAAAACGTCACGAGGATCAGGGGCAGGGCGACGACGGCAAGGATGATGTGGCTCGCAAGCAGCCAGAGATAAAACGTGCGGAAGGCTGCGTGGAGCGGATAGCGCACGTCTCCGTGAAGCGCGTGGTGGGCGATGTAGCCCACGAGAAAGAGGGTGGAGAAGACGAAGGCCGTGATCATGGACGCACGATGCTGCTTGATCTTGTGCGCGCGAATGAAGGTGAAGCCGATGAGAAGCGCGGTCGCGGCGAGTCCGTTGAAGACCGCGTTTATGGCGGGGAGAAAGGCGTATTGTGCGCTCGTGGCAGCGGCGGGATGAATATAGATGAGCCAGAAGAGGAAGAGCGAGGCTGCGGCGCTGATGACCAGGATGGCGGCGATGGCTGACGCGGCGCCGGGCCGGGAAGCGGAAGTTGGGGCAGTAACGGTCATGCTCGCTAACCTTTCGCGCGGGCGCAGAGCATGAGCGTGGTGAAGAGCAGCGGCAGGTAGAGGACGCTCACTTTGAGGAGGTCGCGAGCCAGCTTGCGGCTTTCGTCCTCAGACTTGGCGCGGAGGATGCGCGCGAAGCGGATAGTGTATGCGAGATAGACGAGGCCAAGCGGAACGGCAGCGTATGCGTAGGCGACGCCGGTGAGCCCGAGACGCCACGGGGCGAGCGAGACGGGAATCATGAGCACGGCGTAGAAGAGTGCTTCGACGACGGTGGACCATCCGTCAGGCTGAACGACGGGCAACATGCGAATGCCGGCGCGCGCGTAGTCGTCGCGGTAGAGCCAGGCAATGGACATGAAGTGAGGGAATTGCCAGACGAAGAGGATAGCGAAGAGCGCAACGGCCGGCCACTCGATCCGGTCGCGCACCGCGGTCCAGCCGAGCATGGGGCCCATTGCGCCGGGAAATGCGCCGATGAAGGTGGCCATGGTGGTGACGCGCTTGAGCGGCGTGTAGATGGCCACGTAGGTGAAAGCCGTGAGAAGCGCGAGGGAGACGGTGAGCAGGTTGGTGCAGAGCGCCAGCCACACAGCGCCGAGGGCGACAGCGCCGAGGCCTGCGAGAATCCCGATCGAAAGAGGCCAGCGGCCCGATGCGAGCGGACGATCGGCTGTGCGCTTCATGCGCGCATCGGAGGTGCGCTCGAGAGCCTGGTTAAGAGCGCCCGCGCCAGCGGAGATGAGGCCGATGCCGAGGAGCGTGTCGAGCAGGCCGCGCTGCAGGGTGGAAATACCTGACTGCATGGATCCCAGGTAAAAGCCGCCCCAGCCAGTGACGAGGACCAGGCCGACCACTTTGACTTTGAAGAGCTCGCGCAGATCGTGGATGAGCGTGGCCGTTGCGCCGGGCGCAGGCGCATGAAGGGCGTGCGGCGCTGAATCGGCCTGAGGCGCGGCAAACTCCGATCGGGCGGCGGCTTGGGAAGCGGGAGTCATGGGAACGAAGTAGAAGTGCGGCGGCGCGAGCCAAAACGCGGCCTTTAAAACGCGGCCTTTGTCTTGATCATAGCAAGCGGAGCGGCGAGCAGAGTTACCGGAGTGAGCGGCGATCTCGGAGTTCGGTGGGGGCGTGTGCGACTGCGAGCGAACAAGCCGGCGGAAAGGAAGCGGAAAATTGTTTTGACTGTGCGCGCTTGCATCGTGTAATTTCCGGGCATCGGCGCTCACTCATCCCCCGGGGTAATTCCGAGCGCCCGGAGGTACTAAAGATGCGGATGATGATGACGGTTGAATTTCCCCTTGAACCATTCAACACAGTAGTTCGCAATGGAACGGCGGGATCCATCATGAAGAAGATTCTCGACGACGCCAAGCCCGAGGCTGCTTACTTCGGCGAGCGGGACGGAAAGCGCGGCGGCGTCCTGATTGTCGACGTGGCCAAGCCATCTGACGTTCCCCGCCTGGCCGAGCCGTGGTTCCTGAATTTCAACGCCGAAGTGAGGTTCAGGGTCGTTATGACGCCCCAGGATCTCGCCGAGTCAAACCTCGAGGCGCTGGGCAAGAAGTGGGGCTGAGGCGCCGGTGCGGCGGTTGTAAGAGCGACAAGCAGTGACGCGGGAGCTGGAACCATCGGCTCCCGTTTCGTGTTTTGAGCGGCCTGCTGGGCGGCGCTGCGAAGGCGCGCCAAGCCCGTGGTAACTCTCCGACGTGGCATCCGAGGTACCACATCGATGCCCGGTTTGGGGGATGTGCGGCGGCCCGCCGCAGTCCTGTAAAATAAAGAGCAACCGGATGATCGAAACCCATTCAGCGGCTGCTCCCACGGCATCCCGTGCAACGCGGGACCCGGAGTCGCGGGCGTTCGGAAACCCTTCAACCCCATCACCAGTGATTCAGGTTCAGGGCCTGGGCAAAACGTACCAGACAGCGCGAGGTGCACTGCATCTTTTCGAGGATCTCAATCTCGAAGTTGAGACCGGCGAAATGGTGGCGATTGTAGGCCAGTCGGGCGCGGGAAAGAGCACTCTTTTACACATTTTGGGGGCGCTGGATGCCCCTTCCGCCGGCACCGTATACTGCGCCTCAACCAACGTGGCAAAGCTGAGCGCGAAAGAGGCTGCAGCCTTTCGAAATCGTGAGATCGGGTACGTGTGGCAGTTCCATTATTTGCTGCCCGAGTTCACGGCGCTGGAGAACGTGGCAATGCCGCTACTGGCGCGAGGCGCCAGGAAGATCGAAGCTCTGCAAACGGCGGAGAAGTGGCTGGGCGAGGTGGATTTGGAAGATCGCGGCGACCATCGGCCGGGAGAACTTTCAGGGGGAGAGCAGCAACGCGTGGCGCTGGCACGAGCACTGGTTTGCGGCCCCAGGCTGCTGCTGGCCGACGAGCCGACCGGGGATCTGGACAACTCGACGGCTGGGCGCGTGTTTGATTTGATCGAGCGCCTGCACCGAAGTCATGGGCTAACGTCGATTTTGGTAACGCATAATTTGGACTTGGCCGCCCGATGCCGGCGAGTTTTGAGGCTCGGAAACGGTAGACTGACAGAGATCACAGACGCTGGGTCAAAGCCGTTGCAAGCTGGAAACTTGGCGTAGAAAAAGCAGCAGTTTTGCCGATTTTTGAGTCTTATGAAGTAGGGGCCTGATCAGGATTTTTTCCGATGCGGGCTTGCTGAGGTCGGGGTGGTAGTCGGCGGCAGAATTTGGGCCGGTTGACGACAGGTTGCAAGCGGATTCAAGACCATCCAAAAGAGCTGTTCGGGGCGCGGGTCGTTTCTCTCTTGGGGTCCCGGCGGCGAAGCAACAGAAGGGCGAACGCGAGTCGGGCCGAGGCCGGGAAAACAGCCGGACGGCTACTGCAGGCGATCACCTGGATCAGGGAGTTCATCATGTTCGAGCGGTATACGGAGAAGGCGCGGCGCGTCATCTTCTTCGCGCGGTACGAGGCCAGCCAGTTCGGCTCGCCTTATATCGAAACCGAGCACTTGTTGCTCGGGCTGCTGCGCGAAGACAAAGCGTTAACCAATCGATTCCTTCGCTCGCACGCCTCGGTGGAGTCGATCCGGAAGCAAATTGAAGCGCACACCACGATCCGCGAGAAAGTGTCGACGAGCGTTGACCTGCCGCTTTCGAACGAGTGCAAGCGGGTGCTGGCGTATGCCGCGGAGGAAGCCGAGCGGCTGGGCCACAAACACATTGGGACGGAACATCTGCTGCTCGGCCTGTTGAGAGAAGAAAAATGCTTCGCGTCGGAGATCCTGCAGGAGCGCGGCCTGAAGCTGACGCAGATTCGCGATGAGCTGGCGCGGGTGACGCAGGAGAAAGCGCCGCCGCAACAGCGGCAGCGCGAATCGAGCCTCCTGGCCGAGTTCAGCCGCGACCTTACTCAAGCCGCAATGGACGGGCAACTCGATCCGCTCGTTGGGCGCGAAGGCGAGCTGGAGCGCTCCGTGCAGATTCTGTGCCGGCGCACGAAAAACAATCCTGTGCTGATCGGCGAGCCGGGCGTGGGCAAGACGGCGATTGTCGAAGGACTGGCGCAGCGCATTGCGGATGGCGAAGTGCCGAGCTTTCTGGCCGACAAGCGCGTGCTGGCGCTGGACCTTTCGCTGATCGTGGCCGGAACCAAGTACCGCGGCCAGTTCGAAGAGCGGCTGAAGACCATCATGAAAGAGTTGATGGAAAGCCAGAACTCGATTGTGTTCATCGACGAGCTGCACACGCTGGTGGGCGCGGGATCGGCTGAAGGGTCGCTGGATGCGGCGAACATCCTCAAGCCGGCTCTGTCGCGCGGCGAGATTCAGTGCATCGGCGCAACCACGCCGGCCGAGTATCGCAAATCGATCGAGAAGGACCGCTCGCTGGAGCGGCGCTTCCAGGCTGTGAAAGTGCCGCCGCCCAACGAGGCAGAGGCGATCAAGATCATCATGGGCATCAAGGACCGCTACGAAAAGTTCCATGCGGTCAGCTACACCGATGCCGCGGTGGAGTTCGCCGTGTCGCATTCGAGCCGCTACATTCCCGACCGTTTTCTGCCCGACAAGGCCATCGATTTGATCGACGAAGCGGGCGCGCGCGTCAAGCTGCGCCAGACCTCGCTGCCGGAAGAGATCACCGAAGTGCAGAAGCGGATCAAGTTCATCGTGCACCGCATGGATTCGGCGATTGCGAATCATGAATTCGAGAAGGCGCGCTTCTATTCCGACGAGGAGCGCAAGGAGCGCGAGAACCTGCGCGCACTCCGCGACAAGTACCACCTTGACGATTCGGCGGCAGGAATTGTTGGCCGCGAGGATATCGAAGACGTGGTGAGCCGCTGGACGGGCGTGCCTGTGACCAGCATCAAGGAAGAAGAGACGCAGAAGCTGCTGCGCGTTGAAGAAGAGCTGCACAAGCGCGTGATCTCGCAGGAGAAGGCGATTTCGGCGCTGGCTCGCGCGATCCGGCGTTCGAGAGCCGGATTGAAGTCGCCGCATCGGCCAATCGGTAGCTTCCTGTTCCTCGGACCCACAGGCGTGGGCAAGACGGAGATGGCGCGCACGCTGGCCAATTTCCTCTTCGGATCGGATAAAGCGCTCATCCGCTTCGATATGTCGGAGTTCATGGAGAAGCATTCGGTGTCGAAGCTGATTGGCTCGCCTCCGGGCTACGTGGGCTACGAGGAGGGCGGCCAGTTGACCGAGCGTGTCAAGCGCTCGCCATACTCCGTCGTGCTGCTCGACGAAATCGAGAAGGCGCACCCGGATGTGTTCAACATTCTGTTGCAAGTGTTTGAAGATGGGCAATTGACCGACGGCCTGGGCAATACCGTCGACTTCAAGAACACCATCATCATCATGACCTCCAACATCGGGGCGCGGCACCTGATGAAGAAGCAGGGGCTGGGCTTCCAGAGCGAGCGCGAGGACATCGTGAGCGATAAGGTCGAGGAACTGGTGAAGAACGAGGTGAAGAAGACCTTCAACCCCGAGTTCCTGAACCGGCTCGACGAGGTGATCCTGTTCCAATCGCTGAACGATGTCGATCTAATGCAGATCGTGGAGTTGATGGTTCAGCAGTTGAATGCCAACCTGGCGCAGAAGTCGATCACCATCTCGGTGAACGACGATGCCAAGAAATGGATTCTCGACAAGACTCTGGTCGACCGCAGCTACGGCGCGCGCCCGTTGCGCCGCGCACTGCAGCGGTACATCGAAGATCCGCTTTCCGAGGCGCTGATTGCCGGGCAGATTCAGGAGCGGCCGGCGTTTCTCGAGGTCTATCTCGACCAAAACCAGCTCTTCTATCGGCCGGTAAGCGCGGACGAAACCGCAACCGACGAGAAGGCTGCAGGCGTGCTGTTGTTCAGCGCCTAGTCTCCAACAAGCCCAAAAGAAAAACCCCCGGGCAAGCCCGGGGGTTTTGTTTTCTTGCGGCGTCCCTCGAGAAGTTGACTGCACGGGAATTGAGAATCGCTGAGTGATATACTGCCCATCACGAGGGGTCTCACGATGACTCAAGGCTGGCATCGGCGCGGATGGGCTCTGATTGCGGTAATTGCAATCATGGCAGCTTTGGCTCTGCTGTTGATCCCGCACGGCCATTCCGCGGACACTGGGGCGTGGTTAGCAATACTAGCCATTCTTCCGTTTGTCGGGGTAATCTCCCCGCTCAGTCTGCTGTCGCCGACGGCCTACATGTATCTGGGCCGTACTCCCGACTCTCCTTTCCTTCCCGCATCCTTCCAACGGCCACCTCCTATCCCGCTCGGTTAAATCTCTGAGAAATTGATTTGGCTTCGCATGGCAGCTTCGGCTGCTTTGCGCCGCCTTCTATTCCCTCATGAAGTTTTGCCAGTCGGGAGAGGTGTCAATGAGTGCCAATCTTCTAACTCTCATTGCGGAGTTCGCATCCGGAGCTCCATTTTTTGCGATCGCTGCAATTTTTATCCACTACTGTCTGCGCCGTGCTGCCTGGAAGCGCAAGAAGCGGCGCGGAGAAAAGAATCCAGGCTTTTGTCCTTCTTCCGCGGCACTCGGAATGATGCTGTTGTTCATGCAGGTATTTGTCCGGCCAAGCTTGCAACATGTATTGGAGGAGAGGCAAGAGGAGGACGCTGACGAAGACGATCAGGGCGATCCCGAAAGCAAGGAGAAGCACCTGGATCGGCAACTCAAGCGGATTCGACGAGGCGAACAAGTTGGCGATCTTGTCTTGCGCCTGTGACCCGAGCTCGGAGAACGCGTGACCGCGGCACCTCACAGAGAGCCATGAAGGGCTCCCATCACCCCCAGCCATTTACACTAAGAAGCGGAGAAACCTGTGTTTTTCGATAAGATTCTGACCAAAATCTTCGGCACTGCGAACGAGCGGCTACTCAAGCGGCTCAGGCCTATCGTGATTACAATCAGCGCGATGGAGCCGGAGACCCAAAAACTTTCAGACGAAGAGCTGAGGGCGAAGACCGCTGAGTTCAAGGCTCGGATTGCGGCCCGGCTCGATGGAATTACAGAGGCCGAAGAAATCAAAACAGCCGAGCGGGAAGTTCTCGATGAGATTCTTCCCGAGGCTTTCGCGGTGGTGCGCGAGGCCGGCTGGCGCGCCGTCCAAATGCGGCACTTCGATGTGCAGTTGATCGGCGGAATGGTGCTGCACCAGGGCAGGATTTCCGAAATGAAGACCGGCGAAGGCAAGACGCTGGTGGCGACGCTGGCCTGCTACTTGAATGCGCTGGCCGGTCACGGCGTGCACGTGGTCACGGTGAACGACTACCTGGCCAAGCGCGACGCCGAGTGGATGGGCAAGATCTACGAATTCCTCGGACTCACTGTTGGCGTCATCGTTCACGATCTCGACGACAACCAGCGCCGAGCCGCCTACGCCGCCGACATCACCTACGGCACGAACAACGAGTTCGGCTTCGACTACCTGCGCGACAATATGAAGTTCGAGATCAAGGATTGCGTGCAGCGCGGGCATTACTACGCCATCGTGGACGAGGTGGACTCAATTCTGATCGACGAGGCGCGGACCCCGCTCATCATCTCAGGTCCTACCGAACAGACGACAGACAAGTACGCGCGCGTGCGGCGGATTATTCCACAGTTAGAGATGGGCGAAGAGGTGGAGTGGAGCGACACGCTGCGCCAGCAACAGTTGGGCATCCGGCTTGGCGAAGGCGAAAAGTTCATGAGCGGCGATTATTTCGTCGACGAAAAGCAGCGGACGATCGGCGTCACGGACTCAGGATGGGAAACGATCGAGAAGGCGCTGGGCATCGGCAACATCGCGGACGCCGAAAACTGGGAGCTGAAACATTACGTCGAGACGGGGATCAAGGCGCACGCGCTTTACAAGCGCGACGTGGACTACGTGGTGAAGGATGGCGAGGTCATCATTGTCGACACGTTCACGGGCCGTCTCATGCCCGGACGCCGCTGGAGCGATGGACTGCATCAGTCGATCGAGGCCAAGGAAGGCGTGAACATCCGCAAGGAAGACCAGACGCTGGCCACGATTACATTCCAGAATTACTTCCGGCTTTATCAAAAGCTGAGCGGAATGACAGGAACGGCGGAGACCGAGGCGGCCGAGTTCGAGAAGATTTACAAGCTCGAGATCGTGGTCGTTCCGACGAACATGGCGATGCGACGGCTGGAAAATCCGGACGTGGTTTTTCGCACGGAAAAGGAAAAGTACAAGGCGGTAGCGGAAAACATCGAGGAGCTGCACGCGAAGGGCCAGCCGGCGCTGGTAGGCACCGTATCCATCGAAAAATCGGAGCGGCTTTCGGCGATCCTGCAGCGAAAGGGCGTCAAGCACGTGGTGCTGAACGCGAAGTTCCACGAGCGCGAGGCGGAGATTGTGGCGCAGGCCGGACGGTCGGGAATGGTGACAATTGCCACTAATATGGCGGGCCGCGGAACGGATATTCTGCTCGGCGGCAACGCGGATTTCATGACGCGCAAGGAACTGGTCGACAAGAAAAAGGCGCGGGCCATCAGCGTGGCCGAGGGCGCCATCAATCCTATGGCGCCGGCAGGATTCCAGCGCTTCTACTATCAGGGCCAGGAGTTCGAAATCTCCGACGCGGACTGGAAGGAGACCAATGCGGTGCACGCCGCGGCCGCGCAGAAAGAGCACGAGGCGGTGATCGCGGCGGGAGGGTTGTTCATCCTGGGCACGGAGCGGCACGAATCGCGGCGCATCGACAACCAGTTGCGTGGACGCGCCGGCCGCCAGGGCGATCCCGGCGAGTCGCGTTTCTTTCTTTCGCTCGAAGACGATCTGGTCCGCATTTTTGCGCGCGGATTTGCCAACACGGTGATGCAAAAAGTGATGGTCGAAGATGAGGCCATCGAGTCAAAGATGATTTCCAGGCGCATTGAGGGCGCGCAGAAGGCGGTCGAGGCGCAGAACTTCGAGTCGCGCAAACACCTGCTGGAATACGACGACGTGATGAACAAGCAGCGCGAGGCTGTTTATGGCCTGCGCCGGCAACTGCTGGAGGGCGTGGAGCAGCGCGAGCTGATTCTGGAGGATTACGTGGGCGGAATCCTTTCCCACCTCCTCGACGAGTTTGCCGGCGAGCGCGTTCGGCAGGATCAGTGGGACTTCAAAGGGCTGGGAGAGAAACTCGTCGATCATTTTGGATTCAATCTCGCTGCTTCCGGCCTCAAGCCGGAAACGCTCAGCCGGCACGAGCTGGGTGAGGAGATCTTTGCCAAGCTGACCGAAGCCTACGAGGCTAAGGAGAAGATTCTGGGCGCGGCCACGATGCGCTACCACGAGCGGATGGTGATGCTCAGCGTGATCGACGGCCTGTGGAAGGATCACCTGCTCTCGATGGACCACCTGAAGGAGGGAATCAATCTGCGCGGCTATGCGCAGAGAGATCCACTGGTGGAATACAAGCGCGAGTCGTTCGACATGTTCGAAGCGATGATGATGAAGTTCCAGGAAGACACGGTGCGGTTCCTCTTCCGGATGCAGATTCTGGGGCCGGATGGGCAACCGATGGATGGTGGAGTGCCGCAGCCGCGGCGGCCCGTTCCGCCAGCTCCTCCAGTAGCCAGCGCCGCGCGGCCGCCTGCCGGGGACGGTGCGCCGCGGGAGATCGAAATCCATACGCGCAAACCCTCCACGACCATCGACGAGCTGGAGAAGGAGTTCCACCGCAAAAAGGAGAAGGAGCTTGCCGCCGCCAGCCGGCAGGGTGGCGGAGATTCAAGCCAGCCCTCGCAGCGGCGGACAGGCGACAAGGTGGGCCGCAACGATCCATGCCCATGCGGCAGTGGCAAGAAATACAAGAAGTGCCACGGGGCATGATGGCGGGGCCATAACTAAAGGATAAAGGAATCAGAGTCCTTTGGAAGCGTGCAATGCGGCTGAATCCCGACTGTGTCTCAACTTGATTTGATTTTGGATTGACTGCAAGGTAGGAGCGCTAGGCAGTGGCGTGAATCGCTGTCTTTCTCGTTCCCTTGTTCCCTTACTCCCTTGGTCCCTTGTTCCCTTGTTCCCTTGCTCCCTTGTTCCCTTGGTCCCTTGTTCCCTTGGTCCCTCGGTCCCTGCTTTTCTCACCGCAGAAAGCTGAAGAAGCCTTTCTTTTCGTTCCTCTCCGGGAGCATGCCGGCGGCGGTTTTGGCCATCAGACGGATGGCCTGGGAGATCTCGGAGTCGGTCATCACCATTGGACTGGCGGTCTCACGCGTTCTGCGCGCCGCCGCGTAATCATCGGGAATCTTCCACTGCGCGTGCCGCGTGAGGGCTTTGGCGATCTGAGCTTCATCAAAGACTGCGTCGCTGGTCTTGTAACGGTTGATGACAATCTGCAGGTTCTCGTCGCGTTGCGCGAAATACTTCACGATCATGCGGTTGGCGGTCCGCATCTCCGAGATTCCCACCTGGGTGACGAGATAGATGATGCCGGATTCTTCAAACAAACTGGAGTCCATCAGGTCGATTCTCGATCCCGCGTCGACCACGACATAATCGTAGATGTCGCGCGTGACCTTCAAAAGCTTGTCAACCGCCTCCGTGGTGGCCTGCACGTCGGTCAAATCGGTCGGCGCGGGCAGCACCGATAGTCCCGAGCTGTGCTTCGAGACGAGCGTGGAGAGCAAATTGGCATCCAGGCGATTGGGCTTCTCCAAAGCCGTGGCGATGGAGTATTCGGTTTTAATGCCGAGATTGATGGCCACGTCCCCGAGCGGTAGACCGAGATCGATGAGGAGAATGGCGCTGTCAGTCTCCTGAGCCAGTGCCAGTGCAAAATTCGACGCCAGCGTGGTCACGCCGCATCCGCCTTTTGAGCCCAGGAAGACGAACAATTTGC
>CAZANC010000067.1:0-14140 GCA_964486495.1 uncultured Occallatibacter sp.
ACACAAGCAAGAACGAATATTTGTTCGGCGATCAGTTGATCGTGAGCCCCGTGACCGCGCCCGCGGACAAGATTACAGGCCTCGCGATGGAGCAGGTTTGGCTGCCCAAATCCGATTCGCAGGGGGGCGACTGGATCGAGTGGCCGACCGGAAAACATTTTGCTGGACCGGCGACAGTGGAGCGCAGTTTTACGATCGATCAGATTCCGGTGTATGTGCGGGCGGGCACGATTCTTCCGATGCAGCCGGCGATGCTGCACACGGGCGAGAAGCCGGTTGATCCGCTGATTGTGAACGTGTGGCCGCTTGCGCCGGGCGCAGCGTCGAGCTACTCGGTGTATGAGGACTCGGGTGTGTCGGTTGAGTACCAGAAGGGCGTTTTTGCGCGGACGCCGATCAAAGCGACCGAGAAAGGCGACACGCTACGGGTGGAGATTGGGCCGGTTGAGGGCAGCTATCGCGGAATGCTTCAGACGCGGGGATACGAAGTGCGGCTGCCGGCGGATTGGCCGCCAGTGACCGTGATGGTGAACGGCAAGGCGGTGGGATTCGTCAAGCCGGGTGAGCCGGGAGGGTGGACGTTCGATGGGAACACGCTGACGACGGTGATTCCCGTGCCAAGCGGCAGCGTGAATGCGAAGGTTGTTGTGGTGGTCGAGCGCGCGAATGGCCGCGTTGCGCAGCGTGGTGAACTCGACGGATTTGCCGGGGAGATGACGCGCCTGCGTGGAGCCGATGACGCGATGCAACAGACGGGGCCAGTTGCGGGGCCTTCGAATGCGCTCGTGGATGCGATGCAGACGGGCGACCGGCTGAGCTACTACCCCGGGCGGATCGATGGAGAGCTTGTTCATTTCCGCGATGCGCTCAAGCAGGCGCAGGCGGACGTGGCCGGGCTGGACAAGGAGTTCGAGCAGCGGCTGAGCGAAACATCGCGGCGCATTGGCGGATCGACGTGGGCTCCGGCGGACATTGAGAGCGAGAAGCAGAAGCGGCGCGACGCGCTGCACCGGGCGGAGGCGCTGCTGGCGGAGGCGGCGAAGTAGCGGAGCGTCAAGTTCGTTTCCGGGCCTGAAGGCCGGATCGTTTCCTCGCGCGATTCAGGGGCCTGAAGGCCCCTGCTCCCTCCGTTCGTGCTCCATCTCCGCGCTGAAGAGCGGGGCTAATAAACACTGCGCCTACGGCGCGGGAGCGTGCTTTCCCAGGTCCCCAAAAGCGAGGGACCTGGGGCACCCATTTTCTTATGAGAGGGCGAGAGCGAACCGCGGAATGGGTTGGGGTCGTGCGATCCCACCCTTCGCGAGAGAAAAGGCATTTATGAGACCGGTTGAATTGCTTCGCGTTCTTTCTTTTCTTTCTTGTTGGGCTCGCCTTTTCCTGTGGCAATCAGGTTCCGGAGACTGCCTGTGACATAGAAGCCCCATGCGTCTGAGCAGGCTTTGAAGCACTCGACCTGGGGCGCCAGGCCGACGTGGGTGAAACGGACCTTGGTCTTATTGCCTTTTTTGGCGATTTCAAAAACGACCTTTGTGCCATTCCACTCCGTCTTGTCCTCAACGAAGGACAAGTAGCTGTCCAGGACAAGCCAAACGACTTTTTTGCCGGGGACAAGCTCGGTGATCTTCTGTTTGCTGTAGTGGACGTCTTTGTAACGGTAGGTAAACTCAGCGCCGAGTTTGTCGGTTGTCCCTTCAAGTTCTCCTGACCACCACCCGCGAACATTGTTGATAGCAGCGAAGACTTCTTCCGGAGTTTGGTCGACCGTGAACGAATGGTTGAGATTCTGATCAATCATGGCAATTCTCCTATTTGAGGCTTCATGATGTGCAGCCCTTGCACAGCCGGTTACTTCATGAACGGGGGCGGCTCGTCGGCGCTGGGGCCCCAGCTTGCGGGCACGGCGACATTGAGCAGGCGCAGATAGACGCTGAACTGGCCGCGGTGCTGGTACCAGTGGCTGAGCATGACGTCGCGAAGAAACTCGCCGCGCGGCTGGGCAAAGAGTTCCTTGTCGCCGGCCATCATGTGCCAGGTTTCCTTCATGGCCGCGTCGCTGAATTGCGGCAGAACATTGCGGACGATGGCGACGCTCTCGTCAAATGCCTTGAGGATTTCGGCACGGGTTGCAGGCTGGGGGAATTCGAAGGACTTTGGCGCCTGGGCGGGATTGCTCTGCACAAAGCGAACGATTCCGCCGGGGACCGTGGCGAGGTGAAAGGCGAGCTGGCCGGCGGTCATTGATTTTTCGTGGGGCTTGAAGGTGAGCTTATCTTCGGGCAGGCGCTCGAGGAAGCGGCGCGTGATGGGCGCCTGGGTTTCAAATTCGGCGAGCATGGACTGGGCGAGAGATGGAGTGGCAACTGCTTCGGCTACGGGCATGGGAATGATCCTCCTTGGGGTTTGGCTTGGGGAATTGGTTGGTGTCGGCCCGGCGGTCGAGAGGACCCGCAGGGGCTAAAGTCCGGCGATTTTGAGGGCCGTTTGTCGGCACGAGTAAACTCATGCCCTGATACAAGACCAGTCGAGCCTGGGACTATTGTCTTGCGCCCGCTTACGCGGGCGCTGCTAGCGGCTTGGACCGCTCTGGTTATGGCTTGGACTTCTCGGCGTGCAGACGGACGGTTTCGTTGATCTTTGTCCAGCCGCCTCTCATTCCCTTCTTGAAGTCCTCCGGAACGTTTCCGAAGCCGGTGTGATGAAACTTGATAAGAGTTTCATCGCCCTCCTGGCTGAGGCGATATTGCACGTTGTTGGCGACAGGGAATGACATCATCAGCGGACCGCTGAACTCGAGCAGCGTGGGGCGCTTGATGGCCTGCACGGTAGCCCAGCAATGGCCGTTGCCGTCGCCGAGGTCGCGGAACCAGCGGCCGCCTGGCCAAGCCTCAAGCTTGAAAGGCATGGACGTGCCGTCGTCCTTTTCGAAACCGGAAGCAAGCTGATCGAGAAGCGCTGCGAAGGTGACTTCGAGCGAGGCGCGCACGCGAATCTCCTGTTCGATCTTGAAGCTGAGAGATTCGAGATCGGGAATTGCCATTGTGGTCATATATCCTCCGTGGGAAAGTTGGGAAATTGGGACATGGGCTGCGGGTCATCAGGGCTTCGGAATTGTTGATTGCGATGGGTTGCCGCCGCGGTCGATCTCGGCCTGAACACGCTCGGCGCGCTCCTTTACTCGGCTCAATTGGTGCTGCCAGTATCGCTCGAATGTCTCGGTCCACTGGTGGAGCGGTTGGATGGCCGCGGCGTTGGTGCGATAGAGACGGTGGCGGCCGTTGCGGCGTACGCGGACGAGATTGACGCGGCGCAGAACGCCGAGGTGCTTTGAGACCGATGGCTGATCGAGGCCGATGGCCGTAACGATTTCGCCCACCTGGCGCTCGTCGTGCGCGAGATAGAGGAGGATCTGCCGGCGCCGGGGTTCGGCAACGGCATTGAAGGCGTCGGAAGTGGTTCGAGCCCTGGCCATGGAAAGGACAATACATGCTCATATGGGAATATGTCAAGCAAAAAATTAATGACTTTCGTTTCGGTGCCAGCCGGCGAGAGTTTTGCCGCTGGTGGCCGCGCAATTTACCATCCGTCGCATGAAGCCAGCACCGTTTCTGAACCGCAGAGCGTTTTTGAATGCATGCACACGAGCGGGAATTGCTTCGCCGCTGCTGCCGGGGATTCTGTACACGCTGGCCGCGCAGGCGCAGGAGGCGGCACCGGCGACGAGCCCTTCAGCGGGTCCGGCGGCTGGTTCTGGCGCGAATCCAGGCACGAGCCCAGGGGCGAGCACAAGTGCTGCCGAGGCCAAGGCGCCGGCGCTGCCCAAAATCACGGCCGAGATGATTGACCGGGCAGCGGAACTAGCCGGGGTGGGGCCATTCACCGACGAGCAAAAGAAGATGATGCTCGACGGGCTGAACGATCAGCGGGATGCGTACGCGCAGATTCGCGCGCTGAAGCTGGGGAATGATGTGCCGCCGGCGTATGCGTTTCATCCGGGGCCGGCAGCGAAACCGGCGGAGAGCAGTGTTGTGTTCCAAGGCACCACGCCGCAACTGATTTTTGATGACTCAGAATCCAGCGCGCCGAAAGCGCCGGCGAATCTTGAGGACCTGGCCTTCGCGTCAGTGCTCGATTTGGCAAACCTCATCTACCATCGGCGCATCACATCGATGCAACTCACGCAGATGTACATCGATCGCCTGAAGCGGTACGACTCGAAGCTCCATTTTGTGATCACGCTGCTGGAGGACCGGGCGATGGCTCAGGCTAAAGCAGCCGATGAGGACCTGGACAATGGGCTTTATCGCGGACCGCTGCACGGGATTCCCTGGGGCGCGAAGGATTTGCTTTCCGTGAAGGGCTATCCGACAACGTGGGGCGCAGGAGGGTTCGAGCAGCAGACGTTTAATGAAGACGCGACGGTGGTGCAGCGGCTGGATGCGGCGGGGGCGGTGCTGGTGGCGAAGTTCGCGCTGGGCGCGCTGGCGATGGGCGACAAATGGTTTGGCGGGAGGACGCGGAACCCGTGGAATCCCGTGCAGGGATCGAGCGGATCTTCGGCAGGCTCGGCGAGCGCGGTAGCGGCGGGATGCGTGGGATTTGCGATTGGGTCGGAGACGCTGGGGTCGATTTCGTCGCCGTCGACGCGATGCGGAACGACGGGGCTGCGGCCAAGCTTCGGCATGGTTCCGCGCACAGGGGCAATGGCGCTGAGCTGGACGATGGACAAGCTGGGACCGATTTGCCGATCGGTGCAGGATTGCGCGCTGGTGCTCGACGTGATCCACGGACCGGACGGGAAAGACTTGTCGGCCGGAGCCAGCATTGACTTCCACTGGAATCCGGATTTCGAATGGCGCTCATTGCGCATCGGCTACTTCAAGAGCGATTTTGATCCGCTGCCACCGCTCGAACTGAAGGACGCCGCGCCTGGGGAGACGCCGGAGGAGACGAAGAAGCGCGAGGATGCGAATGCGGCTGCGCAGGATGAGTACACACGGCGCACGTACGACAAAAAGTATGAACAGGCCGCGCTGGACAAGCTGACGAAGATGGGCGTGAATCTGATTCCGGTGGAGCTGCCGAAGCTGCCGTGGGGCGCGATGGTTCCGCTGCTGACCGCTGAGGCTGCGGCGGCGTTCGACGACCTAACGATGAGCGGGCGCGACAAGCTGCTGACCGAGCAGGGGCCGGAGGATTGGCCGAACGACTTCCGCATCGCGCGGTTTTATCCGGCGGTCGAGTACATCCAGGCTAATCGCGCGCGAACGCTTGGAGTGCGCCAGTTTGCAAAACTGTTTGAAAAAGTGGATGTGATCGTAACGCCGTCGACCGACGAGCAGTTGATTGCGACAAATTTGACGGGCAATCCGGCGGTGATTGTGCCCAATGGACTGCGTGGCGCGGATGCACCGGCACCGCCCGCGGTCGACGACGGGAACCACGACAACATCGGCGGGCCGGGGACGCCGGTGTCGATTACTTTCCTTGGGGCACTTTACCAGGACGCGAAGCTGGCGGTTTTTTCGCACGCTTACCAGGAAGCGACCGGGTTCCTGAAACTGCACCCGAAGCTGGACTGAGGGGGTTCGTGCGGTCCCACCCTTCGCCAGAAAAGAGGCGAAGGATGGGGCACCCACATGGCTTAGTGAGGCTGGGCCTGGACGCCGGAAGGCGGCGGAGGCGGCGTGGTCTGCGCAGGTGGAGCGGGTTGAGCAGGCGCCGATGCCGGCGTGGTCTGCGCGGGTGGAGTGGGTTGAGCAGGCGCCGATGCCGGCGGGGTCGTTGCGGACGGAGCAGCATTGCCCGATGGTGCTGAAGGAGCGGCGGGCGTAGCTGGGGGAGCTGGCTTTGGAGTTGGCGCGGCGTTGGGTTGCTCGCCCGCGCCAGGATGCGGAGGCATGGGACGATTGCCGGGCATCTGGGGATGCGGCGGCTGCGGCGCGTCGGTCACGTCCACAAGCTCGACGTCGAAGATGAGGTCGGACTTGGCGGGAATGCCGGGACTGGCGGGAGACCCGGGACGCTCGGGACGGTCGGGAATGGCGCGCGTACCGTAGGCCATTTGCCAGGGAATGAAGATGCGGCGCTTGCCGCCGATCTTCATTCCCTCGAGGCCGTAATCGAAGCCGGGGATCACGCGGCCCATTCCTTGCGGAATCGCGATGGGGCCGGGATCACCCATCAAGGGCTTTCCATCGGGACCGAGCTTTGGCTTGCCGTCGGGTCCAATGGCGGGCTGCTTGTGGTCGTCCCATGAGTCGAATTTGACGCCGTCGGCGGCGCGCCAGCCGGTGTACTTGAGGTGCCAGACTTTGCCGGACTCGCCTTCCGCACCCTTGCCGACGGTGATTTCCTCATAGCGCAGGGCGAAGGGTATTTTGACCGGAAGGTGAGTCACCCGGGGCACGCCGGGAGGGAGCTTGATCCATGGTGTGATTTGGGGCTCGACCGGGGCAGCGGCCGTTGTTGTGGAGGGCTTGGCGGCGGGCGCGGGAGACGCTGTCTTGGGGGCAGTGGGCTTTGCCGCGGGGGTTTGGGCGAATGCGGCAGAAGTACATGCCGCGAGGAAGAGGATGGGAACAAAGCGATTCATGGTTGCGAATATCTCCGACTGGATTCCACCCCGAAGTTTATCAGGCCGGAGGCACCGAATGCGCAGATCAACTGATGAGCATGGCAGCCAATAGAGCCGTCCGCGGGGAAAGATGCTCGACGAGGACCGACTCTTGGCGGGCATGCGCGCCTTCGCCCACTGCGCCCATGCCGTCGAGGGTGGGAACGCCGAGCGCGGCGGTAAAGTTGCCGTCGGAGCCACCGCCGGTGGAGGCTTCGTGAAGCGTGAAGCCCAGCTCGTGGGCGAGCGCTTGCGCTTTGCGGAAGAGGCGCACCGTTCCTGGGCGGCGCTCCATGGGCGGGCGGTTGATGCCGCCGGTGACGGTGAGAGAGCAGCGCGGGTCGATTGGTTTGAGGGCGGAGAATTTGCGTTCGATGCGCGGGCCGTCGGCGCGGCGCACGATGCGGGCTTCGACTTCGGCCCAGGCGTGGGCGGGAATGACGTTGGTTTTTGTGCCGCCGCCGGCGACGCCAACGCTGACGGTGAGGCCGCGATTCATATGGGTCGAGGGATCGGGCTGGGATTCGGGCCGGGACTCGGACCGGGAATCGGGCGGGGATTCGGACCAGGAGCTGACTTTCTCGATGACGCGCGCCAACTCGCGAATGGCGTTCGCACCTTTTTCGAAGTCGACTCCGGCGTGGGCTGCGATTCCTTTTACGTCGATGCGCCAGTTGCCGATGCCCTTGCGAGCGGTTTTGTAGGCCAAGCCTTGCGCAGGCTCGAGGACGTAGACAGAGGAGCAGGTCTTCGCGAGTTTTTCCGTGATGGGGCGTGAAACGGTGCTGCCGATCTCTTCGTCGCCGTTAAGTAGGAGCACGATTTCGCGGCGGAGCAAGTCCGCTTCGGTGAGCATTTCAATCGCGGTGAACGCCATGGCAACGCCGGCTTTCATGTCGAGGGTTCCGGGACCCCAGAGACGGCCGGCACGCAGCCGGCAAGGCATGGCCTGGAGAGTTCCGAGCGGCCAAACTGTGTCCAGATGACCAAGGAGCAGGATGGGCTTGGCGGCGGGTAGGGTTGATTTCCGCGGGCCGAAGCGGAGTTCGAGGACATTGCCGAAGCCAGTCTGGCGGTGGATTTTGACGCGGGCGCCTAACTGCATGCCGCGCGCGGCGGCCAGGGCGAGGCAGGCGTCGACGGCGGCTTTGTTGTCGGAGGGGGATTCGACCTGAACCAACTGACGAGCGAAGGCGATCAGGCTCGCCTGCTTGCGGCGGGCGCCAGCCAGGAGAGCGCGCATGGGAATATTCGAGTTAGCTGCCAGAGACATTTGTGCCTTTTTTCGCCAAATTCGAGCTGACCGGGTCAGAAAGACTCTCTGATTCTACGACAGTTATGGGCAGGTTCCGGAGAGGTTATTGGAAAGGTTCCAGAGGGCAAATTGGCGCATGGTGTGGCAAAAATGCCACACAACCGGAATTCGCGGCGGCGTCTATTCTAAAGACGGGAAAGGCTTTTAGAGCCGGAGAGGCACATTGGGTCAGAGAGCACGCCAGGGAGCGCACCAGGAACAAACGATCGCGGAACCGCTTGAGTTTTCGGGCGTGGGGCTGCACTCGGGCGCTCCCGTAACGATGCGGCTGCTGCCCGCGCCGGCGGGTTCGGGAATCGTTTTCCGGCGGACGGACCTGGACAACTTTGAGATTCCCGCGACGGGCCGCAACGTAGCCAAGGTGAGTTACGCGACGAGCTTGATGCGACAGAGCGTGCTGATCTCGACGACGGAGCACCTGCTGTCAGCGCTGATCGGGATGGGCGTTGACAACGTGATTGTGGAGATCGACAACCTGGAGCTGCCGATTCTGGACGGAAGCGCGCTGCCCTATGTGGAGGCATTCCAAAGCGTGGGGATTCGCGAGCAGCGGCGCAAGCGCGAGACGATCCGAGTGCTTCAACCGGTGGAAGTGCGCGAAGGCGACAAGTTTATTGGCGTTTACCCAGGGGCCGGCTATCGCATCTCGTACACGATCGAGTTTCCTGCGCCGATCGGGCAGCAGAAGACCTGCATCGATCTGGCGGCGGAGACATATGGGAGCGAGATTGCTCCGGCGCGCACGTTTGGCTACAAGGCTGATGAGCGGAAGCTGCGCGACATGGGGCTGATTCGCGGGGCGAGCCCGGAGAACGCGATCATTCTGGGGGCGCGCGGGCCGGAGAATGGACCATTGCGGTTTCCGGACGAGTATGTGCGGCACAAGGTGCTTGACCTGATCGGCGACCTGGCGCTGACGGGGCGCAGGCTCGAGGGTCACGTAGTGGCCGTTCGTGCTGGGCACGCGATGCACACGGCGTTTGTGTCGCGGCTGATGAAGGATCGCTCGGCGTGGGAGCTGGCTCATGTACCGGTGGACGCGCCTGCGGCCGCAGAGGCCGATCCGGATGCAAATGGCAGCATGGGTGAAGCTGCGCTGGCGGGGGCGTAGGATTCTGTTCCAGTTCCAGAAAAAGTGAGCTGTGGACGCGGGTTGATCAGACGCGGGGCCTTACCTTCTGCCAGAATTTCCCGACAGCTTTCGTTATCGCCTTGGATATGACATGAAGAATGATGATGCCTACGATACCGACGAATGCAAGCACCAAATCTCGGGCGGTCATCCATCAACATTACCGCGAAGTCGAGCTCGTGGGGATCGCGGAGTTGGGCGCCCTTGGTCGGGTCGCGCGTTGCTGGTCTGAAGACCGGCGTTCGTTTGGGCGCCGTCCCTACGGGACTCCTCATCATTTTTTGCTGGCTTCCCCGCTCTGAAGAGCGGGGCTACCAAACGCTGCGCCTACGGCGCTGGTTCCTTCGTCAGCTGAACCGTTCGATTGCAATGGCAGTGGCTTCTCCGCCGCCGATGCAGAGCGAGGCGATTCCGCGCCTGAGATTGCGTTGCTCGAGAGCCGCAAGCAGCGTGACGATAATGCGCGCGCCGGATGCGCCGATGGGATGGCCGAGCGCGCAGGCACCGCCGCGGACGTTGACCTTGTCGTGGGGCAGACCGAGATCGCGTATGGCCGCCATGACCACGACGGCGAAGGCCTCGTTGATTTCGAACAAGTCGATATTCGGAAGAGACCAGCCCGTGCGTTCGAGCAGCACGCGGATAGCTCCGATGGGCGCCGTGGGAAAGAGCGCAGGCGTGTTGGCAAAGGTGGAGTGGCCCACGATGGCGGCAAGCGGCTTGAGGCCGCGGCAATCCGCTTCAGAGCGGCGCATGAGGACGAGGGCGGCGGCACCGTCGGAGATAGCGCTGGAGTTTGCGGCGGTGACAGTTCCGCCGTCGCGAAAGGCCGGCTTGAGGTGGGGAATTTTGTCGGGAGTGGCTTTGAGCGGCAGCTCGTCGTGGACGACGAGGCGGTCGGTCTTTCCGGCGGTCACGGTGAGGGGAACGATCTCGGCGGAAAAACTTCCATCCGATGTGGCCTTTTGCACACGGGTGAGGGATGCGAGCGCGAATTCGTCCTGCGCGTGACGGGAAAATTCGTAGGTCTGGGCGCAGTCTTCGGCGTATGTGCCCATCAGGCGGCCTTTGTCGTAAGCGTCTTCGAGGCCATCGAGAAACATGTGGTCGATGAGGCGGCCGTGGCCGATGCGATAGCCGGCACGGGCGCGGTCGAGCAGGTACGGCGCGTTGCTCATGCTTTCCATGCCGCCGGCGACGGCGATGTTCGCGCTGCCTGCGAGCAGAAGATCGTGCGCCAGCATGACGGCCTTCATGCCGGAGCCGCACATTTTGTTGATGGTGACGGCGCCGGTCGAAGCTGACAGACCCGCGCCGAGAGCGGCCTGACGCGCGGGAGCCTGACCGAGGCCGGCTGTAAGAACGCAGCCGAGGAGGACTTCGTCGATTGCATCGGACGGGAGCGAGGCCCGCTCGACAGCGGCGCGAATGGCGGCGGCGCCGAGTTGGGGAGCGGTGAGGTCCTTGAGGTCGCCCTGGAAAGCGCCGATGGGGGTGCGGGCGGAGCCGACAATTACGACAGGATCGGGCACGACGGGGTCGGAGACGGGCATTCGTGTTCCTTAATCAGCGCGGGGCCATACGGAGTGCGCCGTCGAGGCGGATGGTTTCGCCGTTGAGCATGGAGTTTTCGCAGATGTGCTTGACGAGAGCGGCGAATTCCGCAGGCTGGCCGAGGCGCGCGGGAAATGGAACGCTGTTGCCGAGCGCGTCCTGCACCTCGGGCGAGAAGCCGGCCACCATGGGAGTGGCGAAGACTCCGGGAGCGATGGTGACCACGCGAATGCCGAAGCGCGCCAGCTCGCGGGCAACGGGCAGGGTGAGAGCGACAACGCCGCCCTTTGAAGCGGCGTAAGCGGCCTGGCCGATTTGGCCATCGTAGGCCGCGATAGAGGCGGAGTTGACGATGACGCCGCGCTCGCCGTCAGGGCCGGGCGGCTCTTTTGCGATGGCGGCTGCGGCGAGGCGGATCATGTTGAAGGTTCCGACGAGGTTGATGCTGACGGTTTTTGCAAAGGTCTCAAGGCGATGCGGGCCTTCGCGGCCGACGACCTTTTCGGAAGGGGCAATCCCGGCGCAGTTGATGAGCGAGTGGAGGTGGCCAAAGGCGCTGAGGGCGAGATCGATCGCAGCCTGCGCGTCGGGTTCGCTGGTGACATCGGTGAGGGCGAAGCGGGCCGATGGGCCCAGCTCGGCGGCCAAAGCTTCGCCAGCTGCGCGATTGGTGTCGGCGATGACCACGGAACCGCCTTCAGCGATGAGCAGGCGAGCGGTAGCCGCGCCCAGGCCGGAAGCGCCACCGGTGACAAGGAAGACATGATTTGCGATCTGCATGGGAATGAGAGGGATCTTCCACGTCCCGAGCGCAGCATATCATTGCAAGTGCATCCGTGATCATAAGGAGCGGATGTTCGGAGGCAAAGAGCCTTGAATCCTGTTTTGTCCGGCGCGCCAATTACACAACTCAGCGAAGAAGAGACGCTGTTCGGCGACAGCGTGCGGAAGTTTGCCCGCGACGATGTTGCGCCGCTTGTGCGGCGAATGGATGAGGAGCAGCACCTGGACGCGGCACTGCTGGGCAAGCTCTTTGAGCTGGGTTTGATGGGGATCGAGATTCCGGAGGAGTTTGGCGGGAGCGGAGGATCGTTTTTCGATTCGGTGCTGGCGGTGGAGATGCTCTCGGCCGTGGACCCCGCGGTGGCGCTGGTGGTGGACGTGCAGAATACGCTGGTGGCGAGCGCGCTGCTCAGCTGGGGCACGCCGGAACAGAAGGTGAAGTATTTGCGTCGGCTGGCGGCAGATACGGTTGGCGCCTACGCGTTGAGCGAGGCGGGCTCGGGGTCGGATGCATTTGCGCTCGAGACGCGGGCGGAGAAGCGTGGCGGCGAGTATGTGTTGAGCGGGCGCAAGCTCTGGATCACCAACGCCAAGGAAGCGGGGCTGTTCATCGTCTTTGCCACCGTAGACGCGAGCGCCGGTTATAGAGGCATCACCGCATTCCTGGTGGAGAAAGGCACGCCGGGATTCGCGATCGGCAGGAAAGAAGACAAGCTGGGGATTCGCGCGTCGAGCACCTGCGAGCTGATTTTGGATGAGTGCGCGATTCCCGCGGCGCAAGTGTTGGGCGAGGCGGGCAAGGGCTACAGGATTGCGATGGAGACTTTGAACGGCGGGCGAATCGGCATCGGCGCACAGATGCTTGGGCTGGCTGAAGGCGCGTGGGGCCACGCCGTGAAGCACGCCAAGGAACGCAAGCAATTCGGCAAGCCGATCGCGGAGTTCCAGGCAATGCAGTTTCAACTGGCGGAGATGGCGACTGAGATTGAGGCCGCGAGGCTGCTGGTCTACAACGCGGCGCGATTGAAGGATGCGGGGCAGGAGTTCCGGAAAGAAGCGGCGATGTGCAAGTACTTCGCGGCGCAGATGACGGAGCGCGTGGCGAGCCTCGCCGTGGAGGTTCTGGGCGGGGCGGGATTTGTAAAGGAGTCGCCCGTGGAGAAGTTTTACCGGGACGCGAAGATCGGGAAGATCTACGAAGGCACGTCGTTCATGCAATTGGCCGCCATTGCGAAGGCCGTTCTCTAAATTCCAGGGAAATAGTGGCTGTGGCACCCGCCACACCACTTTGGGCAGGTCAGGCCGGAGGTCAGGCCGCAGACCAAGCCGCGGAGCAAGCTGCGATCGGACCCCGTTCACGCGACTGTGTTTGTCTGATTCTGAATCATCCTTTGCATTCGATACCCCCAAAAGGCCGACCCCGGCCTCGAGGATTGGTGCGCCCGCACAGTCCAGGTAACACGAAAGTGGGATTACCACTCGTGTCTGAAATCCCCCGAACGTACTGCATAGTAACGTTTCTTAGTACCCATATATACGAATAAACTTGGCGCATTAGTAATCTAAATTGATTACTTGCGTTTGCCTTGGCGATAAATCTCGTTCGCGCGCCGATGAAGATTTCGCGCCCGTTCGGAGGGCATATGCGCCATTTGAAGTTAAGTTTCATTGTGCTGCTGACTGTTATATGCAGCATCGCTCTGAGCGGTTGCGGTGGATCGCTAGCCGCGACGAATGCGGCGACGGGAACGCTGATCACGTCATTGAGCACGGTCGATTTCGGCCAGGTGGCTGTCGGCAAGACCGTGAGCACGAACATCACCCTTACGAATTCGGGATCAGCGGCGGTTGAGATCTCCGCGTTGAATCTGACTGGGCAGCCCTTCTCGATGAGCGGCGGAAGCAGCCTGCCGATGGCTGTCGGCGCCAACGCCAGCGTTACACTTACGATCAAGTTCGACCCCACCGGGTCAGGGTCGGCAACCGGCCAACTGGCCATCGCCAGCAACGCGTCGAATGCGTCCTCGGCGACGGTTTCCTTGAGCGGCATGGGTGTGCCGATGCTGACCGGGCTGAATTGCGTAAACGGATCGGTTACCGGAGCATCCAGCGACGCTTGCACAGTGACACTGAATGCAACCGCAGCCAGCGGCGGCCTGGATGTGGCCCTGGCAAGCAGCGACAGCGCCGTAGCGATTCCGGCCTCGGTAACGGTGCCAGCAGGCGCGAGCAGCGTGGATTTTACCGCGAGTGTCTCGCCGGTCACGACGGTACAAGCGGCTACGTTGACCGCCAGCGTCGGCGGTGTGGCGGAAACCTTTTCTGTTCAATTGAATGCAGCTTTAGCCGTATTGGGAATCAGCGCCTCCAGCGTGCCTTTTGGCAGCGTCCCGGTAAATTCGGCGGTTACGGAGCCGCTGGTTCTTTCTTCGACGGGCACCATTCCGGTGACCGTAAGCGCGGCGTCGTTGTCGGGAACAGGCTTCTCGATCTCAGGTGGGGGTCTGCCGGTAACACTGGCTCCGGGACAGACGACAACGTTGAGTGTGCAGTTCGATCCGACCGCGGCGGGAGCAGAGAGCGGGCAACTGTCCTTGACGAGCAATTCTTCGGGCGGGGGCTCAACCGTCATCGTCCTGAGCGGCACCGGAGTGCCGGTGCTGAGTGCTCTGAACTGCACCAGTGGGGCTATTGCCGGGGCGGGAACTGACAGCTGCACGGCAACTTTGAACACAGCTGCGGC
>CAZANC010000068.1:0-14127 GCA_964486495.1 uncultured Occallatibacter sp.
CCTCACGGTCACAAATTCCGCTGGGACGGCGATCACCCAAACGGCTACGGTAACCGTTCAGACCTCGGTAACGGTGGACGAGTCAAGCTCCGGCCCAGCTGTGACTGATCAGCTTCTTGGCATGAATCTGGCGGTGTGGTACGACCCGACCACAACCGGAGTGGCCACTGCATTTGAGGCTGCCGGCATCAAGGCGGTGCGTTGGCCGGGCGGATCGTATTCCGACATCTATCACTGGGCCAACAATTCTCTGTGCGATGGCGGCTATGCCACTCCGAATTCCGCGTTTTCGGATTTCGTCAACGACCTCGCCATTCCAGCTGGCCTGGATGTGGCGCTCACGGCGGATTACGGCACGGACGCGGCCTGCACCGGACCCGGCGACCCTGCCGAGGCAGCCGCGTGGGTGACCAACGCGCTTAGCCTCGGCGTCACTGTAAGCCATATGACGGTGGGCAACGAGGAGTACGGGAGCTGGGAGACAGACAATCATCCCCTGAAGAACAATGCGGCAACCTACGCAGCCGCGACGGCGGGAAGCAGCGGCTACTATGCGTTGGTCAAGGCGGCCTCTCCGAACACGCTGGTCGGTGTTTCGGTCAATCCTGGCAATTCCCCGGCGTGGGATCCGACGGTGCTCGCCGATGCGCCCTATGATTTTGTGGAATACCACTACTATCCTGAGACGCCGGGCTCGGAAAGCGATACCTTCCTGGTGCAACAGGCGGCGCAGCAGTTGACCACGAACATCAACACCATCAAGTCGGAGCTGAAGACAGCCGGGAAACCAGACACGCCGATATACGTGGGCGAGATCGGAGGGCCATACAGCAATCCGGGCAAGCAGAGCTGGTCGATTACTCAGGGCTTGTATGCCGGCCAGGTGCTAGGCGAAATGATGAACGATGGAGTCACGCGCCTGACCTGGTGGATTGGGTTTGGAAATTGCAACGGCACCAGCGGGAACGATAGTTCCTTGCTTTACGGATGGCAGGATTTCGGGGCCTACAATGTGTTCTCCGATGGACCGTCTGACAGCGGCTGCCCGAACGCGGGGCCCATCGGCACCATGTCTCCCACGGCGCGAGCGTTTCAGCTCTTCAGCAGCGTGGCCGTCAACGGCGAATCTGTGCTGACCGCGACCGTGGCCGGAGATACGACGGATGTGGTTGCTTACGCGGCCACCCATAGCGGAGGAACGGCGCTGGTGCTGTTCAACCGGAACGAAACCGTCAGCGAGCCAGTTTTGGTTGCGCTTTCAGGGCAAAGTGCCGCCACAACCGTTACTGTAATCACGTACGACAGGGCCATCTACGACTTGTCGGGCTCGCCGACGGGGTTTTTCCCGGACCCGAATGGGACGAACACCTGGGCTGCGCCGACTATCACCAATCTTGGCGCTCAAACGCTGCCGCTGACGTTGACGCTGGCACCGTGGAGCATGAACGTGGTGATTATTCAGTAGCGGGAGGGTTCGCGGGCTGTTGGTAGTGGGTTAGTTTGGAGAATCTTTCCCTCAGGGGCTGAAGCTCGCTCACTTTTTGGGACTTTGTGCGGCACGAGTAAACTCGTGCCCTGATACAAGGCCTATGAGTTTTGGTTCGCGCGATCCCACCCTTCGCCAGAAGGAAAGCGAAGGATGGGGCACCCCCATTCGAGGTGAGTGTGGGTCGCAGGAAGCAACCACAGGTCCCCGTTCGACTCGTTCGCGCGGCGGATTCGCTGAGGGGCAGGCTTTCGACTGCGCAGAGCGCAGAAAGCGTGCTCCACTTCGCTCAGCATGCTCCACTTCGCTCAGGATGACAGGTGATGTTTTGTAGCGAGCTTCAGAGGAGCGGCTCGAGATGCGCGGTGAAGTGGCGCAGGAACGGCGCTTCGTAGGTCAGGCGCATGCCGCGGATCTGCTCGCGATTCTTCCACACCTCCAAAATCACTTCGACGAGGTAGTCGATGTGGCTTTGCGTGTAGACGCGGCGAGGAATGGCCAGGCGCACGAGGTCCATCTGCGCAGCGGCGGCAAACATCAGCGTGCCGATTTCGACACAGCGAACGCCGCCTTCAAGATACAGCTCGCAAGCCAGCGCGACACCGGGAAATTGCGCCGAGGGAATGTGCGGCAGAAAGGCGCGCGCGTCGAGGTAAATGGCGTGGCCTCCCGGCGGCTGGACGATGGGTACACCAGCAGCGGCAATGTGGTTGCCGAGGTACGCTGTGGAGGCGATGCGGTAACGCAGGTAGTCTTCTTCGAGCGCTTCCTGCACTCCCACGGCGATGGCTTCGAGATCGCGGCCGGCCAAGCCGCCGTAAGTCGGGTAGCCCTCGGTGAGAATGAGGAGATCCTTCTCCTGCTGGGCGAGCAGATCGTTATTTGTGCAGAGGAAACCACCGATGTTGGCCATGCCGTCTTTTTTGGCCGACATGGTGCATCCATCTCCCATGCGAAACATCTCCTGCGCAATTTCTTTCGGGCTTTTGGACGAGAATCCAGGCTCACGTAACTTAATAAACCATGCGTTTTCGGCGAAGCGGCAGGCATCGAAGTAGAGCGGAATGCCGTGCCGCTTGCACACGGCGCTTACCTGGCGCACGTTTTCCATCGAGACCGGCTGTCCGCCGCCGGAGTTGTTCGTGACCGTGAGCATGACGAGAGGAATGCGGCCGCGACCTACGCGCTCGATGAGGCTTTCGAGTGCAGTCACGTCCATATTCCCTTTGAAGGGGTGCAGCAATGCGGGCTGGCGACCCTCGGCGATGGGCAGATCGACAGCTTCAGCTCCGGCAAACTCGACGTTGGCACGAGTGGTGTCAAAGTGAGTGTTGTTGGGAACGATGTCCCCTTTCTTACATGTGACGCCGAAGAGGATGCGTTCAGCCGCGCGTCCCTGGTGGGTGGGGATCACGTGCTTGTAACCGAAGATGTCCTGAATGGAATTCCGGAAGCGGTCGAAGCTGCGGCTGCCCGCGTAGCTTTCATCGCCCTCCATAATGGCGGCCCATTGATGGGTCGACATCGCGCCCGTGCCTGAGTCGGTAAGCAGGTCGATAAGGACATCGTCGGCGGGCAGGAGGAAGAGGTTGTAGTGCGCGGCCTTGAGAAGCTGCTCGCGCTGCGCGCGGGTAGTCCAGCGTATCGGCTCAACACTCTTGATGCGGAACGGCTCGATGATAGTTCTGGCGATCATGAGGGGTCTTTCGAAGTTTGCGGCAGCGCGTCCGATTCGCGCACGCGGAGGACGATGATGGTTTCGTCGTCGAAGCGGTCTTTGCTGCCCTGAAAGCGGGAGACATCGGCGAGGATGGCGTCGGCGATTTCCTGGGCGGAGAGATCGCGGCTGGCGCAGAGCAGTCCGGCGAGGCGGTCTTCGCCGTACATCTCTTCCTTTTCGTTTTCGGCGTCGAGGATTCCATCGGACACGAAGACGATGGCATCGCCGGGCTGCGTGGCGATACTGAATTCCTCATACGTGACGTCGGGAAACATGCCAATGGGAAAGCCCTCGGCGTGGACGGGGATCGACTGGCCGGCGCGGCAGATTACGGGCGGGACTGCGCCAGAGTTGGCGACCTGGAGGGTTTGGTTTTCGTCGTTCCAGAGACAAAAGAGCATGGTGACGTACTGCGAGTCGAGCTTGCGCTCCTGAAGGGCGTCGTTGAGCAGAGCGAGCATGGCGGCGGGGTCAGGGTGCTGCGCAGCGGCGGCGTGCATGATGCCGCTGACGAGCGCGGCGAAGAGCGCGGCGGGCGCGGCCTTGCCGCTGACGTCGCCGAGCACAATTGCGGTGCGATTCGCCCCGTAGTCGAGGAAGTCGTAGAGATCGCCGCCGATGGTGCGGGCGGGCAGGAAGCGGACGGCCATATCGGCGTGGGGATGCGTGGGCGCCTCGGCGGGGAGCAGGCGAAGCTGCACCTCGCGGGCCATGGCGATGTCTTTCTCAAACTGGCGCTCCTGCCGGTGGACGGCCTGATAGAGGCGAGCGTTCTCGATGGCGATGGCGATCTGCGATGCGAGGGTCGTCAACATGCGCTCGTGCTCTTCATTGAAGAAGTAGGGACGGGTGTGTTCGAGGTCGAGCACGCCGATGACGCGGCCCTTGTAGAAGAGCGGGACGATGAGCTCCGAGCGGGTCTCGTGGTTCATGGGCAGGTAGCGCGGGTCTTCGTTGACGTCGGGGACGTTGATGGGTCGCCACTCGCGGACCGCGGCGCCGACGAGACCGCTCGAGATGGGAACGCGGCGGATGGGCGCGTGGACGTAGCCGAAGCGCCAGGCGTAACGAGTGACGAGGGTGTCGCCTTTTTCGTCGAGCAACATGATGGTGAACATCTGGTAGTCGATGAGACGGCGCAGAAGCTGGCCAACGCGCTCGAGGAGGGGATTGAGGTCGAGGATGGAGGCGAGCTCAATGGCGATTTCATTGAGGACTTCGAGGGTCTGCGCCTGGCGGGAGACGCGGGCGTAGAGGCGGGCGTTCTCAATGGACTGCGCAATGCGCGAGGCGGTCATGGTGAGGACGTGCAGGTGCTCGGGACGGAAAAAGTTCTCCTGCTCGCTTTCGAGATCCATGACGCCGATGAGGCGGTTCTTGGCGATGAGAGGGACGGCCAGTTCGGAGCGCACATCGGGATTGGCGGCGATGTAGAAGTCGGCGGTGGAGACGTGGTTGAGGAGGATGGGCTGGCGAGTGAGCGCGACCTGGCCAACGACACCTTTGCCGACGGGAACGCGAGTGCGTTCGATCTGTGGCGTGTGGCCGATCTGGAATCGCATGCGCAGGTCGCGCGTGCGTTCGTTGAGAAGAAAAATGGCGAAGATGCGATAAGGGATGAGGGAGCGAACGAGCTCCGAGGTGCGGGCGAGGAGGGTTTGCAGGTCGAGCGTGGTGTTGAGCGCGTCGGTGAGACGCATGAGGTAGGCAACGTCGGCAGGCTCGATGCGGGCGTTGATGGCGTCGAGGTAGGCGGGCGAGTCTGGGGACGACGCGGTTTCGGCGGGGCGATAGTCGCCCTCGAAGTCGTGGGCCGGCGGGGGTGGAGGAGTGTCGGACATTTGGGGTCGAAGGAATGATAGCGCAAGGAGGCAGGGAACAAGGGAACAAGGGAACGAGGGAACAAGATAGCGTCCCGTGCGTGCGTTGCTAAGGTTGGTCGGCTCTTGCAGCGAAGAAGCTGCGGATGCGAGGGCCGCAACGGTAGAACCATCCGGCAGCAAGAAGCCACAGCGCGATGCGCAGTATGTTCGCGAGCAGGTACAGCATGTACACGCCGACTAGATACGAGCCGCGCAGCACCTCGAAAATGCCCACTCCCATCTGCATGGAATCGTGGAGGTAGTGCGTGACGGAAAAGAGTTCGCGGGGCAGTTCGATGATGTCATCGACAACCCAGAAGAGGAGGAAGGCGGCGAATAGGCGGCTAGCAAGAAGGATGGCTTGGTCGCGGTCGATGCTCGGAACAGCGTTTGAATCTGGCATGGTTCCCGATGTTACTCCATGATTTACTACCGCAGCAATTGCGGCGGTTCCCGCATCTTTTGGATTGCTGATGAGGGCGAGGGAGCAAGGGTGCAAGAACCCGACTGAGCGGAAGTTTGAGCGGAACTGTACTTCGCGGTGCTGGAGCTCTTCTAATCCCCAAGCCTTATCCCTCGGTCCTCGCTTATTCCGCTCCGAGTTCGCGCACGATGGCGACGGAGGCGGAGGAGCCGATGCGGTTGGCGCCGGCTTCAAGCAGTGCGCGGACCTGGGCGACAGTGCGGATGCGGCCGGCGGCTTTGACGCCGCAGCGTGCGCCGACGACGCCGCGCATGAGTGCGACATCGGCGGGAGTAGCGCCTCCCGAGGCAAAGCCCGTCGCGGTGTTGATGAAATCCGCGCCGGCCTGAATGGCGATCTCAGAGGCGCGCAGCTTTTCTTGCATGGTGAGCAGGCAGGTCTCTAGATTGACCTTGAGCACAGCGCCGCGATGATGAGCAACAGTTGCGACCGATTGAATCGCATGGTGGACGGCATCATGATTGCCGCTCTTCATCAGGCCGATGGGGAGGACCATCCCAAGTTCGCGAGCGCCAAGGCGGAGCAGGGCCGTGGCCTCCTGAAGCAATGTTGAGACCAATGATGCGCCGAGAGGAAATCCGATGGTTGCGCTGACGGGAACGCCGGAGCCAACCAGCAGTTTGACCGCAGTGGCCGTCCAAACGGGATTGACCACGACGCAGGCGAAACGGTAGCGGGCGGCATCGGCGCAAAGGGTTTCCACCTGAGCGCGGGTGGCGTCCTGCTTGACGAGCGAGTGATCGATGACGGCAGCGAGAGACTGCCAGCCGGCGAGAGCCTTGGCGGTAAAAGCGGCCGAGTCGAACGTTCCGCTATCGAAATCCAGATCGGAGTTCGGGATGGCGATGGAGGCGGTCATCGGGGATGCTCCTTGTCAATCACGGACGCTCCTGCTGGTCGGCTGGGCGACTGATCCGTGGTCTCCGGGAGATGAGTATACGGCGACGCCGAGGGCAAGCCCAAATGATTTGATGCAGAATCAGACGGCGGGTGAAACGACGGTGCAAACCAGCGGGTGACGCGCGCGAACGATGGTGGCATAGAACCGGAAATGCGCGGGCTACGCGGGCTGGCCGGGCGCCATGATGCAGATGTCGGGCAGATGGAGTTTCGTCCGTTAGTCCGCGGTTTCCGGCGATTCGATGTCCATCTGTTCGATCAGTCCGTTTCGGATGCGATAGGCATGGTGGACGATGGTGTCAAGGATCAGCTTGCCCTCCAGGTCGTGGACAGTCTGGTGGACATGGACGATTAGCCGGCCGTTATGATCGGGCTCAATGCGGAGTGGCTCGACGTGCGGGTCGAGAGTCTGCCACTGGCGGTCCAATAAGCGCGCACAGCCTCAACTCCGCGGACGTGGCCACCCTCCATCCCGTTGGCCCAGGTGACATCCGGATGCAACCTGGCAAGAACGGCATCGATCCGGCGGGCGTTGAAATCGCGATAAGCACCGGCGAGCAGTTCCCGATCATCCATGCCTCACATTTCTCCAAGGCTACGCGGGCTGGCCGGGCGCCATGATGCAGATGTCGGGCAGATTGCGATAGCGCTCGCCGTAGTCCATGCCGTAGCCGATGACGAAGAGGTTGGGGATGGAGAAACCGACGTAGTCGGCGTCGATTTTTTCGATGCGGCGGGACGGCTTATCGAGCAGCGTGGCGATGCGCAGGGATTTGGGATGCTGCTGCGCAAAGAGCTTCCGCAGATAGGCCAGTGTCAGGCCGGTGTCGAGAATGTCCTCGACGATGAGGACGTTCTTGCCTTCGATGGGCTGGTCGAGGTCCTTGATGACTTTAACGGCGCCGGAGGAGCGCTGGCCGTTGCCGTAACTGGAGACGGCGACGAAGTCGAAGGTGGCGTCGGCATCGATGGCGCGGGAAAGATCGACGAGAAAGAAGGCAGCGCCCTTGAGCACGCCGATCATGACCAGTTTTTCGCCGTTGAGGTCACGGGTGATCTGCGCGCCCATTTCAGCAACGCGTTCGGCGATCTGCTGGCGGGAATAAAGAACGTCAAGGCCCTGGGTCGTCATGGTAGCCATGCACACAGTATCGCGCGATTTCGATCGGAAACGGCTGTGAAAATCGGGGGCGGAAAAGAGGAGGACTGCGGAGTTAGCGGCGTTAGCGGAGCTCGCGGGGTTAGGACCCGCGAGGGCGGCGAATCGGGGCTGGCCCACGTCTATACTTGAAGAGAGATGATTCCTTATCTGCACATTGGGTCTTTCAACCTGCCCACTTTCGGGCTGATGCTCTGGTTGGCGGTTGTGATTGCGGCGATCGTGGCCGACCGGGCGTTCAAGCGGGCGCACATCAGCGCGGATGCCGTGGGGATGGTGGCCGTTGCCCTTGTGGTGGGCCTGATTGGCTCGAAGATATGGCACGTGCTCGATTCGCCGGAGGAATTCCGGGCTGAACACTGGCGGGTTTTGTGGGATAACGCCGGATTTGCGTGGTATGGCGGATTGACCTTCGGCATCGCGGCGCTGGTGCTGATGGGCTGGCGGGCAAAGATTGGCGTCCTGCGCACGCTGGATTTGCTGGCTCCCGCCGCGGCGATCGGGTATGGCGTGGGGCGGATCGGGTGCTTTCTCTCCGGGGACGGCTGCTATGGGATCGCGATCCAGCCGGTGCACATCTTCGGGTTCGCGTTTCGCGCCTGGGGAATGGCTTTTCCGAATGGGATCGAGCCAGTTGATTATCCGGTTTATCCGACGCCGTTGTACGAGCTCGGAGCAGGCCTCGTGATTGGCTGGTGGCTGTGGCGACGGCTGGGCAAGCCGCACGCGACGGGAGCCATTGTGGGCCAGTACCTGGCGTTGAGCGGTATTGCTCGCTTTCTGGTTGAATTTATCCGCCGCAACCCCAAGGTTCTTTGTGGTTTATCGAATGCGCAACTGGCCAGCGCGGGTGCGGTTTTGATCGGGATTGCGCTCGCCTGGTGGGCGTCGACGCGGCCTGTGCGGGTGACGGAGAAGGCTCAAAAGAAAGCAGCGGCGCCGGTAGAGAAGACGGCGTAGGGCGCCGCTACTTTCCCTTTTTCGGTTGCCACGGGTTAACCACGATTACATCGCAGCCGGCAAAATCATCCACATTTCGCGTTGCAAGTGTAGCGCCATGCACGTGCGCGATGGCCGCGATCTGCGCATCCATTTCGCGGATCGGCCGGCCGATCTTCCGGCGTGAGGCCACTATCCGCGCGTATTTGCGTGCGGCAGGGAGATTGAAGGTGAGCATCTGGCCGTGAAAATCTTCGGCAATCATGTCTTCCACCGCTTCGCGTAGCGTCTTCTGCTTGTGGCCAGAGGGCATGGATTCGATTCCAGCGAGCAATTCGGCAATGACCACGGAAGTGGTCCACACATTCGCGCGGGGGTGCTGGCGAAGCCACTCTCTGACGTCCGGATCGGGCCGCTCGCGCATCGTTTCAGAAATAACGTTCGTATCGAGCAGGATCATCAGTCGAACTTAGGCAAAGGCCGATTCGAAAATGTGCGCGGTGGGATGTCCAGGTCCACGCCACCAAGCGCGGCAAATCGTCGGTGGATCGCGGTGCCAATATCGACTTCGTCGCCGTCTCGGAGTGCCTTGGCTAGAGATTCGTGCAGCATTTCCCGCGCTTCGGCTTCCATGGAGCGGCCATTGCGGGCGGCACGGATCTGCAGTTTGCGCTTGACGGTTTCGTCGAGTTTGCGGATGACGATGGTGGCCATGAAACGATGCTAGCACGGGAGTGCTAGCAATGCAAGCAATGCTAGCACTGCTAGCAGATCAGACTGAATTGCGTCGCGCTGGTGGGCCCCCTCAGCTTCGCCGCGGAATGTGATTCAGCTCACGAAGCCTCAGCTACCTCCTGATCGAAAAGTGATTCACGACACCTGTGATGACGCTCACAGCCACGTGTACTTTTTGGTAAGTAACGTCGCTCACAATATACCGGCGATCTCCTGGATCGCTCTCCACGACCTGAATCTTCGGGAATTCGCCGGTATAGATGTTCGAGCGAGGTAGGTATGGGCGGAACTATTTGGGAATCGATGCAGCAGAAGGGCTACAACCGCAGAGAGTTTCTGCAATTCTGCACGGCGGCTGCCGCGGCGGCGGGTTTGGCACAGAGCGGCGTGGCGCAGGTTGTTTCCGCATTCGAGAAGAAGGAAAAACCGGCCGTGGTGTGGATGCACTTTCAGGAGTGCACCTGCTGCAGCGAGTCGTTTATCCGGTCGTCGCACCCGATTGTGGCGGACGCGCTGCTCGATGTGCTCTCGCTGAACTACACCGAGACCCTGATGGCGGCGTCGGGGTTCCAGGCGGAGAAGAGCCTGAGCGACACCATCGCGAACAACAAGGGAAAGTACATCGTGCTGGTGGAAGGCGCCGTACCCACGAAGGACGAGGGCGTCTACTGCATGGTGGGCGGCAAGACGGCGGAACAGATTCTGCAGACCGTGGCCGCGGATGCGGCGGCAATTGTGGCATGGGGAAGCTGCGCGTCGAATGGATGCGTGCAGGCGGCGAAGCCGAACCCGACTGGAGCCACGCCGATCTACAAACTGGTGAACAAGCCGGTGATCAATGTGCCGGGTTGCCCGCCGATTGCGGACGTGATGATGGGCGTGGTGACGCACTTGCTGGTGCTCGGTCAGATTCCGGCGCTCGACAGCCAGGGGCGGCCCAAGGAGTTTTACGGGCGGCGCGTGCACGACACTTGCTATCGCCGGCCGAACTACGACGCCGGGTTGTTTGTAGAGGCGTTCGACGACGAGAATGCGCGCAAGGGATATTGCCTGTACAAGATGGGCTGCAAGGGCCCGACGACCTACAACGCCTGCTCAGTGACGAGGTGGAACGAGGGCACGAGCTATCCCATCCAGTCAGGGCACGGGTGCATCGGTTGCAGCGAAGCGGGCTTCTGGGACAACGGCCCGTTCTATCAGCACCTGGCATCGTTCCCCGGATTCGGCATCGAAAGCACGGCTGATACCATCGGCACCGCAGTTGGAGTGGCCACGCTGGCCGGAGTTGCGGCGCACGCGGTGGTGACCAACATACGCAAGCGCAATGTGATTGCGGAAGTGCACACCGAAGATGAGAAGGAGAAGTAAACAGTTATGGCCACGCGCGTCATTGTCGATCCTGTCACTCGCATTGAAGGCCACCTGCGGATTGAAGCGGTGGTGGAGAACGGCGTCATCACGGACGCATTTAGCGCCGGGACGATGGTTCGCGGCCTGGAAAAGATTTTGATGGGCCGCGATCCGCGCGATGCCTGGGCCATCACGGAGCGCGTGTGCGGCGTGTGCACAACAGTGCACGCTCTGGCCAGCGTGCGCTCGGTAGAAGATGCGCTGGGCGTCAGCGTGCCGCCGACGGCGGAGCTGATCCGCAACATTATGTTGACCACGCAGTACGTGCAGGATCACGTGATCCACTTCTATCACCTGCACGCGCTGGACTGGGTGGACATCGTGAACGCGCTCAAGGCCGATCCCAAAAAGGCCGCGGAGCTGGCGCAGTCGTTTTCGCAGTGGGATAAGAATACGCCTGCCTATTTTTCCGCGGTGCAAGACAAGATCAAGGCCTTTGCGGCGAGCGGACTGGGCATCTTCGCCAACGGCTACTGGGGCCATCCGGCGTACAAGCTGCCGCCGGAAGTGAACCTGATCGGCGTGGCTCACTATCTGGATGCGCTGGAGTGGCAGAAGGAAGTGGTGAAGATTCACGCCGTGTTTGGCGGCAAGAATCCGCACCCCAACTATCTGGTCGGCGGAGTGCCGTGCTCGATCAACATGAACGAAGTGGCGGCGATCAACTCGGACCGTCTGAACCTGGTGTCGCGTCTCATCGGGCAGGCAGACGAGTTCATCAACCAGGTTTATATTCCCGATCTGCTGGCCGTGGCGTCGTTCTACAAGGACTGGGCCAATTATGGCGGCGGGCTGCACAACTATCTCTGCTACGGCGAGTTCCCGACCAACGGCTACAACCATCCGGAGTCGTTCAAATACGCGCGGGGCGCGATCCTCAATCGCGATCTGAGCACGGTGTATCCGGTGAATCCGCGCGATTCGCAGGAAATCAAGGAGTACATCGCACACTCCTGGTACAAGTACGACGGGGGCGACAGCGTGGGCCTGCACCCGTGGGCCGGCGAGACGAACATCGCATACAGCGGACCGAAGCCCCCGTTCGAAAGCCTGGAAGGCTACGACAAATACTCGTTCCTGAAGACGCCGCGTTGGAAGGACAATGCGATGGAAGTGGGACCGCTGGCAAGGCTGCTGGTGTCGTATGCGTCCGGTCACGCAGACGTGAAGGAAACGGTCGGCATGGTGCTGGGCAAGCTCAACGTGCCAGTCGGTGCGCTGTTCTCGACGCTGGGAAGGACGGCGGCACGCGGCATCGATGCGGCGCTGGCCATGATCTGGCTGAAGGAGTTCGACGCCTCGTTGATGGATCGAGTGAAGATCAACGAGGTGTCCACCTTCAACGGCGAGAAGTGGGAGCCGAAGTCGTGGCCTGCGGATTGCGAAGGGGTGGGCCTGGTGGACGCTCCACGCGGAGCGCTGGCGCACTGGATCAAGATTCACAACGGCGCGATTGAGAATTACCAACTGGTTGTGCCGACGACCTGGAATGGATCGCCGCGCGACGGAAAGCAGCAACGGTCGTCGTTTGAGGCGTCGCTGATCGGGACGCCGGTGGCGAATCTGGAGCAGCCGGTGGAGATCATCCGCACTATCCATTCCTTTGACCCGTGCCTGGCCTGCGCCGTGCATCTATACGATCCGCAGGGAAGGCACCTCAACCAGGTTTCATTCGAGTAATAGCGATGAGCACACAGAGCACTCGTGTACGAGACGTTTTCAAGCTGAACGGCGGGGCGCCGGTTGAGTACAGGCGCGTGTACGTGTGGGAACTGCCGGTTCGCGCATACCACTGGATCAACGCGATCGCGCTGACGCTGCTGTGCGTGACAGGTTACATGATCGGCCGCCCAGTTCACATCGCGTACGCGTCAGAGGCGTACCAGCAATACTGGTTCGGCTGGGTGCGATTTATCCATTTTGCAGCCGCATACGTCTACGTCTTCAACTTTCTGGCGCGGCTTTACTGGGGCTTCGCAGGCAACAAGTACGCAAGCTGGCGCGCCTTTTTTCCGCTGAGACACGCGCAACGGCAAGAGATTGTCGACGTCGTTAAGGCCGACGTCCTGGAAACGAAGATGCACGGTCCAATCTCTACCGGGCACAACGCGCTGGCCGGCCTGATCTACTTCCTGACGTTTATTGCATTTTGCATTCAGACCATCACCGGTTTTGCGCTCTACTCTTCGATGAGTTCGTCGTGGGTGCCGAGGATGTTCACTTGGGTGGTGCCGCTGCTGGGCGGCGATGCTGGGGTGCGTTTCTGGCACCATTTGTTCCTGTGGTTCTTCGTCACCTTCGTCGTCATCCATATTTATCTGTCGTTCTATCACGATTACATCGAGGGCCGCGGTACGGTAAGCTCAATTATCGGCGGGTGGAAGTTCGATAGGGTGCGCAGTGACGGAGAATCCAAAAAGCCTTAAGAAGACGCTGGTACTGGGCCTGGGCAACGTCATCATGGGCGATGAGGGCGTTGGCGTCCATGTAGTGCGCGCGCTGGCTGCGGAGACATTGCCAGCTGGGGTGGAGTGCCTGGACGGCGGGACCGGCGGCTTCATTCTGCTGGAGCCGCTCGAAAATGCCGACCATATCATTCTGATTGATGCAGCGGCGGACGGAAACCCTCCCGGGACGGTAACGCGCACGACGCCGCGCTTTTCAAAGGACTATCCGCCGACTCTGACGGCACACGACATCGGGGTCAAGGATCTTCTCGACGCCTTCTACATGCAGGGCGGAACGCGTGAAGTGGTTTTGTACGCGATTGCCATCGATCCCAGACAGCCGATTTCGATGGAGCTGTCGATCGAGTGCGCCCAAGCGGCCGAGACGGCCACATACGAGATTCTTGCGGAACTGAATACGGGCGCTGCCGGCGCGTAAGTCCTGCCGTTCCTTCCTTGAATCGCGTCGAGGATTGCAAATCGGACCAGATAAGTCTAATATTCTGAGCATGGAAGCAATGGCCTGTTGTCGCTCGTGTAAGCCGCTCGCGCGGCTAGGGTGACCTGGGTCTGAACTTCCGAACAAAAGTCCACGGTTTCCCCGATGCCCGCGATTGAGCCAAAAGCTCTCGCGGGCATTTCATTTGAGCGAAACGAAAGAGAAGACAGAAGATGAGCGAAATACCGGCGCCAAAAGAAACCAAAGCCCAAAAGTCTGAGCGTCTGAAGCGCGAAAAGAACCCGTGGGCGGCATTTGACGAAATTCGCGCGTTCGCGCGCGCAGGGCGCTCGAGCGTGGTGCCCGAATGGGCCTCCTTCTATTTCAAATGGTGGGGCGTGTACACGCAGGGCGATGGCGTGGGCGCGACGGGCGGTAAGGGCGGGGAAGGCCTGGCCACCGAATGGTTTATGATGCGGATCGGCATTCCCAACGGGATTGTTTCCGCGAGCCAACTGCGGGCCATCGGCGAGATCACGCGTAAAC
>CAZANC010000069.1:0-14099 GCA_964486495.1 uncultured Occallatibacter sp.
TTGGCGGTGCAAAAAACGGCATGGCAATGGGAGAAGCGGTGCTGTTCTTCGATCGCTCTTTGGCCACGGATTTCGACTACCGCTGCAAGCAGGCAGGGCAATTGGCGGCCAAGATGCGGTTTCTTTCGGCGCCATGGGTTGGAATGCTGGAGGGCGGGGCGTGGCTGCGCAACGCCGAGCATGCCAATCGCTGCGCACTGCAATTCGCGTCTCAGATTGCCGGAATTCCCGGCGTGCGGTTGGCGCAGCCCGTCGAAGCCAACGCGGTGTTCATTGAGGCGCCGGAGAAGGTGCTCACCGAACTTCATGCGCGGGGATGGAGCTTCTACACCTTCATCGGTGGAGCAGCGCGCTTCATGTTTGCCTGGGACAGCGAACCGGCTCGCATCGACGCGCTCATCCGCGATCTGCGCGCGTGTGCGGCCGCTTAACGCCCCTTGTAACGCCGGCCTCCTGGCCGGCTGTACTGGCGGCGTCCACGCCGCCAGGGTCCGCCCAACAATCGGAGGGAGCAGGAGCCTTCAGGCTCCTGAAACCGAAGGGTGCACACCTTGGCCTTCAAGGCCCGGACGCTCTCCCTCGTCAGCAATGTCAAGCCCCCAGGACAACTCCAACCGCTGCCAACTCCGGCCTAACTCTTGTCTTTTCTGATCTCTGACCCCTGATCTCTGATCCCAGTGAAGTTTGCCGGTTATTTCCCGCAATTTGCTACGCTTGATTCATGGTCACGAATCCCAAACTCATGGTCAGAAATCCCAAATTCATCGTCGGCAATAATCGACCAGGACACATCTGCGCAGCGTCAGAGATCTCCCCGTCAGGCGCGTTCCAGTCCAACCTGTCAGCCATGTCCCCGGTCCATGACTCACGACTCACGACTCGCGATCCGAAGCTGCCAGCCCCTCCGCTCGCGGCCCTTCAAACCACCAACCGCAACCCACTAACCACTCTCTCCTCGACTCACCCGAGTCCCATGATTGACGAAATAGCAATCACGGCTACTGGCTATTGGCTCTCTTTCTGTTCCCTGTTTTTCTCGCTCCCTTGCTCCCTGCTTCTCCGCTCCCTTGCTCCCTGTTTTACCCCCCCCCCCCCCCCCCTCCCACCCCCCCCCCCCCCCCCCCCCCCCCCCCTACTTCCGCGCCCCACCCCCCCTACCTGTTTTGTGAAACTGTGAAACTGTGAAACTGTGGAACATTTAGAATCAGTAGCTTGCGTCCACAGTTTCACAGTTTCACAGTCTCACAGTCTCGGTCGGCCAGAGTCAGGAGGCTGGCGAGGGCTCGTGGCGGGAGTGTCCTCTTACTGTTGCACCGTTTCCCACTCGCCCGATTTTCCTGAGCGGAAGATGGCTTCGATGACAGCCATGTTGCCGATCGAATCTTCGAGTGGCACAGGAACCTCGGTTTTCTCCTGAACTGCTCTCGCAAATGCGTCTCCTTGCAGCGTGTACTGATCGGATGAGGGGAAAGATTCCATCGTGATTCCGCTGAAGCTGAGGTCGCCGGTCGCATCGATGAAGAGCCGCGTGGGCCGGTCGCTCGGCGCGTTGAAGGGAATCTCGATCTCGATGCGGCCGCGCGTGCCCAGAATCTGGACCCGCTGAAACGGGATCTGCTGTGTGCTGCACGTAAAGATGGCGTGGCCGGAGCCGAAGTCGAGCATCGCCGAGGTCAGCCGGTCGGTGCCCATCTGCACATCGCGATCGACAAGCGCAACCGCGCGCCGCGGCTCCCGGCCGAAAGCAAAGCGCGACGCTTGAATGCAGTAGCAGCCGATGTCGTACGCGGCGCCGCCGCCTGTCTCAATCTGGTTGCGAATGTTCGCCGCGTCCACATTGAAGTAGCTGAAGTGCGCATTAACGGCGCGAATCTCTCCGATTCGGCCCTCGTCGAGAAGCCGGCGCACGCGCAGCCATTGCGGCGCGCTGCGGATCATGAACGCTTCGCAGATCTTGACGCCGGTGCGGGCGCGCACATCGAGCAGCGTTTTGGCCTCGGCCACGGTCATGCTCAGCGGCTTTTCGCAGAGTACGTGCTTGCCGGCCTCGGCGGCCTTCGTCGTCCACGGAACATGGAGCTGGTTAGGCAGCGGATTGTAGATGGCGTCGATGTTGGGATCGGCGAGCAGCTCCTCGTAGGAGCCGTAGGCCGTGGGAATCCCGAGTTTCGCGGCTGCCTCGCGGGCCTTGGCCAGATCGCGCGACGCGATAGCGGTAACGGTAGTAAGCTCGCCCTGCTGCATGGCGGGGATCACTTTTTTCAGACCGATATTGGCGGTGCTGAGCACGCCGAAACGAAGCTTTGTCGACATAAGGGCATAATACCGCCGAACACGGCGGATGAAGTGCGGCTCACGCGTGGTTCATGGCCAAGGCAATCGCCTCGGCGGCATTGGCGGCTACGCGGACGAGGGTGAGATTCTTTGCTTCGATGAATCCGGCGTCGACAGCCGTGTCGAGGAAGGCGAGCAGGCCGTTCCAATAATCGAGCGTATTGATCAGGATGCACGGCTTCGCGTGGAGGCCGATCTGCGCCCAGGTGATCGCCTCGAGCAATTCGTCGAGCGTGCCGTAGCCGCCCGGCAGCGCGAGGATGGCGTCGGAGAGCTCATGAATGCGCGCCTTGCGCTCGTGCATAGTGGAGACAAGCTCGAGCGAAGTGAGACCGTTGTGCGCGATCTCGCGGCCACTGAGCGCCTCGGGCAATACGCCGATCACTTCCCCGCCGGCCGCAAGCGCCGCGTCAGCCACTGCGCCCATCAGCCCGCGACAGGCTCCGCCGTAGACCAGTCCTATGCCGCCCCTCGCGATAGCGGTGCCCAGAGCTGTTGCCTCAGCGCGAAAAGCCGGGTTGTTCCCGAAGGCCGATCCACAAAACACGGCGACGCGGTGAAGAGGCCTGGCTGAGCTGGTCATGGTTCTTTCAGAATAACGGGCGCGTGCGAGCGCATTGGCCCTTTTCAGCCGCGGACCTTCTGTGTCATGCTTGCATACATGGGAAACAAAGATAGGGGTAAGAAAGAAGTCAAGAAGGCTCCCAAGCCTAAGCCGAAACCAGAACCGGGACGCAAGCGCGAAATCTTCGCGCCTCCGCCGCCGCCGAAGTAGCGATGGGCGCAAGCGCTTGATTCGTGCCGCGGCCAATGAGCCCGCCTAGGAAGAGTGTCGGTGTGCTCCGCGCCAAGCCGGCGCGCTTAAGGGCGTCAACAATAACAAAGGCCATCCCACAGGGATGGCCTTTTGCTTTGTCTGAAACGGTAAACGGAACTCAGGGCTGGGCCGCGCTGCCCGCGCTCGGCTCATTGCGGGCTTGAGCCTTTTCCGCCAATACCTTGTGCGCGCTGTCTTCAAGTGCCTGGGCTTCGGGCATGTAGGTAAGGGCCTTCTGGACCATCGGGTCATAATCGGCGATGACACGCAAGCCGGTGAGCTGGCCGAACTGAATGGTGAAGATGTCCTTCTTGATTTGCGCCTTGATCCAGTCGGAGACGCCATCGATATCGCCGTCCGTCCAGTCAACATCCTGACTGGTGAGGAATTTCTTGAAGTCGTTGAGGACTGTGGCGTCGACCTGGAAGCTTTTGTCGATGGGATGCGTGGCCACGTAGACCGGCGCGAAGTGGAAGAAGACGTCTTTGTAGACCAACTCATCCTCGAAGCGGTTGGTCGTGGGCGGCTCGATTTTCTCGTCGGGCGTGATGCCGCCGCCGCCGTAGACTGTGCGGCCAGAGTCAGTCAGCTTCACCTCGCGGCTGGAGGAGTCGGAGGGCGTGGGGCCGCCGCCGGCGTGGTTGTAATAGTCGTAGAGCGAGACGCCAGCGTAATTGCGCTGGATGAGGCGTCCAGACGGCGTGTAGTAGTGATAGGTAGTCAAGGCGAGGCCGGAGTCCTCACTGAGGTTGTAGACGGTTTGCACCAGGCCCTTGCCGAAGGTGGTTTCGCCTACGATGAGGGCGCGATCGTGGTCCTGCAGCGCGCCTGAGACGATCTCGGCCGCCGAGGCGGTGTCTCGGTTGACCAGCACGACGATCGGGAAGGTCTTGCCGTCGTTGCCGTGCGTCGCGACATAGTTCTGATCGGAGTAGGCGCGGCCACGCTGCGAGACGATGTTCTGGCCCTTGACGAGCAGGTGGTCACAGACATCCACGGCCTGGCTTAGGAGGCCGCCCGGATTCTCGCGCAGATCGAGCACCAGGCCCTTCAGGTCGCCGAAGCCGTCGATCGCCTCGTCCATCTCCTGGCCGGTGGTTTCCTGGAACTGGGACAGATGAATGTATCCGATGCCGGGTCGAATTTCGAATTTGAGATCGATGGAGGGATGCGGAATCTCATCGCGAATGAGGTCGAAGACCAGCGGCTTGGCCTGGCCGTAACGAACCATCGTGACCTGAACGTGCGTGCCCTTGGGTCCTTTCAACGCTTTCGCAACCTGGTCAGACGACCAGCCGTCAGTGGACTTCCCGTCGACTGCAGCAACTTGATCGCCCGGATGAATGCCCGCGCGGAACGAGGGCGTGTCCTCGTATGGAGTAACGACGTAGACATTGCTCTTGCCGTTGTTGTCGTTCTGCTGCTGGATCACCATGCCGACGCCGTAGTAGTGGCCGCGCTGGTCTTCGCGCAGGCGGGCATAGGCCTTGGGATCGTAGAAATGCGAGTGCGGGTCAAGGATCTGCAACATGCCGGGGATGGCGCCATCGTAGATAACATCGTCGGCCTTATCCGGGGTGAGGGGCTCGGCGTAGTTCTGCTCCACGATCGCGTAAACGTCGGTGAAGGCCTTGAGGCTGTCGCGGAGCTGGCTCTCGTCCTGCGATGACTGGGCGCCTACGCGGCGCTCGAGCACCGTGCCGGCTACGGCACAGACTGCAAAAAAGACACCCAAGGCGAAAAGCGCGCGGCGGGCACGGGAATTCATTGGCAAACCGAACCTCCAGACGGCCGCCTGCCGCGGACTCGAGAGGGCGGACTTTCCATCGCCTGCGAGCGAATCCAGCCAATGCCGGATTTCCGCTCGATAAAAATTGACCTTGCCCGTGATTGGCAAGGCCAGGAGATGGAAGAACCGCTCGCACTGAGGCCGCGAGGCCGTCTTCGGCTAAAGTATAGCACCGCTGCATTTGACGTGCGCTCAGGCGGGCGGGTAGCCGGGTTACCGAGGTTTGGGGCGCGATAAAGCAAGTTCCGGAGGGTTGTCCGCCTGCCATGGTCGGGCCTCCGCTTTTCGTTATGGCTCTCCCGGCATTTACAATTGCGTCTATGCACCAGGCACCAGGAAAGCGGTTATCGGGCTCACGGCCAGACGTCGATTCTATGAATTTGTTACATTTTCGCGGATTTACGGCGTTTGCGCTTGGCGTGGCGCTGCTGGTGTGCCCCAGCCTGGCACTCGGCCAGGCGAACGAACCGGAGAGCCCCTATGGCGGCACGACCGTCGAGGACATCGTCGCCCGCGTCAACGACCAGATCATCACCAAGTCAGACTACGACCGTGCTGAGGCCGAACTGGACCAGGAAGGACAGCAGCAGCACGCATCGATGCAGGAGATGGCGGCGCAGCGCAAGGATCTGCTGCGCAATCTTATCGACCAGCAACTATGGCTCTCTAAGGGCAAGGAACTGGATATCACCGGCGAGACGGAACTGGTCAAGAAACTTGATGAGATCCGCAAGCAGTACAACCTGGAATCGATTGACGATCTGGAGAAGGCGGCCAGAGACCAGGGAGTGTCCTTCGAGGACTTCAAGGCCAGCATCCGCAACCAGATCATCACCCAGCAGGTGATGCGGCAGGAGGTTGGCGAGCACATCCAGATGACGCCCGGCGAGGCGGAGCGGTTCTACGAGGAGCACAAAAAGGATTACGCACAGCCGGAGAGCGTGCGGTTGGGCGAAATTTTGATTTCCACCGGGACCGAGGGATCCGATGATGCTGCGAAGGTTGCGGCGGCCAAAGCAAAGGCCGACGACATTGAGGCCCGGCTGCACGCGGGCGGAGACTTTGCGCAGTTGGCGCGGAGCTTCAGCGAAGGCTCCACGGCGGCCTCCGGCGGCGATCTGGGCCAGTACAAGCGGGGCCAACTTCCCAAAGTACTTGAGGACAAGACGTTCGATCTGCAGTCAGGCCAATACACCGAGCCGATTCTCACGCGGCAGGGCTACATCATCCTTAAAGTCGTGCAGCATACCCCGGGTGGCCCGCGGCCGTACAAGGATGTTCAGGAGGACGTGGAGCAGGCGTATTACATGAGCCTGATGGATCCGGCTATTCGCGATTATCTGAGCCAGATGAGGGATCAGGCATTCATCCAGATCAAGCAGGGATATGTAGACGCCGGCGCAACACCCGCCGAGTTGCATTCAAGCATCAGCTTCAGCGCATATGTGCCACCGGCGCCGAAGAAGAAAGCCAAGGTGGAGAGGACCCGGTTCCGCGAGAGCACCCACACCTTCCGGGAGAAATCGGGTGCGGCTGCGCCGCCGGCCGCGGTGCCCAACGAGTCCAGCGCAGCGCCGGCGCCTCCGGCAGCCACGCCCACCCCGGCAACCAACAAAAAGAAGAAGGGGAGCAAGAAGGAAGAAGCAGCTACCCAGAAGCCCGGCAAGAAAGAAAAGATCCGCTTCGGGCAGGCTCCACGCGAGACGCTGCCCTCCGCGACGGCAAACTCAGCCACGGAGAATGCGGGCGCGCTGCCTGAGACAGCTTCGAATGCCGACCAGCCTGCGAACCCGCTGGAGCCGACCGCGCCAACGCAGAAGACGCGTTTCAGCGCGCGCGCACGACAGCCTAAGACGGCCAAGACAGCAGGCAACGCCGGACAGGCGGGTGCAACCGGGCCTGCGCCGCCGAATGCGTCCGAGGTAGCCGATCAGCAGACCCAGTCAGCTCCTTTGGGTCTGCCGGGAGAACCATCGAAGAAGAAGAAAAAGGCGTCGACTGCGACCGAGGGAAAGACTCGCATCGCGAACAAGAAGAAGAGCGAAGAAGAAACGCAGCCGAAGCCTGCGCAACAGCCAACGCCTATTCCTCCTGTGCCGGGAGCGCCTGCGCCTTCAGACCATCCTGACCAGCCTCAGCCGGCGACGCCACAATAACTTCGAGATTCCGTCAATCCAATAGTCTGGGCCTGGGAACGGATTCCCGGGCCCGCACTGTTTTTGGAGCAGCGTGATTCGCGCTTCCGGGCGGCGCCTTTGGCAGAGCCGGAGAATTGCGTTAAGCTTCTCGGCAGAGTGAAAGACATCTATATTGACGATTTGATGGGCTTCGACGAGGGCAAGCTGTTCGACAGCTTCTTTCTCGTGCTTGCCAAGCAGCAGCGCACCACTAGACAAAACAAACCGTACCTCAGCCTGACACTCGGCGATAAGAAGGGGCAAATTGAGGGTCGCGTGTGGGAACTGGGCGACCCGCGGATCGCCAAAGACTTCGACCGCGGCGACATGGTGAAGGTGCGCGGCAGCGTGTCGCGTTTCGACGATCGCGCACAGTTGAAAGTGGATCAGCTGCGCAAGGCTCTCGACAGCGAAGCGGACAAGAAGGACATGCTGCCCGCGACGAGCCGCGATGTGGGCGAGCTGTGGCGGATGCTCGAGGCAAGCATCGCGAGCGTGACCAATCCCGACCTGAAGCGGCTGTTAAATGCGCTGCTCACCGATGCACCCATCGCGCAGGCTTTTCGCGAGGCGCCGGCCGCGCGGCAACTGCATCATGCATGGCTGGGCGGGCTGCTCGAACACGTGATCAGTTTGCTGGGGCTCGCCGATCGCGTAGCCGCGCACTACCCGATGCTCGACCGCGATCTGCTTGTCACGGGCGTGATTCTGCACGACATCGGAAAGATCCGCGAACTGAGCTGGAACACAGGATTCGACTACACCGTAGAAGGCGTGCTGCTGGGGCATATCCAAATGGGCGTAGATTTGGCGGAGAAGACGATCGCCGGGCTGCCCGGATTCCCCGACCGGCTGCGCACGCTGGTGCTGCATATGATTCTGTCGCACCACGGCAAACTGGAGTTCGGTTCGCCCAAGCTGCCCATGATTCCGGAGGCGCTGGTACTGAACTTTCTCGACGACCTGGACGCGAAAATGCAGGCCATGGCCAGCGAGTTTGAGAAGTCGGCTCGCGAGGGCCGCGCGCCGGACGAGATGACGGGCAAGGTGTGGGCGCTGGATCAGCGGCAATTGCTGAACACGAAGGCGTGGCTGGAGGGACAAGGGAGATAGAAGCTCCCCGCTCCCTGCACCTTCATCCCACAAACCAATCCCACTGCTCTTTCGTGAGCGGAACAACCGAAAGCCGGCCCATGAGCAACAACGGCGAACGCGCGAAGAGCTTTTCTGCTTTGATTTGGACGAGTGTTTTCGGATTTTTGAGGCGCTTGCCTGCCTTCACGCGCACGATGGGGACCTTCGGGTCAGCCGCGTCGACGCTGAGAACCGTGCCCGTGCCTACTGCGGTGCGTTCATCGCCGGTGTGGTAGAAGATCCACTTCGTCCCCGATTTCATTTCGCGCAGATTCTTGACGGCGGTAGGATTCGTGACGCCATCCCACGCGGTTTCGCCGTCTCGCAGCAGGTCGTCGAAGGAGTAGACGGCGGGTTCGGATTTGAAGAGGAAGTAGGGCATAAACAGCTCACAGTTCGTGGTTCGCAGTGGTTGGAGCTCAGCTTTTGGCGGTCGGTGGTCAGTTGTCAGCAGATCGACGACTGTTAGCCAAGCAAGGTTTTCTATTCTCCATTCCCTATTGGCTACTCCTTGAGTTCCTATTCCCTGCCCCGCTTGCGAATCTCGATGTTGAGGCGCTTGATCTTCTGGTTCAACGTGGATAGCGGGATGCGGAACTGCTCAGCGGCCTCAGTCTGGTTCCAGTTGCAGCGCTCGAGTTTTTCGATGATGATGCGGCGCTCAATGACTTCGAGGATATCGAAGAGCGAAGAGTTCGGATTGTGCTCGAGGAGCGCGTCCTGGAAGCTACGGCCTGTGATCTGCCCGGGGAGAAGCTCGGCGCCGATCAGCGGACCGGAGGAGAGCACGACGCCGCGTTCGATGGCGTTCTCAAGCTCGCGGACATTGCCCGGCCAGTCGTAATCGATGAGGGCGCGCATGGCGTCGGTGGAGAGTTTGCGCGGAGCGAAGTTGTTCTCAGTAGCATAGAAATCGAGGAAGTGTTGGGCCAGCAGCGGAATATCCTCGCGGCGGGAGCGCAGCGGCGGCAGGTCAACCGTGATGACGTTCAGGCGGTAGAACAGATCCTCGCGGAAGCGGCCATCGCGCACCGCCTGGCGGAGATCGACGTTGGTGGCGGCGAGGATGCGCACGTCCACCTGAAGCTCCTGAATACCTCCGAGGTGCATGAAGCGCTTGTCCTGCAGCACGCGCAAAATTTTTGACTGCGTGTCGAGGCCCATGGTGGCGATCTCGTCGAGGAACAGCGTGCCGCCGTTGGCGACTTCGAAGAGGCCTTTCTTTGAGGCAACAGCGGAAGTGAACGCGCCCTTGACGTGTCCGAAGAGCGTGGACTCGAGCAGCTCAGATGGCATGGCGCCGGTGTTGATTGGGACGAATGGCTTGTCGCGGCGTGGCGAGTTGGCGTGGATGGCCTTGGCGATGATCTCCTTGCCCGTTCCGCTCTCGCCCTGGATCAGGACCGTGGAACGGCTTGGAGCGACCTGCGCAACCAGATCGAAGACACGGAGCATTAACTCGCTTTTGCCAACAATGTTGGCAAAGTTGTAGCGCTGCTTGAGGGTGCGCTTGAGCTGAAGATTCTCTTCCTCGGCGCGGTGACGTGCGACCGCGGAGCGGATGTCGGCCAGAAGCTTCTCGTTGTCCCATGGCTTCTGGATGAAATTTTCCGCGCCGGCGCGAATGGCCTCGACGACGTTATCGACGGTGCCATACGCGGTGATCATGATGACGGGAAGATCGGGCTGGCGGTCCTTGAATTGAGGCAGAAGCTCGATGCCGCTCTGGCCGGGCAACGCGAGGTCGAGCAGGACGAGGTCGAAGCTCGACTGATCGAGCATGCGCAGGCCGTCCTCGCCGTTGGCCGCGGTCTTGACGGCGTAGTTCTCGAGCGACAGCAACACCTCGAGCGATTCCTGAATGCCGGCCTCGTCGTCAACAACAAGAATCGAAGCGGCCGGTGAACTGCCGTCAGACGCAGGCGCGGAGACAGGCGCGTTCACGGGTATTGTGTCCTCAGCAGTAGGCTCAGGCATGAACAGAATTCCTTAACAGCGGAAACTCAAGGTGAAATGTCGTGCCGGCGCCGATTGCGCTTTCGACATGGATTTTGCCGGCGTGTTCCTGAATGATGCCGTACGAAACCGAGAGGCCGAGGCCGGTGCCCCGGCGGTCACCAGGCATGTTCTTGGTGGTGAAGAAAGGATCGTAAATGCGCTTGAGGTGTTCAGGTGCGATGCCGGAGCCGGAGTCGGAGATGACGGCTTCAACGTGGCTGTTGACCAGAGTGGTAACGCGCAGGCGCCCGCCTCCCGGCATGGCGTCCTTGGCGTTCAACAAAAGGTTGAGGAATACCTGCTGCAGTTTGCCGGGGTTGCCGTGGATCGGCGGCAGCTCGTCGGCGAGCTCGAGATCGACAAGAATCTGCGCTGTCTTGAACTGGTGCTCGAGCAGCGACAGCGTGTCGCGGACTACCTGGTTCAGATCCGTGGATCGGAACTCGGTGGTGGAAGTGCGCGAGAAGTTGAGCAGGCCGTTGGCGATTTCGGCGGCGCGGAAGCTCTGCTGCGTGATCTTGTCGAGCACGGGGCTGAGGCGCGCGTCGCCGCGCAACTGCTTGGCCAGCATCTGCGCGTAGGAGGAGATGACCGCGAGCGGCGTGTTGATCTCGTGTGCGACGCCTGCGGCAAGCAGGCCGATGGAGCTGAGCTTGTCGGCCTGGGCAAGCTGGGTTTCAAGCGCGACGCGCTCGGTGATGTCGTCGACCAGGACGATGCGCCCCACGGGAACAAAATCGCGCGAGAGCAACGGCGCAATGGCGATGTTTGCCGTGCGCAACTCGCCGGCGCGCGTCGTCAGTCGGAACTTGTAGAGGTGGTGCACTCCCGGATCGCTGCCGAAGCCTTCCAGCGCTTCGATGAACTCCAACGGGAAGACGGAACTTAGTTCCTGGCCGAGCGCTTCGCTGCGGCTCATAGCGTACATCGCCTCCATCTGTGCATTCCAGCTTTCGATGCGGTCGTTGAGGTCGATGGCGAAGATGCCCACGTTGATGGACTCGACGATGTTCTCGTTGAATTCCTTCAGGCGCTCGAACTCAACGATCTTTTCTTCCAGACGCGCGTAGAGGCTGGCGTTTTGCAAGGCGATGCCGATGTAGCTGGCCAGGGATTCCAGAAGCTCGACGTCTTCGCTCGACAAAAAGTCGCCGCCCAGCGTGCGGCCAAGGCCGATGACAGCGATGGTGCGGCTGGCGGCCTCGCCATTCTCGAGCTGCACCGGAGCGACCCGGCAGGGTAGATAGTAGTTCAGGTCCAGCAGCGCGGCGGTGCGTTGCTGGTCCGGCGGCAAATGCAAAACAGCTTGAGCGTTCTCAAAAAAGATGTGCGAGTGATCCTCGTCGCGGTCGAAGCTGAGAAAGCCGAGGGACAGGTTGCTCTGCCCGGCGCTGACCTCGTCGGGTAAGCCGTGCGAGGCGGCGAGACGCAGGCGGCCGGAATCCTGTGCCAGGAAAATGGCCACGCGCGCCACGAGGAGCGTGCGCGGCAACTGCTCGACGATGGAGTTGAGCAGCGCCTGCGGGTCGGTCTCGGAGCCGAGACCGCGCCCGAATTCGACCAACGCCCTGCGGTAGTCATAGCGATGGCGGTCAAACGCGCGATCAACCCAGCTCTGGATGCGCCGCTTGAGGGGATCGAAGATGGCAGCCGTGACCAGAATGGCGATTGCGAACGCCCAATTGCCGATGGCCTCGGGGGAACGCTGGTGAACCAGTTCCGCGATCAGTGCGATGATCCCGAAGTATCCGCCGAGGATGAGGCCGGTGGCCAGCGTGTAGGCTACGCCGCGCTTGAAGATCAGGTCGGTGTCCATCAACCGGTACCGGACGATGGCCCAGGCGAACGTCAGCGGCAAAAACACCAGCGAAAGGCCGGCCAAGTTGGTGAGCAGCTGCGGCGGATTCAGGTGCAGCAGATAGGGGACGGCGTAGAAAAACGTGAAAGGAAGAACCGCGAGCAGGGTGCCGCGCGTAACCCACTTCAACTGCTGGCGCAGCAACGGCGTGGTGGCGCGGCTGTAGCTGCGCAGGAAGAGGAGCGCTGCGGCAACGTAGAAGACCGCGTCGTATGCCGTGTCGATCTGGTAGAGCCGGTCGAGAAGGAGCTTCGTGGCCTCGCGCGTGCCAATGGACCAGAGCCACAGGGCAAGCATTCCCACGCCGGGCGCGTAGATCAGGGGCAGCAGCCAGCGGCGGCGGAGATTCTTGAATCGCTCCTCGGGAAAGCTGAGCGCGAAGTGCAGGAAGAGCGCAGGCTGCAGCGCCTCGGCCACAACATTCGTCCAAAAGACGATCCAGTCCAGAGTGTCAAGTTTGGAGGTGTACTTCAGCGCGTAGAGCGCAAAAGAAACCAGGCAGAAGAGGTAAAAGTGCGTCGCGCGGGGGGCGCCCCAGCGGCGGAAAAGGACATAGAAGCCGATAATCAGATAGATGAGGCCGATGATCCGCAGGCCGAACTCGAGACTGCGATCCAACGGTTCGGGGATCACCTTGACCGGCGTCTCAAGAGGAATGCCGTCACGCGTGATGGTGTAGTAGACTTGGCCGTAAGGACCGGCGGCATAAAGCGCGCGTTCCAGGCCGGCGACCAGCGTGACGGTCGTAACGTCTGAGGTAGGCGATTCACTGACTCCCGTCAGCAGGTCTCCCACTTGGATGCCGGCGCGCTGTCCGGGTTTATCAGGAAGAACCTTTTCAGCTTGCAGGCCACCGTTGGCCTCGCCCCACCACACGCCATCGTCGGGCTGCGGAAACTGGCGCTGCTCAAGAAGATTCAGCACCGCCAACACGAACAGCGCGGCTGTGGCCAAGGCCAGCAGCGTGGCTTGCACGCGGTTGAGAAGGCTTGTCTCCATGAGCGGGAATTTCCTGCTTTATTCGTTTTACTAGCACGTCGGTTGCCACGCAGGGGGGATGCGGCCCTAAGCCAAAGGTCTCAGGCCAATCGTCTGAGAACAAGCGTGATATGGACTTTGGGTTGCCAATAAATGTCAACCTGAGGTGAAGTAGATCACATCGGAAGTGCAAGAAACAAGATCAGGCCTCCACAGAACAGAATCAATCTATGGAAAATAGTAGATCGATGACCCGCGGCTGGCCAACGGTCAAATGACCGAAAACAAAAGAGTTCCGCTTAACGGTCCTTTGCGGATTTTGGTACATGAAATCGCGCCCGGATGGCCGCGAGCTGGCCAGGTATACACGGGAGCTGATTCTGGGTCAGCGCTGTCCGTACGTTGCCTTTGGGCCATGCTTGCGAAGGTTGTGATAATCCGAGAGGTGTCGGGGAATTCCGGCCTCCGGCGCTCCCAGCAGCATACTGCGAAAAGCGAGCCGGGCGATGTACTCAAGGACGTCGGCGTGCTCGACAGCCTCTGCCGGGTCTTTACCCCATGCAAACGGGGCGTGGCCCGCCACGAGCACGCCGGGGACGGCAACCGGATCGAGTTTACCCGAGCGGAAGCACCGAACGATGACTGCGCCCGTGTTGCGAACGTAGCCTGAGGTGACCTCTTCGGCGGTGAGCAGCTCAGTGACAGGAACCGGACCGCGAAAGTAGTCGGCGTGGGTGGTGCCGAAACACGGGATGGCGCGGCAGGCCTGGGCCCAGGCCGTTGCGAACTCGGAGTGGGTGTGGACGATGCCACCGATCTGAGGGAATTCGCGGTAGAGCAGCGTGTGCGTATCGAGATCGCTCGATGGACGCAGCGCACCCTCGACAATGTTGCCATCGAGATCGGCGACGACGAGGTCGGCTGGGGTCAGGGAAGCGTAATCGACGCCGCTTGGCTTAATGACCACGAGCGGCTTGTCGCCGCTGCGGTCGACACCGCTGGCGTTCCCGAATG